>DHDO01000072.1:1748-3445 GCA_002399435.1 Firmicutes bacterium UBA4874
CAGTTCTTCAATGGCCTTGATATCCGTGGCGCCCATGTAAGAAGTGGTGATGACACGCAGCCGGCCGCCGCTTTGTACAAATTCCTTCAGTTCCTCCATGATCAGCCGAAGGCCGCTCCATTTGATGAAGGACACCAGCATATCAATCCGGTCAGCGGAACCAATTTCCTTTTTCAGCTCCGAATACATCTGCGGCTCATGAACCGCGCCGGTAAATAAGCTGCTCTGGGCAATGGAAGNNACGAATTTCCGCAGCAATCCGGCCTCCGAAATAACCCAGTATGCTTTTGCCGTCCATCCGCTCCGGAGTGGCAGTCAGTCCCAGCAAAATCTTTGGATGAAAATGCTCCAGCATCTTCTGATAGGTTGGCGCGGCGGCATGATGAAACTCATCCACAACAATAAAGTCATAGTAGTCCTCCGGCAGCTTCTCATAAAGAGCCTGAGAATTCATCGTCTGAATGGAAAGAAACAAATCGTCCATACAGTCCGGTTTATAGGAGCCGACAAAAAGTTCTCCAAAGTTCGGATCCTTCAAAACTCCCTGAAAGGTCGCCTGACTCTGCTTCAGGATCTCCTCCCGATGAGCCACGAACAGCAGCCTGCACCGCCCTCCGGGATGAGCCCGGCAATAACGGCGATAGTCCAGTGCCGAGATAACCGTTTTCCCGGTGCCGGTAGCGGCAACGACGAGATTACGGTACTGATGCCGCACTTCCCGCTCAGCAAGAAGCCTGTCCAATATCTCCTGCTGATAGGGGTAAGGCTGAGAGGAAAGGTCCCCGCCGTGATCCAGCACATTCTCAAGGCCTTTCTGCACCACGGCAGATAAATATTGCGACAGCACTTTGGACGCTTCTGCCTGATCAATGGGCGCGACGGATTTCCGGGCTGCCGGGACATCCGACAGTTCCCGGCTGATTCCCGCATTGATGACTTGTTCATAGAGACCTGGCTTTATCAAGATATCTCTCCTCCAAAAAACGAACTGTACAAATTTAAGAGCAAGCCCTGACCCTTCCATTATATCCTTTTCCGCTTTGTATGTCCAAAATAGCCCCTGTGGCCCGCTTGCCCTGCATAATGCAAATAAGTTCGAAAACGTTAAAAACAAAGCCGATAACTGTGAGGTACCTTACAGCTATCGGCTTCTACTTTATCCCGACCAAAAGTTTTCCTGATTTTACCGGCCCAGCAGACCCGCCGGAGAATCCTTTCCTCCTACAAAGGTGATAACACTCTTTGGGGGCAGCGCCGTTTGAAACTTCCCATCTGTGGAAACAATATCACGCCCAGGTTCCATATTGAGGCTGTCATTTGTAATATAAGGGGTAAGGCGGGCGGGAGCAAAACCGTCCGGGCGAACATTGAGCTGCGCCGTACTGTCACGGTCATTGACTGCAACAATGGTAAATTCACCGGTGTCCGGACTTTTGTAAGCGGAAACATACACTCCCCGCATGGGGCTGTCCGTCGCCCCGATCCGTACATAGCCGGGCCTGATGTACTTGCTGTAGTTCCCGAAGGCATAGTATCTCTTCGTAAGCTGATAGGTGTTGGTATCTTTATAGACATTGATCAGCCCTTCATCATTGTTTCCGGGGATTGCCCCGGTCCAGTACAGCCAGGCATTGACGTTGGCATCGGTCATAAAGTGATGGATCTGCTTCGCAAACTTCAGCCCGGATGTCATTCCC
>DHDO01000072.1:3653-3938 GCA_002399435.1 Firmicutes bacterium UBA4874
GGAAGCTCCCGATTTATGATGGGAACTGGATAATTATGGGCGGCGACAATGTCGATCCTCCCGCAGGATTCCGGATCGTTCAATGCGTCCTTCATCAGATCCTCGGACCACCAGGAAGGCTCCGCCGCAATCACTTTGGTATCCGCCACCCCCTGATCGATCATTTCCTGTTTCAGATAATCCCGGAGAAAGACTTGAATATTTGTTGCATTCCATTCACAGGAATCCCATGAGAGAAATTTCATGGAGTTTGGTTCGTTGCACATGGATATGGCATACAGATCA
>DHDO01000072.1:4314-6189 GCA_002399435.1 Firmicutes bacterium UBA4874
AATATGGATGCACCAATGCCCTTATCCGGGTCAAAGAGCAGATCCATTATCTCATCCCGTACCGGCCCCTGCATGTCATAAATCGCATGGGACCAGTCTGCCTGGGATACCCCAAAGCCATCAATTTCCTGTTTTAGATCATTCCAATGAATTGTGACATCCGATGCGGCGCGGGCTTTCATGGGCATACCAGGAAGCGTTATTGTCATCATTGCAGCACAAGCTCCAAGGCAAATTACTTTTTTTACAATTCTCCTCATCCTGCAAACCTCTTTCTTTTCATGATATTTCATGATCCTATCATGATCTTACTATCCCATCAGATCCTTCTATTGGTGTAAGAAAGCAAATTCCTTCCAGGTACCCAAAAGAAAGCCCTGAAGCCGCCATCCGGCATAATGTTCCTTTCTGCTGCCCGTTTAGAGGCTGGAATTCAATTCATCCAGTACCTTTTGAACCCTGGGCATCATGGACTCCACCCACTTTGTATATTTGCTTTCCGCATCCTCCGGTCCTTTTGCGGAAATTGTGATTTGGAGGATTTCATCAAAAGTTTCCTGTGCAAAGTCCACATATTTTGTCATATTCTTTCCCTTGAAGTATACCAGGTCCAGATCTCTTTTCCGGATATTTGCTGCCTCAGGTGTCTGGTCCTTGATATGATTCAGATAGAGATTTTTTACATATTCCGGAACATTGGGGTCTTCCATATTGAACTCCCCGCCCAAGGAACCCATATATCGGAATTGCGCCTTATAGGCCGGTTTCACAAGATCACCGTTTTCATTCTTTTCCCACAGCAGCTGCATTTTGCCATCCTGCATTTTATAGTCTTTGCCTTCAATGCCGAAGAAGTCCATCCGGGTTCCTTCCTCTCCATGCATCCAATCTATAATGCTCATAAGCCGGTCCATTTTTGCATCTTCCATTTGGCCGTTGAACAGCATGGCGCTCCACCAGTTGGCATATTCGGTGTTAAACATCTTTCCGTCTTTTCCCTTTAATTTTACAATACCAACTGCCTTCTCAAAATCAAGGTTTGGATCCACTTCTATCATGCTTTTCCTGGTATCATTGATTCTGCCAATTGTCCAGTTGTTTGTCAGTGCTCCCAATTTACCTGCATTGAAATAGTCGATCATGGTACCATCATCCGTAGAATAAAAGTCCTTCCAGAATAATCCATCCCGATACATTTGGTTTAGAAATTTCACATTTTCCACAGCTTCAGGCTGAGCCGGGATCCATACAAACTTACCGTCTTTCTTTTCGTAATTCAATACATCCTTAGTCAACTTATCATACTGGGAATTTGCAATATACCCAAAGAAATAGGAAACCTCGGAATAGGGCAGCGTACCCTGTCCACCCGGATCCTCATCCTTGAATTTTTTTAACAGTTCCAGAAATTCATCAATGGTATATTCATCATTTTCCTTTGCCATACCAACTTTTTCCGCCCAATCTCTCCGATAGGCAATGGATTTGGAATCAATGGAATTATAGGGATTGTCCCCGCGGAGCTTGGGCCACGCATATAATTTCCCATTCACCTTCAAATGTTCCGCTTCCGGTATTTGATCATAAAGAGCTTTCATGTTGGGATATTTGTCAAGGCTGGGTATCTCCTTCAGGATTCCCTGATCCGCCCATTCTCCCAGAATTTCCATCTTTTCCGGCTTCAGTTCATAGTCCAGCGCATCCGGCATATCTCCACCCGCTATCCAGGTGTTCGCCTGTTGTTCCCAGGTATCCCACGATATTTCAACAGGATCCACCTCGACATTGAACTTCTTGGCCAGGATCTTGTACATGGGATCCTCCACATCGTATTCCGAAAGATCTGCAATCGTTAACTTGAGCTTTTTGTCCATA
>DHDO01000072.1:6297-8072 GCA_002399435.1 Firmicutes bacterium UBA4874
AGAGGATGGTCAGATCCCTGGCGCCGTCGATCTTTGCCGATTCCTCCAGACTGGCAGGAAGCGATTGAAAATAATTCCTCATAATAAGCATATAAAAGGTATTCAGCCCCGTAGGAAGGATCAGTGCCGATATCCTGTTCATCAGCCCGAGTTTTTTTATCAACAAATAGGAAGGGATCATTCCGCCTCCGAAATACATCGTTACAATAATCAGGTTCATGAGGATGCCTTTCCCGGGAAATCTCTTCCTGGACAGCCCATAGGCCAGGGTGGTCGTCAGAAACATATTATAAAGAACCCCAAAGAAAACAACGATCAGGGTTACCTTATACCCGTCCCACAAAGTCGGGGTCCTGAACAATATCTCATAGGACTGCCAGGTGACATCCTTTGGATACAGCATAAAAGGTGTCTTCAGGTACTGCGCCTTTGAGACAATGGAAATCAAAAATGAGTTGTAAAAAGGATACACCATGATGATAAACCCCAAGGTGATAATGACGAATATTACCGCATCAAGCGGTGAACGTTTTGTCATGTAGCTGACAGACGATCTCCTTTTTGTCTTACTCTCCATATCCTGTTTCGCCATAACTTTGCCTCCTAAAATATCCCTCTCTCGCCAATCAACTTGGCAAAACGATCTGCCGAAAAAAGCAGCATAAAATTGATAACGGATTTAAACGTATCTACAGCCACACTGACTTCAAACCTCGGAGCTCTCTCAAAAGATAGCCGATAGACATAGGTATCAATAATATCACCCGTGCTGTATACCGTAGGATTATACAGATTAAAAATCTGATCAAATCCTGCACTCATTACTCCTCCGATATTGAGAAGCAGAAGCAGAACAACGGTCGATTTGATGGCAGGCCATTTTATATGAATGATGTTCCGTATTCTTCCAGCCCCATCAATTGCAGCGGCTTCATATAAAGTAGGATCAACAGAGGATATCGTTGCCAGATATATGATGCTCCCCCAGCCCGCTCCTTTCCAGATACCGGTCAGGTAGAGCAGGGATCGGAAATGCTTCGGATTTCCGAGGAAAGACTTTTGAGGCAGATGCAGCATCGTCATCAGGGCATTGTAGACTCCCGATTCATCTGCAAATATGGCCCGCACAAATCCCGCTACGATCACCCAGGACAAAAAGTTCGGGAAGGTAAATACGGTCTGCGCCACTTTTTTATATCGGTTCATCCGCAGCTCGCTGAACAGGATGGCAAGTATAATCGGCATGGGGAAGCCCCAGATCAGCTTGCCAAAACTAATAATGATGGTATTTTTAAACGCGTTCCAGAATTCCGGCTCTGAAATAATATACTTGAAATTTGTAAGTCCAACCCATTTGCTGCCGGTGATTCCCTTTACAAAGTTGAATTTTTTAAACGCCAGGGTGACTCCGTACATTGGCACATAGTGAAAAATCAAATAAAACAGCACCGCCGGCAAAATCAACAGATAGATATGCTTATTCGCCTTAATCTCCCTGACAAGACTCTTTTTTGGTCTCCCCGTCTTCGACCGGGAGGATGAAATCATTCCTGTCTCCATACATGGATCTCCCTTCTGTTTCCATTGCTAACAGTTCATATTATATCTTTGGAGAGATCAAATCAAAATGGATAGATTTCTGTTTTTTTGGTGTATATTTCGTTTATTCAATGAAATGCTCATTTTTTGATTCCATTCATAGTATAATGTTCCCATATATATAATATGAAATGATCCATTTATGGAATATAGGATCAGCAGCGTTACACCCTTTT
>DHDO01000072.1:8302-8808 GCA_002399435.1 Firmicutes bacterium UBA4874
ACCCGGGTGCCCTTCCCCGCCTCGCTTTCAATGTGAAGACCATACTTGTTATTGGATAGAATCCGGACCTTACGCTCAATATTGGAAAGGCCGATACTTTTTCTGGAAGTCCCTGCTTCTCCTTCCTGATCTTTCTTATGCTCTTTCAATGCCGCATTTACATGATCCAACAGGACAGGATCCATTCCAACCCCATTGTCCGTAATTTCAAACCGGATGCATTTCCTGTTTTTATCATTTCCTGGAACTCCTTTTATCTTTAGCTCCCCGTTTCCCAGTTTTGGCTCCAATCCATGGTAAATGGCATTTTCCACAATGGGCTGCAGGGTCATTTTGGGCAATTGGCTGCTTAATATCCGGTCGTCTATCTCCACCGAAGTCCTGAATTTCCCCTGATACCGGATATTCATTATATTGATATATTCCTGAATGCATTTTACTTCATCCGAAACCTTCACAACATCACTGGCTTTGATGCTGTATTTCAGAATGTCCGCCATGGAAAC
>DHDO01000072.1:9113-11539 GCA_002399435.1 Firmicutes bacterium UBA4874
TGACATCCAGCATATTGTTGATATAGCCTGCAAGCTCGCCCATTTCACGATGTTTGATGACTTGTATCCTTCTGCCCTTATAACCGCCCCTGGAATCCTTGATAAAAGCGATGATCGTATTGATGGGCCGGGTCACCTGGCGGATCATGACGGAGTTGACCAAAGTCATGGACAGCAGCATGATGCCCAGCAGAACAAAACGAAATCTCCTTAGAATCAGCAGATCATCCGAAATATATTTTGTGGAGGTCAGGTTCACTACCCTCCATCCCATATTCTCCAGGCCGACTTCTTTCCAATAATAGCTTTTGCCATGAAATTGCCGGATATTGCTGCCTTTCTCCTTTGGCCCTGCTTTTTTCAACACGAATTCCGTTCCCGCAGCATCTTTGTCTCCATCCCCGTAATTGGATGCCACGATCGTATTGGTCTGATCCACCACAAAAAAGTTGGGCTGTCCGGACCGATTGGCTTTCCCCATTATCTTTTGGATGTAATCGGCTGTGATAAATATGGTACACGTTCCGATCCTGTGCCTTGCTTTGAATTCCTTCTGTATATCATAGATAGGAAACAGAAAAGCATAGCAGAACCTGTTTTCCTGATCCGTGGGATAATCGTTAATAATCAAGGGAGAAAACTCCGCGGATTTCAGATTGTTCCGTCTTTTCGAATACTGCTGTACAAACTTTCTGTCTATACTGCTGATCCGGCTGGCCGAATCGCTGTATCCGCTGTTGTCCGTAATTTTGATAAACAGGATATCCTGATTGGCTCTTTTCAAATAATGCATGATTTCACGCAAATATCGGTTTAACTCTGTCCGGATCAGCGGATCCTGCGAGGTCAGATACCTCTGGATCTGACTGTTATAGGCCAGGATGTTTGCTACGTTCCAGGCATCCTCCCCTACGGAATCGATCTCTTTCCTTATGCTCTCCAGAGTGTTTTCCTCGTATATTTTCGTCTTGTCCTTCAGCAGGGCCTCAACTTTGAAATCATAGGCAAACAAAAATGCATTCGTTATGAAAGTTGTAATAACAACAATCAGAATTAACTGATTCCTTATCTTCATTCCACCTGGATTCATCCGTATCCCTCCATCCCTCTAATACAGAACATTACACTTTTCTGCTGTTTCTCCTGTATTGAAAAGGCGTCTGATGATAAATGGCCTTGAACCTCTTGTTGAAATAATAATAGTCCCGGTATCCTACCTCCTGTGCGATTTGATTTACCGTTCGATTGGAATCCAATAACAAACGGACAGCTTCTTTCATCCTTTTATAAGTGATATACTCTGTAAAATTAACTCCTTTTATTTTTTTGAATAATTCACTGCAATAACTGTAGTTCATATAGAATCGGTCTGCAAGATCCCGGAGGCTCAAGTCTTTTTTGTAATTTTTATCAATATATTCCATCAGACCGTTCATGTCACTATTGTTCTGTCCTTCATAATCAGTATGGTCTGCGGCAATCCTTTTCTCTTTGTCCGTCTCTCCGTCTTTTGCCTGCAGATGCACAAAGAGCTTGTCCAATACGGCATTTCCCTTATTCACATCGACAGGTTTCAGCAAGTATTCAAAAACGCCGTATGACAGCGCTTTCTGGGCATAGGAAAATTCAGCAAAACCGCTGATAATGATAAATTCCGTATCCATGCCCAGTTCCCTGGTTCGCTTCACCAGCTCGATTCCGCTGATCTCCGGCATCCGGACATCCGTAAAGACAACGTCTGGTTTTTCAAGACATATAAAATCAAAGGCTTCCACCGGATTGGTGGTCTGCCCAACAACCTGATATCCTTTTTCCTCCCAATCAAAGGTCTTTACCAGCCCAAGCAATGTCCATGGCTCGTCTTCCACGATCAACACCCTATACATACCCAATGCCATTCTTCATCACCTTTCTGCATCCTACCCATGTATAATCGATATCTCTGTAAGCAAGGCAAGACCTTTTCAAAAAACGGATCATTCTGCCGGATTTCTTTTTAATTTTATCATAAAATGAAAAATGATAAAATGATAAAATGGTAAAAGTCATACGCGAAATTTATATGCCCTTTTCCATATATTGATTTGACGTTTTCTTTTTTGTAGATTTATGATCCTGCCCACCAGTTTGTTTGTCTTCTTCAGATACTTGGCAGGAATCGGGCGCTCCAGCTGCCAGGCAATATTTATGGGACGGCTCCCGTCATATTGTGTACATAGTTGACAATTCCAAAAAAGGTATACAGAGCCGCACCGGTCCGGGAAAAACCGTATGAGATGGATAAATGAATGAGAGAAGAAAGCTGAAAGGTCTTTTGAACCAGGCATTGGCCTCTCCGTTAAGGCAAGGCCAATGCCGCAGTTCATAAAAATCCTATACTCGAAATCATGCTTTCCATTGGACCAGAGCACTTATTCGGGCTGCTT
>DHDO01000072.1:11876-12016 GCA_002399435.1 Firmicutes bacterium UBA4874
ATGTTCCTGGTAAGCATTTTAAGGCCACCCTTGCCTGACGCATAAGCCGAAACGGTCTCCCGCCCAAGTTCGCTCATCATCGAACAGATATTGATGATTTTGCCGCCGCCCTTTTTAATCATAGCGGGAATGACCGCCTT
>DHDO01000072.1:12112-13088 GCA_002399435.1 Firmicutes bacterium UBA4874
GTCATCTCGCACATGGGGATGCGCTTGATGATTCCTGCATTGTTCACAAGGATGTCAATGATGCCAACATCCTCTTCTATTTGCGCTACCATGTCGTTTACCTGTCCTTCGCTGGTCACATCGCATACATATCCATGAACCTCGATACCTGCTTGTTGATATGCTTTGAGCCCTTTATCCACCAAATCCTGCCGTATATCGTTGAATACCAGCTTTGCCCCCGCCTGCGCCAAACCGCTTGCGATTGCAAGCCCAATTCCGTACGACCCGCCTGTCACCAATGCTACCTTGCCGTCCAATCTGAATGCATCCATTTGATTTTTCCTCCTTTTAATATTCTTAAAAGAGAAACAGGCAGGGTTTAACGCAGATCCGTATTGGCAATGCCATCCATATCGTCAAATTCCTTATTTTCTCCGCACATTGCCCAGATGAAGGAATAGTTGGCGGTGCCGCAGCCGGAATGAATCGACCAGGATGGATTGATTACTGCCTGCTCATTGGTCATGACAATATGGCGTGTTTCCTGAGGCTGCCCCATCAAATGAAACACCACATTGCCCTGTGGGATATCAAAGTACATATACACCTCCATACGACGTTCGTGGGTATGAGCGGGCATGGTGTTCCAGACACTGCCTGGTTTGAGAATGGTGCAGCCCATCGACAGCTGGCAGGTTTCCAGCACGTCAGGATGAATGAATTGATTTATAGTGCGTTCATTCGCAGCTTCCTCTGTACCCTGATCCCGGTGTATTGCTTTTCCAAAGGGAATATAGGTCGCAAGGCAGGGTTTGTGTGCGGGAACGGAGCACATATAGAATTTCGGTGGATTTTCAGGATTTTTTGCGCCCAGAAGGACTTCGCGGGTACCCATTGGCAAATACAATCCCTCAATATGCCCCAATTCAAACACATCGCCGTCGGCTGTTACCATCCCATTGCCGCCAATGTTGATGATTCCAAGCTCACGCCG
>DHDO01000096.1:0-174 GCA_002399435.1 Firmicutes bacterium UBA4874
TTTAACAATGTTCATTTAACAATACTCATTTGACAATGTTCATTTGTCCGGAATAGGTCAGGAAATATGAAAAACATGTTCATCCTTCAGTCCCAACAGTCCAATCACTATGGGCAGATTCCGGAAGGTGCGGCTGAGAGCTTTGGGCTTATGACTGTCGGATCCGCAATAAAA
>DHDO01000096.1:435-12356 GCA_002399435.1 Firmicutes bacterium UBA4874
AATGTTTTCATGGCACCGGCAAGTCTTTCCGGATCCATTGCACGATAAACATCCGCCTCGTTTCCCTCCCTGAAAACCAGGGAGCAGGTCGGATGAGCAATTCCCACTTTATGCCATGGAAGGGGCAGTCTCGCCACTTCTTCCATCCGGGTAAGCAAAAGATCCGCTATTTTTTCCGGCGTATCATAACTGGAAGGACGCACAAAGTCTATCATATGAAAATGGTTCAACGGAACAATAATAAAATCAAACAGATCAAAGTGCTCGGGAGATAATCCCAGTTTTGTACCACCCAGGTATTCTGTTTCACACCCAAACAAAACCCGTGGGTTTTCGCCCTTCGGCAATGGGAGGGACTGCTGGATGTGAGCAATGTTCTGAGGCCTATACCATGCGGATGCCCCAGGCACAGAGTCGTCCCACAGGTGATCTGTAATACAGATGGTATGCATACCGTTTTGCCGGGCAAATCTGGTTATGTTTTCCACGGTTTGCTCCGGATCACCACTGCATGTGGACAGATGGGTATGAATATGATAATCATGGTCTATTGAAAACATGGCACTCTCCTTTGAACTTTTTTTAGTCGAATCGCTTTGCTGCTACGACCTGACGACTTCTTTAGTATATCAGCAAAAAGAATAATGTAAAGTGAGCGTAGCATAAAATCATATCGCATTAGTGAAAATTTATTACAAAAAATTTATCGCATATTGACATTATGTTACAGCGATGTTATACTAATAAAGCAGAGTATTCCATAATTAGAGGAACTGAGCATTTCATAGAGAGAGCAAAACGCAGATATGGAACGTCAAGAATAGAAAAGCGGGGGATTTCATGGATTATGTTGCATTGACGCAGCAAACGGTACCAGTGGCATGCAGACTGTTCAACGATGCCGTACAAAACGGGGATATGCTGTACCGGCCGTTTACAGATGAGGAGTTCTCACGGTTTTTTCTTACGGAGGAAAAGGGCATTACCAAAAAAGCCATTTTGCTGGAAGATGGTACGGCGTTTGCTGCGGGATGTCAGGTGCCGGAAAGCAACAAGGCGTATCTAACCATGCTGGTGGTATCACGGGAAGTACGGCGCTTTGGCGTGGGCACCCGGCTGCTGGCGGCAATGGAACAGGAGCTGCGGGAGGCAGACGATTGCTCCCCCCGTTCCATGGAGATTTCCTTTTTTAATCCCATGAACCTGACATGGATTGTGCCGGGGACGGAGAATCACGATCACCCCAACGCGCCGGGGGTTGATATGGCCGGGTCAGGATATTATTTCTTTCAGAATCGCGGCTACCGCAACTTTGCTTATCAGAACAGCTATTATGTCGACCTGTCCAGGTACAAGACGTCTCCGGATATCCTGGCAAAGAGGCAGGGATTGCTGGAGAAGGGCATTACCATTGAAACCTTTGATGCAAAAAAGCACACCGGTATGCCGGAACTGATGGATAACCTGAACAGCGAACCCTGGCGCAGGGAGATTCTGAGGGAAATCAGCCAACCGGACGGCGGGCGTCCGATCCGGATTGTGGCAAAGGAGAATACGGTTTATGGATTCGCCGGGCCAATGGACAAACAGCCCAGCGGCAGAGGCTATTTCGCCGGTATCGGCGTGCATTCGGCATACCGTGGCATGGGAGCAGGCAAGGTGCTGTTTGACAGCCTGTGTGAAGGCCTCAGCCAGTTGGGCGCACAGTATATGACACTATTTACGGGCGAAAACAATCCGGCACGCAATATCTATGAAGCGGCCGGCTTTAAAATGGTCAGGGCCTGGGCCGATATGAAAAAGATGATTCTTTGAAAGAGGGGTGGAAAATGGCAGAGCAACAAAAAACAATCATGGCGATTGGAGGACATGTGGGGGATGCGGAGCTTACCAGCGGCGGAGTATTGGCGACGCTGTCCCTGAAGGGATGGAAAGTGGTAACCCTTGCGCTGACCGGCGGGGAGCGGGGAAACCCTCCTCATCTGACCGTGGCTGAATATCGTAAACAGAAAGAGCAGGAGGCTGCGGCATTTGCCCAAATGATGGGAGGAGAAGCGGTGATACTGCCTTATGCGGACGGTGAGCTGCCCGATACGCAGGAAGTCCGCTTTGAAGTCTGTGATCAGATACGCAAATATAAACCGAAAGTACTGCTGACCCACTGGAAGAACAGCATCCATAAGGATCATGAAGCAACCTATCGGATTGTAAAGGATGCTCAGTTTTTTGCAGGGCTGCCTTCTTTTGAGCGGGAACTTCCTGCCCATTATGCAGGAGGCCCATATTACGCTCAAAACTGGGAAGATCCCACAGAATTTGTGCCCTATGCGTATGTGGAAGTCAGTGAAGAAGGCTTCGCCCTGTGGCAGAAGGCTATTCAAACCCAGTGGTTCGCCATCCACAGCCCCAGCTTTCATTACGCGGAATATTACAGCCATTTGATGAAATGCAACGGATATCTGGCCCGAAAACCGTATGCCGAGGCATTTGCGGTGGATGAAAATCAAAAAACGATACAGATCAGTGAATTTTAGGAAATATGCGCCTTTTACTGGGGAATATAAGGGATCAGAATGGTTACGGAGGTTCCTTCCTCCGGCGTGGAATGAAAAGTGATCCGGGCCTGATTATCATAGTACAGCTTCAGACGGTTGATTACATTTTTGAGCCCGTAGCCTCCTGTATTCTGTCCTTCATTCGGGATTTCATCATAAGTCATCAGCCGAAAGATGGTAGCCTGATTCATTCCGATTCCATTGTCCCGGATGATAATCTGTATCATGCCTCCGACCGGCTGGACCGAGAGAAAGATGATTCCCCTTTCTTTATCGGAATTGGCAATCCCGTGCAGAATGCTGTTTTCAACAATCGGCTGAAGCAGAAGCTTCATAATCCGATAGTCCTTCAGTTTCGGATCCACTTCCGTTTTCAGCTCGATATCCTTTAGAAACCGGAGATTCTGGAGCTCAACATAGAGACGGACATGCTCCACTTCATTGGCAATGGAAATGTAATCACTGCCATTGCTCAGACTGATTCGGTAAAACCGGGATAATTTAATGACAATATCACAGACTTCCTCCATATCATCGCGTTTTGCCGCCCAGGAGATGAGATCCAGGGTATTGTAGAGGAAATGGGGATTGATTTGCGCCTGCAGGACTTTCAGCTCCATGGCATTCAGATTCTTACCCAGTTGGTACTGTTTCTTCATGAGGGAGTTCACCTTTTTCACCATATAATTGAAGCTGGCCTGAAGCTCCCCAATTTCATCCGCACTGTCCACAATGCAGTTTACATTGAAATTTCCGCTTTCCACTCCCCGAATCTGTTTTGCCAAAAGGTTGATTCGTTTCGCATTCTGACGTCCATACAAAAAGGACAGACAGCAGACAACGACTCCGGCAATCAGAACCAGCAGGATGAACTGCCTTCTCAGGCCAGCCTGCACGCTTAGCAGGTCTTCCATGGAGGATATGGTGATCAGCATCCAGTTATTCCAAAGAGTTGTTCTGCCGATCACATAATCATTGTCTGTTGTAATGTAAAACGGATCCAGGTTGTGGATCATCTTTTCAGGTATTTCATGGGGAAACGGTTTCTTGTTTGCCGTATAGGAAATCAGGGGGACATACGCCCGGTTGGTAATCAGAATTTTCCCTTTCCTGCTGTAATCGGCAGTCTGCATCAGGTCCAGAATATCATCTTCCAGCATGTCCACGCTTATGACGCCGATAAATTCATCAAAATTATTGGGATCCCGTATGGGTACGACAGCGGAAATAAGTCTTCGCCTGTCACTGAGAATGTAGGTGTAATCATAGGGATCCGTAAAATAGATAGCGGAATAGGATTCCCTCAGGGGTTTTGCCCAGCTTTCCTCCTGGATGCTGTCCAGGTTGTAAGTCAGGTCGTTTCGGTCACTGTACAGCAAACCGTTCTTGACATAGATCCGTATTTTGTAAATGGCATCGGAGTCCCGGAAACGGGCTGCAATAATATCAAGGTCATTCAAATCATCGATCTGCTCTGCAATGGGAACGGAATGCGGATCCTTCGCCAGGATTTCCGTGACATTCTTGTTCCTGGACAGATTCAGGGCGACATTGGTGATTTCTGTAATTTTGGAGTTGATGGAAGTCTCCGCCTGCTGAAGATACAATTCAGAAAGGGAAACAGACTGGCGTTTGATCATCTGAATATTCTGATAGTGTGAAAATGTAGTCAACAGGATAACAGGCAGCATAATGATGGCAAACATGGACAGAATCAGTTTGTTTTGGTAAGGACTGTCCAGGTAAGCCCGCTTTATGGAATCCAGCCATTTCATACGGGTCGCTTTCCTCCTTCTTTTACATTCGGGTCCTCGGGAAAATTTAGCTGATCAACAGAAGGAAGCGCTGAAATTTCTTATCTTTCAGGATCCCCGTAGTTCAGGTATCAGTCAAAGCCCTTGTGTCGTTCAGAACCCTCTTATCAGTAAGATCCACGTATCAATAGTCAGAGCCTTTTATTGCGGAAGGTACTCGGTGTAACCCCAAAATATTTTGTAAATGTCCGCGTGAAGTAGTTTTGATTGCTGTACCCCATCTTTTCAGAAATCTCCTTGATTTTCATGTTGGTCTCCGTAATCAGTTTTCTGGATTTGTTCATCTTGACCTCCAGAATAAACTGATTGATGGTTCTGCCGGTTTTGGTTTTATAAAGGTGGCAGAGATAGGTGGGGGTAATAAACACGTGATCAGCAATCTTTTGAATGCTCAGATCGTTATCGTAGTTTTCCAGAATATACTTTTCCGTATCGAAGATAATCCGACCTTTGTTATCCAGGTTGTTAATTTGGGATAAAATCTGTTTCAGGAGGCGCATCAGATATTTTTGAATATCCGTAATCTCCAAAGCGTAGTTAATAGTCTCGGTGACGAAGGATCGCTCCATCCCTTCCTGTCCTTTCAGCTCTTGGTTCAGGCGGAAAAAAATGCTGGCCAGCTCGTCTTTGATGGCCGGAATGTCTTCCGGACGACATTTCTTCATGTAGTCAATATAATCTTCCAGGAAGTCAATGGCGGTTGCCATATTGTTCACGCTGATCTGGTGGAAGAAACGATTCTCCAGATCCGGGGAAGGACGGAAAGGTGTCCTGCTCAGGTCTCTGTAAAAAATCTGCTTGCCATAGCCGGTCAGGAAAGAAGAATGCACTGCCATTCTGGCTTGCTGAAAGGACTCCTTCAGGGAAGCAGCGGATTCCACTGGATTGCTGATTCCCATTGTCATGTGCCGGGCAGCTCCCTGTGCCAGCCCGAAAAGTTCATTCAGTCGATGAAAGCTTTCCCTGCACTGCAGAGGATCCGAAGGGAGATTGGCATGCAGTATGAGACTGTTATTCAGAGGAGAAGCAACATAAAGCTTCCGGAAGGCTTCTGAAAAAATCTCTTGAAAATCCGGGAGATAGCGATTAAGCGTAATGGATTCATTCTCCAGCGAACTGTCCAGGCTCACATTAAATTTCGCGATCACGGTAATCAGGGACTCGTTCAGGCGGATAGGAAGCCTGTTTACATCCATGCTCGGATGCCATCCTTCCTGAATGAGGTTCAAAGCCAGATTATTGTCGGGGATATTCTGCGCAGTGATATGCATCCGGCAGGCCTTTTTTGCCTTTTCCACGGCCTGTATCAGTTCCGATAATTCCAGGGGCTTGTACAAATAGTCCACTACATTCAGCTTGATTGCCTTTTTCAGGTATTCCTTATCGGAATAACCGCTTATAAAGATCACCTTGATCCCGGGATAACGGGGCTGGATTTCACTGATCAATGTAATGCCGTCCATTTTCGGCATACGGATATCGCACAGGATGATATCCGGCGAGAGATCCTCAATGAGCGGATAAGCCTCCAAACCGTTGGAAGCCTCGCCGCAAATAATGACATCAAGCCGTTCCCAGTTCACAGCAGTTTTTATTCCATATATGGTCGCAGGTTCATCTTCTATCACCAGCATTTTGTACATACATCAACCGACCTCCATGAACACACCTCAAACAATTCTCAGTAACCTGAGGGAATAAGCTTCCCTTCAAACAATTCTCAGTAACCTGAGGGAATAAGCTTCCCTTTTGTTGTTATAAGAAAATGTCGAAACGGCATGAATTTACCATATTTATTATAATATAAGCCACATCTTTTATCAACTTGACCGGAGGCCTGAGAAAGCAAGATAGTGTAAATAATCAAAAGAAAATATCAATACACCGTCCGGGCCATTCCAGTCTCTTAAATTATGTGCTAACTTTTAGCAGTTGAACATATATACATTTAACAATATATCAGATAAAATAATAATGCTGGTAGTTCTTCTTAGATCAAGTATGGAACAGAGGGGAAAGAATGAGCAGAGAAACGAAAACGATCGAAAATGTTTCAGCTGGGGGAAGGCCGCAGCTCATGCAGCCCACGAAAAAGGAATCCTTCGGAAGATATTTTTTCAGGAACTATGACATGTATCTTTTGATGGTCCCGGCATTGGTGTTTGTAATACTGTTCCATCTCATACCCATGTATGGGATCACTCTTGCATTCAAGGACTATAATCTTTTTGCGGCGGACACGCCCTGGAAGTCCATCGGTGCCAGCCCGTGGGTGGGATTCAAGTATTTTATCAATGTATTTGCCCGTTCGGATTTCAAACGGGCACTGACCAATACGCTGCTCATCAGTTTCTACAAGATCATCTTTATCTTTCCGATCCCCATTCTGTTTGCGATTTTCCTGAATGAGGTCCGCAGTGTGAAGTTTCAGAAAGGCCTGCAGCTGGTTGTCTATCTGCCACATTTTCTTTCCTGGGCGGTTGTTGCCGGTTTGTTCGTTACCTTGCTGAGTTCCACGGGGCCTGTCAATAAGATGCTGGTGGATCTGGGATTTGAGAAAGTGAAGTTTATGATGGACAACAGCGTTTTCCGAAAGGTTCTGATTTTTTCCGATGGGTGGAAGGAGATCGGATGGAGTTCGATTATCTACTTCGCTGCCATAGCCGGACTGGATCAGGAATGCTATGAGGCCGCTGTGGTGGACGGTGCCTCCCGTTTTCAGCAGATATGGTATATTACACTCCCGGGACTGCTTCCCACTGTTGTCATGATGCTGATCATGCGGATGGGAAGTATTATGGACGCCGGGTTTGGACAGATTTTTGCCATGTACAATCCAACGGTTTATGATTCGGCGGATATCATCGGCACCTATGTTTATCGGATGGGCCTTGGCAAGATGGATTTCAGCACCGGCACGGCGGTTGGGCTGTTCAACTCCATCATCGGACTGATTCTGGTCCTGTCTTCCAATCGATTTGCCAAAAAGGCCACCGGGAAAAGTATCTGGTAGCGGACACCATCATAGAAAGGAATTGCTGATCCATGAAAGAAAGAAGAAAAAGGAAAGTTACAGCATTTGATGTGATCAATATCACGGTCATGTGTCTGTTTGGAGTGGTAACCCTGCTTCCTGTGCTGCAGGTGGTGGCCAAGGCCTTCAGTTCGGAGGGTCCGGTGATTGCAGGTCTGGTATCCTTCTGGCCCATCGATCCGCAGATTGATACGGTGCTTTATGTATTAAAGAAGCCGGAGTTTGGCGGTTCCTTCCGGGTTTCGGTCATCGTTACCATACTGGGCACTTTGATTGCCATGCTGCTGACGGTTTCTGTGGCGTACCCGCTCTCCAAGCCAAAGCTGAGGGGACGGAAGTTCTTTTTGTACATCTTTGTTTTTGTGATGCTGTTCAATGCCGGCATGGTTCCCAATTATCTGATGTACCGGTCCCTGAAACTGATCAATACCATATGGGCTCTGGTGTTCTCCGGTGTCTTTTCGGTTTTCAATATGTTCATCGTAAAGAATTATTTTGAATCCCTGCCGGAGACCGTAGAAGAAGCGGCAAAGATAGACGGGGCGTCCAATATGTGCACTTTGGTCCAGATTGTGCTTCCCATGTCACTGCCGGTATTGGCGACGGTGACCCTGTTTTATGGGGTAGGGTTCTGGAACAATTATATGTCCGGGGTTCTGTATATCACGGATGCCTCCCTGAAACCCCTGCAGCAGTATCTGTATGATCTGATTACCGAAGCGATGAACACCATTGATGAAGCTGGGAACATTGCGGACATTGATTCCGCCATGAATTTGACGGGAGAGAGCGTTCGTTCCGCTACCATTGTGGTATCCACGGTACCCATCCTGATCCTTTATCCCTTCCTGCAGAAGTATTTTGTGAAGGGCATGACCATAGGATCCGTGAAAGGGTGACAGTTGGACTGTTGAGTGAAATCTTCATTGTACTTCAAATCCAGGGATGGAATGGTTATCCGGTCCCTGGATTGAAATAAAAAAATCAGGATGCTATAAGGAGGCTCATAGTACATGAAAAAATTACTAAGTTTCTTTCTCGCAGCTGTTTTGATGCTTTCCATGACTGCATGCTCCGGAGGTGTGGACAAAACCAATGCAGGAAAGGGGAGCACAAAAAAACCGGTAACCACTTCAAAATCCGGAAAGGATTCTGGAAAGTTCAATGAATCCGCTTTGTCCGGAAAAAAGCCAGAGCTGAAAATATTGACAGGCTACGAGGCTTATAACTTTAATGAACAGCCCGCCAACAAATTGGAAGAAGAAATGACCGGTTATAAGGTGAAATGGTTCAATTTACCTCAGGAAAATGCCGATAAAAAACTGATTCTGGATATTTCAGGCGGGGAATCCTATGATTTAATTATGAGAATTGGTGCAAGCTCAGCAAATCAGTTATTTGAAAAGAATGCCTTGCAGGATTTGAAGCCCCTGCTGGATAAGTATGGGAAAAACATTCTTGCTGGAGTTTCCGATATGGCGCTTCAATCTGTAACAACCGAAGATGGTGTGATCTATGGCATCCCTCATGAAGCATTTGATGGCCCGCAGCCAGGCGGAGATCCCTATGGTATATTAAAAGGCGGAATAGGTTTCAACATGAAATATATGAAAGAGTTGGGGAAAGAAGTGCCGGCCAATCTGAATGATTTTTACAACGTGCTGAAGGCGTACACAGATAAAACCGGAAAGCCGGCCCTGACAACCATGGCAAGTGCTTGGCTGAATTATGTTATGGCTGGTTTTGGAATGGGTGATGCAGGCTGGTATGAGGTAGACGGTGAATACCTGCCTCGTATCAAGAATCCTGCTGTGGTCGATTATCTTGCCTATATGCAGAAGCTGTACAAGGAAGGTTTGCTGGATAATGACATGCCGATTAATACCATTGATACCGCAAAGGAGAAATTTACCAACGGGACCGCATTGGCTTATCCGGTTATGTTTTGGGCCATTGATGGTATCTATGAAGCGTTTAAAGCAACAGGCAGCGATGCCAAGGTTCAGGTTGCCACTTTTCTGGCGAAAGACGCCAACACGAAACCGGTTGTTTATTTAAGGCAGGGAATTTCCGCGCTTTCCTGCATTCCCAAGACGGCAAAAAATCCGGAACATGCCATCAACTGGTTCAACATTATATCCGACAAGGAGAACTTTAAAAAGATCTACATTGGAGAAGAAGGTAAATCCTATGAAATAAAGGATGGCAGTTATTATCCTATTTTCCCTGCGTTCAATGACTTCACCAATTCGGATAAGTTCACCGGTGTTTTGCAAACTGATGTGGCCTTTAAGATGTGGCAGGCGAGAGCCAGGAAGACGGATGCCATGGCGGAAATGTATGATCAGATGAACTCCAGAGTGGGAGACTATGAGGTAAAAAACTATTATGAATCCTATGCTTCATCACTGCCGGAAGTTCGGGACAATGATGCTGCCCTGGGAACTATGGTGAATGACAAACTGATTCAGGCCATCGCAGATGGGGGAGATCCAAAGAAAGCCATTGACAATATCATTGCGGAATGGGATAAGACCGGCGGAAAGGAATATGAAGCCGCAATGAAGAAATGGCATGATGAGAACAAAGATACGATGAAGTAGGAAATACTACACGAAGCAAGCCGTAAAAAGTGCAATAACCAACCAGGAAAGCAGAGCCTGATAAACCATAAACAAATCTGGATTTATCAGGCTCTGTTTATGCTGTGTAGTGTATAATAGACGCTGAGGGAAACTGTATGAGTACAAGAACTGAAGATACTGACAAAAGAGTGATTACAAATATTTATAAGCGCCTTTCGATACAACGGATGCTTCAAATGAAACTTTGTAATACTATCTGTTTTTCTGACCTTATTGTCAGCTGTTGCTACGGTAGCAGAAACCTGGGTTTGCCGTTATGGTCCCGACCATAGGATCCGTGAAAGGATAAAAAATTTAGGAGAGGAAGACTTATTTATGCCACAAATGATGCCGGAATATAAAACAAGCCCGGTTATACATCGATACAACGATGGAGCCCCGGTACTTTCTGCCAAAGATATCCCCTATCCTGCTGATTGTATCTTCAATGCAGGTGTCGCCAAATACGAGGGGAAATATGTCATGGTGTTCCGCAACGATTATGATCCCATTCCCGGACATGGTTTTCGCGGATGCAATCTTGGCATCGCGTTTAGCGATGACGGAAGGAAATGGTCTGTGAGGAAAAAGCCTTTTTTGACTGCCGGGGATCTGGGGGATCCGGAGGTTACCAGAGTATATGATCCCAGACTGACGATTCTCGGCGGACGAGCCTGTCTGTGTTTTGCAGTGGATACCAAACATGGCTTGCGGGGCGGGATCGCAGTAACAGAGGACTTTGAAAAAATTGAAGTACTTTCCATGACAGTCCCCGATAATCGCAACATGGTGCTGTTTCCGGAAAAGATCCATGACAGATATGTACGGATGGAGCGGCCATTCCCTGTTTACTCCCGGGGTGGTAAGGATCGGTTCGATATCTGGATGTCCTTTTCGCCGGACCTGCACTATTGGGGGGATTCCAAACTGGTCCTGACGGTGGAGGATGTTCCGTTTGCCAATGACAAAATAGGGCCCGGGGCACCGCCGATCAAAACAAAATATGGTTGGCTCACACTGTTTCATGCAGTTCAGCGTGACGACAGCCGGGGTAAAAATGGCTGGGAGGATAAGTGGACCAAATGCTATTGTACCGGCATTATGCTGTTGGATCAGGAAAATCCCGGAAAGGTGATCGGCTTATCCCGGCTCCCTTTGATCACGCCGGAGACCGGTTGGGAAGCGGAGAAAGGATTTCGTACCAACGTGATTTTCCCGGGCGGAATGATTCTGGAAGATGATGGCGAGGTAAAAATCTACTATGGAGCTTCAGATACCGTGGAGTGTCTGGCAACAGCCAGTGTGGAGGATCTGATTGCACTTTGCAGACCGCTCTGCAGCTGAAAACAGAGGGCCAAAGCAACAGGTCATTGCACAGACCCCAATGGGGGAACACCGGCGGAAGGGAATATGAAGCCGCCATGGAGAAATAGCATGAAGAGAATAAGGATACGATAAAATAAAGGCTTTTTTCTTTCTTGCTTTACATAGTATAATACACTTCAGAGGAGGTTTGAACGATTATGAATTCAGAATATCAGTTTACCGTTACGGCAGATGTTGTGGTATGCGGTGCCGGAACGGCCGGTTCCATAGCAGCCATTGCAGCGGCAAGGGAAGGGAAATCCGTTGCCCTGATCGAGCAGTTTGGTATCGCGGGGGGAAGTGCACCTTTGTCCCTGGTAACGCCGATGATGCACACCCATATCAGGGGGAATCCCATGAATTCCTATTTGAGTCAGGAGATCAATGAAAGATTGCTGGCGCTGGGGGCTGCCAGCGGAGATGGATCATCGTTTGATCCGCTTATGATCTCCATTGTTCTGGAAGACCTGTTGCTGAAGGAAAACGTCAGAATCCTTTACCATACGTTGATTACCGGTGTTAAAAAAGA
>DHDO01000096.1:12660-13285 GCA_002399435.1 Firmicutes bacterium UBA4874
TTCTGGAACTTTGTACAGCGATATGAGAATCGGGATCAGCCGGAGGAGGTCGATCCGGACCGGGGGATCAGTACGGCCATGACCATTCCCAATACAGGCAAATGGCCTCTTGAGCCCGTATTTCTGGATGCGGTGGAGAAAGGGGACATTACCCGGGAAGATGCGATTTATTGGCAGGTATTCAGCATACCCGGCCGGAAGGACTGCCTGGCATTCAATTGCCCGGAGTTCTTTGAAAACACAAACGGAACGGATAATGGGGATCTGACATATGTTCAGCTACACGGGAAGAAAGCAATTCTTCGCCAGCTGCGCTTTTACAGGAAGTATTTTGAAGGGTTTGACGATGCGTATGTCTCCGACATCTCTGTCATGGTANNTTGATTACCGGTGTTAAAAAAGAAGGCAATGCGATCCAGGGGATTGTCGTTCATAACAAATCCGGCAAAGGCCTGATCACCGGAAAGGTTTACATCGATGCAACGGGAGATGGAGATGTTTCTTATCTGGCAGAAGCTGACTTTACGGCCGGTGAGGAAGAGACGGGGAAAAACCAGCCGGTTTCCCTTCGCTATATGATCGGAGGGATTGATATTCCAAAATTCTGGAACTTTGTACAGCGATA
>DHDO01000096.1:13627-16056 GCA_002399435.1 Firmicutes bacterium UBA4874
GGAACGGATAATGGGGATCTGACGTATGTCCAGCTGCACGGGAAGAAAGCAATTCTTCGCCAGCTGCGCTTTTACAGGAAGTATTTTGAAGGGTTTGACGATGCGTATATCTCCGACATCTCTGTCATGGTAGGTATTCGGGAATCCCGCAGGATCGTTGCAGATTATAATCTGACGGCGGAGGATGTGGTTTCTCACCGCAAATTTGAAGATGCCATTGCACAGTCGAACTATCCGGTGGATATCCACGGGAGAAAGCTCCGCAATATAGAGATCCGGCAAAATAAAGAAGATCGCCGGCCCTTTTATGAAATTCCTTACCGCTGCCTGGCAGTGAAAGGGATTGCCAATCTGCTGGTGGCGGGAAGATGTATCGGTTCGGACTTTATTGCTCAGAGTTCTCTGCGCATTATGCCGACCTGCAGAGCCATGGGAGAAGCCTGCGGGATTGCAGCGGCCATCTCCCTGGATGAGAATGTTGGAATCCACGAGCTGGACGGCGCCAGGGTGCGGAGCCTTATGAAGGAGAAGGGGGCCCAATTTGTCTGATAGTATTTGTTGTCAGGAATGAAGCGTCCACATTATGAAACTGGAAAAAGGCCGCTGCCAAAGTACCCTTATGGGATTTGACAGCGGCTTTTTCACGGACGGATTTCTTGTTTTCCAGGATTATTTCAGGTCATCTTATTTGAGGCTATTTTATTTCGGATTGTTCAATCCAGATTACTTTATTACAGATTGTTTTATTCCAGATTACTTTGTTTCAGATTATTTCATATGGAAGGCCACTTCAATATCGTGGACTTGCTGATCATTGATGGGGACCAGATTTCCAAGGGTTTTGGCAGACAGAATGGCCCTGGCGCTGTATTCTGCCACCTCCAGACGGTCATAGGCATTCATCAGGGAATCACCGGTTACGAGGATGCAGTTGTTTTCCACGAGTGCGATGGGAACTTTGCTGCAAAATATTTCTGCCGTTTCCTCCGGATGTTTGACGATGGCTTCGAAAGGAATTTTCCGGATGTTTCTAAGCTGAAGATAGCTCTCCGGTATGGTTTTGGTCTCCAGTTCATTGTGTGTTATGGCAAACGCCATGATGTTGGGCGAGCGGGCAATCACCACCGACTGAATGTCCGGATGTTTTTGATAGACTGCCTGAATGAATTTTATAAAGTAATTTTGACTGCCGCCGGATTCTGCCGGACTCTTGCCTATATGCAGGATATCCGCTTCCTCCATATACTTTCGATCGGCAGAGGGGGGTGCGGTCAGAAAAGCTCCATCCGTAAGCCGCTGTGAGAAGGTCCCCTGCGTACAGGTAAACAGGAACTGATCATAGGCTCTGTGCGTAAATGCGCATATATTCCGCCGGGCATCCCGTTCTTCACTGGAGATAGTCTTCTGAGGTGCAGCAGACAGATCCGCCTGTTCCCATTTTGCCATATCCAGCTGTTCCTTTGTCAGCTCCACCGGCCGGGACAGTTTTCCTGCCTCGATTTCCGTGCGGGCGGCAAATTCCAAAGCTTCAAACATCGCGTATGCATGGGAAAGATCAACGCTTCCCACCACTACGCCATGGTTTTCCAATAGGACCATATCACAGCCTTCGCCGAATTTTTCCGCAATGTTGTCTCCCAGTTCCCGGCTGCCCGGAACGGCATATGCCGCCATTCCGACTTTTCCGCAGGTAAAATGAATATCCGGCGTGAACCGGGTATCCGGAACCCTACGGACGAGACTGAACGCAATCAATGCCGGGGAATGTGCGTGGATGATGGCTTTGATGTCGGGGCGCTTTTCATAGATTTTTTTATGGAAGGGAAGTTCCACGGAAGGTGTGTGGATGCCTTCTGTTTTCCCGTCGGGCAGGACCCGCATGATGTCCCTTCTGGTAAGGGATCCCTTGTCAATCCCGCTTGGGGTGATCCAGACATCTCCGTTATCATCCAGTACGGACAGGTTTCCGCCGGAGGTGGTCGTCAGACCGCGCTGATAAATCCTCTGCATGAAGGTGACCAGCTGGTCGGCAGGATGCATGTAACCGAAGTGTTTCATGATTTTTCCGAGCCTCCAATTTTTATCACAAATGCTTTCTTCTCCAACCATTTTATACCGTATCCTGCCATTTTTCAAGAAAGAGTGACGCCAGAAACGCTGCAGCGTTACATTTTTGTGGAATCCCTGGCAGCGGACCATTTCTGTTTCAGCTGCGGATCGGACAGGGTTTTCATGATATACTCCGAAAACTCTTCCCCAGTCGCACCGTTTTCCCGCCCGGTGACGGACATTTTCTTTTCATACTGACCGCAGATATCCAATGCCATCCGTAGTTTTTCCGCTTTTTCCTGATAACCGATATGATCCAGGAGCATTCCGGCGGCCCGTATGATACTGCTGGGGTCGGCATATTGGGCGCGGCCTTCTTT
>DHDO01000096.1:16233-18825 GCA_002399435.1 Firmicutes bacterium UBA4874
CCAATGTTCGCACTGCCGGCCGTTCCGACACCGCCCTGAAACTCAGCCGCTTCGTCCGTCAGGATGTCGCCGTACAGATTGGGCAGCACCACAACCCGGAACTGGGTCCGGCGCCTGGGGTCCACCAGTTTGGCCGTCATAATGTCGATATACCAGTCGTCCCATTCCACCTGGGGATATTCCTTTGCGACCTGTCTGGCAACATCCAGGAATTTGCCGTCGGTGGTTTTTACCACATTGGCTTTCGTGACCACCGTGACTTTATTGATACCATTCCTTGCGGCATAATCAAAGGCGGATTTGATGATGCGATAGGAGCCTTCCTGTGTTGTGACGGTAAAGTCCAGTGCCAGGTCATCATTGACGTGGATGCCCTCACTGCCGAGAGCATAGGATCCTTCCGTGTTTTCCCGGAAAAAAATCCAGTCAATTCCCTGTTCCGGCACCTTCACCGGCCTCATGTTGGCAAACAGGTCCAGTTCCTTTCGCATGGCCACATTGGCACTTTCAATGTTTGGCCAGGGATCTCCTGCTCTGGGGGTGGTGGTGGGGCCTTTCAGGATGACATGGCATTGCTTCAACTCATCCAGTACCTCATCCGGGATGGCTTTATGGTGTCTGGCACGGTTTTCAATGGTCAGACCGTCAATGATCCGAAAGGTGATTTTGCCCTTGCTGGTTTCCTCCTTCAGGAGAAACTCCAATATCTTTTGGGCTTCCGCTGTAATAAAGGGGCCAATGCCGTCTCCGCCTGCGATGCCAATGACGATGGGATTCAGCTTGCTGTAGTCTGTGAAATCCTGTGTGGCCTTCATCCTTTCAATTCGGGCGAACTGCTCTTTCAGGACTTTTTCCAGATGATTCTTTGCTGTTTCAATTGCTTCCTGCTGGTTCATATTATGTGCCTCCGTTCTTTGGATATCGCACGATTCTGTGCTTGCTGTTTATTTTGGAAAGGAAAATAAATGCCAATTTTCTGTGATTCATTATATAACAGAACAGGGGAAGATACAAACAGGCAGCCCAAAGAGGACTGCCGGAGACGAAAAGATCTGGATATGCGCTCAGAGGGTTTTTATATAACAGGCGACTTCGTGCCGGAAAAAACAGGAATAAAAAAGGAAGGGGATAGGAGAAAAATCATGTTATGGAGAGGAAAAAATAAAACCGGAAGAAAACCGGTTTTATTTTTGGTCAAACAGATCTTCGAATCCTGTTATTGAAGCTGGTACATGCCATTCTTGTTCATATAGTTGAAGATCCCTTCCCCGTGCTGCTGTTCTTCTTTTTGAATATGATTCAGTGCCTGACGGGCATCGGTGTTGGCAAACTCGAACACAGCGGTGTTGTATGCATCCGAGACGTACTTTTCTGTCATCAGCATATCGTTGCAGAGATCGGCATCGTTCTGGTTCTGCATGGTGCCGCTCATGGGATTTTTCCCTGCCTGCTGCTGTGAATGGGACTGCAGCTGGTTCTGCTGCTGACCTTGCTGGCTTTGCTGGTTTTGCTGCTGGCTTTGTTGATTTTGCTGCATCTTGGGCGCCTGTCCATTCATCATCTGATCCAGGGTGTTCAGATGCTGCTGTTCCTGACCGGCATAGGTTTGGAACATCTGCTTCAATTCGGGATCCTGAGCGTGATCTGCATAATTGTTGTATTTTTTGATGCAAATCTTCTCATGGGTCTGCTGATCCTTTAAAAGAGCTTTTTCTTTCTGCGTTAGGGTCATATTCATTACACACACCTCCGTTCTTATTTTGTTTGATTTGCAAAAAAATATTCTTTCGGACTGGATTTCATGGCAGGAAGAAAGCGGGAAAGCAGCAGGAAAGTATTGACATAGAACATATGTTCTGATATGATAAATGGTAGATTGCAGAAAGGTGGGATAGGAATGGATGCCGGTTTCAAGTGTTATGTGGTGATGGAAGCGATCGGTCGGATTCACGGCAGGAGAGGCAGGACTTTTCTGATCCGGCTTCTTCGGGGATCCCGTGAATACGATGTGGAGAAGACGGTCCGGGAGTTTGATTTGGTTCCGTTCCGGGGAGTCTTTTCCTGGCTGGATCAGCAGGAGGTGGAGGAGGCCCTGGCCGATCTGATGGAAAATGATCTGGCCTGTATAAAAGATATTGTGTCAGGCCGTTACCATTATCCCATGGTGGATCTCACGGAGGAGGGCAGGAACGTGCTTGGGGTACTGAAAGAGGACGGTGCCGGGAGGATGAAGGAATATATTGGACAAATCTGGGACAGGCAGAGGAAGCTTGAGATTTCTGACAAAGGCAGGGTGCTGGATGATTTCCTGCTTGATCTTACGGACCTGCTGCGGCGATGGGCAGACCGTGCCTTTCAGGATATGGATCTCACCATGCTGCTGGAGCAGATGGAGCTGAGCGCAGCAGCCTCCGGATATCTGGAAACCTTTCTTTACCGGCGGACTCCGGAGAAGTGGAAGAATTGTTTTCGCAGCCGGTATGCCCTGAATCAGACCTGTCAGCAGCTGAGGCGGCAAATGCGGGAGATGCTTGGCGCTCTGCCCGAGCAGGAGGCGATGATGTTCCGCTGTCGGTATGATCAGAAGGATCC
>DHDO01000096.1:19135-19683 GCA_002399435.1 Firmicutes bacterium UBA4874
GCGGAGGTTACCTATGAATTATACCGGGAAGGGTGTTCCGTTCCGGAGATTGCCAGGGAACGCGGTTTGGCCGTCAGCACAATATATGCCCATTTTGTCCGCCTGATCCCGGAATATCACCTGGAACCGGAGGATGTTGTTCCGGAGGAGAGAGCAGCCAGGATCACCAGAGCCATCCACACAGCAGGAGAATCAACCCTTCGGGCCATTAGGGAACAGCTGCCTTCCGATTATAACTATGGGGAGATCAAGCTGGTTCTGGCGTTGCAGAAGGAAAACAAAGCTGCCTGACACTGCGGAANNTGTCGGTATGATCAGAAGGATCCTATGTATCGGTCTGTCGGGGAGATCCTTTCCTATTACGGGATGATGTGGACGGATACCTATACTGTCTACAAGCGAATGATTTCTTATTTTGGAAGTCGGGGCGATCGGGCACGTTTTCCTTTTATTCGGTCGGTTATGGCATTTCTGGATGATGTTGCGGGAGAATCCTTTGCTGGGGATTCCCTTTTCAAGGATACTGCGGAGGTTACCTATGAATTATA
>DHDO01000096.1:19950-22278 GCA_002399435.1 Firmicutes bacterium UBA4874
AGAATCAACCCTTCGGGCCATTAAGGAACAGCTGCCTCCCGATTATAACTATGGGGAGATCAAGCTGGTTCTGGCACTGCAGAAGGAAAACAAAGCTGCCTGACATTGCGGAAAGAAAGCAAAGCTGCCTGACACTGCGGAAGGAAAACAAAGATTACCTGACGCAGCATGGAAGTTTCCCTTGCATTAATTCATGTATTCTATATAATATTCCTTGGTGGACCGTGCATCATTTATACAGCAGATGGCCGTATACACCGACAGATCTGCTGATTTTAAAAAATTCGAAGGTGATCATTGCATGAAACAATTCAAGGTCGGACTCATTGGCTGCGGTGCCATTTCCTCCGTTCATCTGGCATCCCTGAAAACAGCCAGACTTGCAGAGCTCGCTGCGGTATGTGATATCCGGGAGGATCGTGCGAGGCACGCCGCTGAGCGTTATGGATGCAGGTACTACATGGATTACAGGGAAATGCTGGACAAGGAAGATCTGGATGCCGTGCATGTCTGCACACCTCATTATCTGCACCCGATCATTACGGTTTACGCAGCAAACCACGGGGTTCATGTTCTGACGGAGAAACCAATGTCCATTGCCCTGGCGGATGCAGACAAAATGATAGATGCATGCAAACAGAATCATGTCACACTTGGCGTTATTTTTCAGAACCGTTACAATGCAGGATCTGTCCTGATCAAAAAAACACTGGAATCCGGGGAGCTGGGCAGGATTCTATCCGGAAGGCTCCGGGTCAACTGGTATCGTCCGGATACATATTACAGCAGCAGCGACTGGAAGGGCACCTGGGACAAGGAGGGCGGAGGCGTTCTCATCAACCAGGCCATTCATACCATGGACCTCATGAGATGGTTTATGGATTCTCCCATTGAATATGTGGATGCCAATATCAGCAATCGCGCCCATCCGGGAGTGGAGGTGGAAGATTGTGCCGAGGGAATGGTAAAGTACCGAAGCGGGGCATTTACGATCTTCCATGCCTTGAATTATTATACCTATGATGCGCCCATTGAACTGGAGCTGCACTGTGAAAAGGGACTGGCAAAGATGGTTTCCGACAAAGCAATCATAAGCTTCCAGGATGGAAGGGAATGGTCTGCCGATCGGAATCCTGCGGATGCGGTCCAGGCAGATGGGTCGGCAAAGGGTTACTGGGGGATCAGCCACTCCAAACAGATCAATGACTATTACGAGTCCCTTGCAAAAGGGGAGAAACCTTTTCTAAGCGGAGAGGAAGCAAGGAAGACGCAGGAGCTGATCTGTGCCGTATACCAATCCGGTAAGGAGAAAAGAAGGGTTTTTTTATAAAGGGGACTTGCATGGAAGCACTTTGTGTAAACCTGCAGGGCAGGAAAGGTGCCAATGAATCGTAAGAGGAAGGAGCAGCAAGGAATGAAGCAAGCAAAGCAGTTTAAAATCGGTGTGATGGTGGATTCGTTCCGCGTGGGCATTGCGGAAGGAATCAAAAAGGCGGCGGAAATCGGTGCAGAGGGGATTCAGATTTATGCCACCAATGGGGAAATGGCTCCTCAGAACCTGAATGCTGCCAAACGGAGGGAGATTCTTGACCGGATCCAATCCAGCGGACTGGTTGTGTCGGCACTGTGCGGAGATATGGGAGGACATGGGTTTGCCATTGCAAAGGACAATCCGGCCCGGGTGGAGCAGTCCAAAAGGATCATGGATCTGGCAAAGGATCTGGAAACCGACGTGGTGACCACTCATATCGGAGTCATTCCTTCGGACCCCGCTCAGGACCGTTACAGGATCCTGCAGGATGCCCTCGGTGCCATGGGGGAGTATGGAGATGAAGTGGGAGCCCATTTTGCCATTGAGACCGGTCCGGAGAAGTCCACCGTGCTGAAGGGCTTTTTGGACAGTCTTTCTTCCGGCGGAGTCCGGGTTAATCTGGATCCTGCCAATCTGGTGATGGTAACGGATGAGGATCCCGTGGAAGCGGTTCATGTCCTGAAGGACGATATTGTTCATACCCATGCCAAGGATGGCATCATGAAGCAGAAAACGGATCCGGAGCGGATCTATAATTTCTTTGCAGAGGGCGGTATTGAGGATCTCCGCATGGAGGATTATTTCCTGGAAACTCCTCTGGGACAAGGCGACGTGGATTTTCCAAAATATTTGAAAGCGCTGGAAGAAGCTGGCTTCCACGGATTTCTCACCATAGAGAGGGAAGTGGGCGAGCAGCCGGAAAAGGATATCAGGCTGGCAGTGGACTTTTTGAAGAATATTCTTCGTTAGTCCGTATTCCAATGTTCTGCCTGTCCACCCTCCGGGTGCGGACAGTG
>DHDO01000096.1:22456-23276 GCA_002399435.1 Firmicutes bacterium UBA4874
CCTCTGATGGCGGGACAGTACGTATTTATTGAAGGAGTATGGTATGAAACTGAAAATCAAACGACTCAACCCGAATGCAAGGCTTCCGGAATATGCCCATCCGGGGGACGCCGGACTGGATCTTTTTTCCGTGGAGCAGGCGAATATCGAGCCGGGCAGCTCCAGGCTGATCCACACAGGGATCGCCATGGAGCTGCCCCAGGGCACGGAAGCACAGGTTCGCCCAAGGAGCGGTCTGGCTCTCCGGAATCAGATCACGCTTCTGAATTCGCCCGGTACCATTGATGAAGGCTATCGCGGGGAAGTCTGTGTGATCCTGATCAATCATGGGAAAGAGACCTTTCAGGTAACGGTTGGAATGAAAATCGCCCAGATGGTCCTCCAGCATGTGCTTCCGGCAGAAGTGGAGGAATGCGGGGACTTGTCCGGCAGTCAGAGAGGGAAAGATGGGTTCGGATCCACCGGGGTCTGATTCCATCCAATTACTTTGGCGCCCAACAGTTCACCTTATTTCAGGAGGATTTCCGTGCCGGCCTGATTCCATCCAATTGCTTTGGGGCCGGATATCGGGAAATCAAGGGAAAGGAGCGGCGGTTATGGAATATATGCAACTTTTCAAGTCCATCCGCAGTGAAAAGCCGGGAAAACTGTATCTGTTCCACGGTCCGGAGGAGTTTACAAAGGAGCAGGCTTTGTCCCAGCTGACGGACCGGCTCGTTCCCCCGAAGTTTCGGGATCTGAATTATCAGATGATCGACGGGACGGAGACTTCGGCGGATGCCATTATCGCTGCCTGTGAGACGCTTCCTTTTCTGTCGGA
>DHDO01000096.1:23475-24194 GCA_002399435.1 Firmicutes bacterium UBA4874
ATTGCGGATGATACCTGTCTGGTCTTTTATCACCGCGGTGCAGCGGATAAGACCCGGAAAATCTACAAAGCAATCAAAAAGAACGGAGAAACAGTTGAATTTGTGAGATTGAAAAATCCTGAGCTGTCCAGGTGGACAGCGAAAACTTTCCGAAAATATGGCAAGGAGATTTCCGGGAGGGAATTAAACTATTTTCTGACCCAGGTTGGCAATCATCTGGAGGATATCACCAATGAAATCCGCAAGCTGGCTTCCTATACCGGCAGCTCGGATCGTATCACAATGGAGGCGATCGACAAACTTGTCACCCCATCGCCGGAGTATACGGTTTTTCAGCTGGTGGATGCGATTTCTTCCCGGCAAAGGGCAAAGGCCCTGCAGCTGCTGGAAGTCCTGCTGGACAGCGGACAGTCCGTCTTCGGCCTGATATCCCTGATTGCCAGACAAATAAAAATCATGCTGCTGTGTAAGGACTATACGGAAAAGGGATACTCCCTGAGCGGGGTTCAGAAGGAACTTCAGTCCAGTCCTTTCAAACTGCACCCGTATTCCGTGAAAAAAGGAATGGATCAGTCACGAAACTTTACCATGGATCAGCTCCGAAAGGATCTGGATATCTGTCTGGAAGCGGACTACGGGATCAAGAACGGCAGAGTAAAGGAACGGCTGGGCGTGGAAATGCTGGTTATCAAAATGTGCGTATCCGAATAGGGCGTATA
>DHDO01000096.1:24358-28499 GCA_002399435.1 Firmicutes bacterium UBA4874
AATAAAGTGTATAGCCAGGAATAGGGTGTATAACAAGGGCTCTTCCGGGGCAGAAACAAAAAAAGCTTCCTGATATTGGAAGCTTTTTTCTGACCGCTCTATTCGACAAATGTTTTTTTGCTTTTTCCGCAAATGTCTTTTTGCTTTTTCTTCTTTTGTACGTTTTTGCTGTCACTCTTTGGCTGTCTTCATTCCTGAGCAGCTGCAGTGGCTGTATTCAATCGAAGAGCCAGTTTTGCCTTTTTGTGATTGGCTGCATTCTTATGAATGGCACCCTTCGCGTAAGCCATATCAATCTTTTTGACAACATTGGGATAGAGAGCCTGTGCATCCTCGAAGCCCTTGTCCTGCAAGGTCGTATTGAACTTGCGGATCGCTGTCTTTAACTCCGACTTGACCATCTGATTCTGCAAGGTCCTGGCCTGGGACGTTTTTACCCGCTTTTTGGCGGACTTAATATTTGGCAAATTCTTCACCTCCCCGATAAAAATCAACAAAACTTATTGTACCATGTAAAGAATTGTTACGCAAGGGAAAAATCCTGTTCTTCACCTTTCCAGGCAGCAACTTCCCTGCGTACCCAGTCCGCCCACTCATCGAAGCCTTCGCCTGTCTTTGCCGAAACTTCAAATATGGCGACATTTGGGTTACACCTGCGAACCCTTCCCTTCACCGCTTCCATATCAAAATCAAAATAATCCATGCAGTCGATTTTATTGATGAGCAGCGCATCCGCTTTCGTAAACATCAGGGGATATTTCAGCGGCTTGTCGTCACCTTCCGGCACACTGAGAATCATGGCGTTTTTGGATGCGCCTGTGTCAAACTCAGCGGGGCAGACGAGGTTGCCCACGTTTTCCAGGATCAGAAAATCAAGATTTCCGGAATCAATTGCCCGGAGACCCTGTCCCGTCATTTCCGCGTCCAGATGACAGGCTCCGCCGGTGTGGATCTGGATTGTACGGACCCCCGTTTCCAATACTTTCTCGGCATCCACGGCAGAATCAATATCCGCTTCCATGACTCCCATAGTCATTTCATCCTTCAGCTTTTCAATGGTGCGCAGTACCGTGCAGGTCTTTCCGGAACCGGGAGAAGACATCAGATTGAGCAGAAAGGTTTTTTCGCCTTTCAGTTGTTTTCTCAGCTTCTCCGCCTGCATATCGTTGTTTTTCAGTACACTTTCCCGCACCTCGATGACTTTCAGCCTTTTATTCTCCATCCGAATCCTCCTCTGGTTTATGTTTCATATACCCCGATCTCCTTGATCAGCAGCTCCCTGCCGGAAACACACTCCCATATGCGGCTTCCGCAGCGGGGACATTTTGCGTTGCTTTTCACAACGTTGTATACCTTGCCGCAGTCCTGGCAAACTCCGTTGCCGGGAATGATTTCAATGATCAGCTCCGCATCCGCAAGAATCGTCTGCTCCTTTGCCATATCAAAACATTCTTTCATATAGGCCGGAATGGCAGTGGACAGTTCCCCGATCTGCAGGACCAGACTTCCTATTTTCTCCGCATGGTTTTCCGCTGCGATCTGCTCCACGGTTTCGATCATATTCAGAACGATGCCCATTTCATGCACCGGTGTTCCCTCCAAATGTACCCTTTCTGTTTGCTGCCATGGGGCGGCTTTCCCGTTTCGAATCCCTTCTTATGATATTCTTTGCGCTTTTGACGGCAATTCTGGCACCGCGTTTTACCATGCCCGAGGCAAGAGTCGGCAGGAGCTTTTCAAAAGGCTGTCCGGCAGCATCGGATCGTTTGACCAGGGAAATGGCGTCAAACTTGCATTTCGTCGTGCAGATTCCGCATCCCACGCACATATATTCGTCAACAACCGTAGCGCCGCATCCAAGGCAGCGTTCTGTTTCCCTTTTGACCTGTTCCTCTGTAAACGTACCGCGCAGATCCCGGAAGGTTGCTTTGGATTTGCTGTGGTCGACCAATGCAGGCTTCTGCCGGCGGGTGGAGTCATAATCCCCCAGCTCGATGTTATCTTTGTCCAGTGCATGATACCTTTTCCGGTCGCGGCCGATGGTCAGGCTCTGCCCGGGCTGGACAAAGCGGTGGATGGAAATGGCGCCTTCCTTGCCTGCAGCTATGGCATCTATGGCAAATTTCGGCCCGGTCACCACATCTCCGCCGGCAAATACATCGGGTTCCCCGGTCTGCCAGGTAAACGGGTCTGCCTGGACGGTACCATTCCGGTTGATGACAAGCCGGCTGTTTTTTGCGAGGTTCCCCCAGTCCATGGACTGCCCGATGGAAAGCAATACATTGTCCGCGTCTACCAGAACCGTATCGTTCTCGTCGTATTTCGGGCGGAAGCGATGGGCTTCATCAAATACGGAAACGCATTTCATAAATTCCACTCCTGTTACCCGTCCGTTTTCCGTAATCATCCGTTTCGGCCCCCAGGAGTTATGGATGGTGATGCCTTCCAGCGTGGCTTCTTCGGTTTCTTCCTCCAGGGCAGGCATTTCCTCATGACTTTCCAGGCAGAACATGTCGACGGTTTCGGCTCCGGAACGAACGGCAGTCCTTGCAACGTCAACGGCTACATTTCCGCCGCCGATGACCAAGGTCCTGCCCTTCAGCCCGGAGGACCTGCCCAGATTGACATTGCGCAGGAACGCAATGCCGGAAACGATCCCCCGTGCGTCTTCTCCTTCGACTCCCAGGCTTCGTCCCGACTGCGCGCCGATGGCCAGGTAAAATGCAGCGTAGCCCTGGCTGCGCAGTTCCTCCATGCTGATATCCTTTCCCACTTCCGTTTCCATCCGGAAGATCACTCCCAGTTCCCTTAGAATATCGATCTCGGAACGAACCACGTCTTTTTCCAGCCGGAAGGAGGGGATTCCCAGAGTCAGCATGCCGCCGGGCATCGGCTGCTTTTCAAATACGGTCACACGATAACCGTCAATTGCCAGGAAGTAGGCGCAGGACAGGCCCGCCGGACCGGCGCCGATCACGGCGATCTTTTTGTCATAGTGGTGCCGCAATTCCGGCACAAAGCGATGTTCCTGCTTCCTATCCTGTTCCGCGATGAATTTCTTGATTTCATCAATGGCCACCGGATCATCCACATCTCCCCTGGTACAGGCCGATTCGCATTTTCTCGGGCAGATGCGTCCGCATACCGCAGGAAAGGGGTTTTCCTTTTTGATCAGTTCCAGCGCATCCCGGTATTTGCCCTGGGCCGCCAGCTTGATGTACCCCTGAATGCCAATATGGGCAGGGCATTCTGTTTTGCAGGGACTGGTACCGATCTCGGCAACATCTTCCCTGTCGTTGCGATAGTCCGGATTCCATTTGTCTTTTCCCCATACCGAATCATACGGCAGATCCCGTTTCTTTTCCGGAAGCGGTGTTTTTGCACATAGCTTTTGCCCCAGCTTCAAAGCATTCATCTGACAGTTTTCAACACATTGCCCGCATGCCATACACTTTTCCGGATCCACATGGGATACATAATTGGAACGGACCATGTCCGGCGTATTGTACAGTCTGGCAATGCGCAGGGAAAAGCAGGAACAGGAACAGCAATTGCATATTGCGTGGGCATTCCCGTCTCCGTCCACATTGGTGATCTCATGAACCAGGCCATTTTCCTCTGCCCGTTTCAGTATGCCGAACGCCTCTTCTTTCGTGATTTTACGGGCTTTTCCCGTGCGGACATAGATTTCGGCTCCCTGCCCCAGCTGGATGCACATGTCCTTCTCCAGATGGCCGCATCCTTCTCCCATAAGCCTTCTGGACCTGCGGCAGGAGCAATCCGTCACCGAGATCATATCGTTTTCATGGATCAGGCGGGAGACTTCTTCATAGGACGCCGCCCTGGATTCGCTCATTATGGCCTGCTCCACGGGAATGACACGCATGACGCCTTTTCCGGTGGGAAGGTTTGGCGCCATAATTGCCGTTCTCCGCCGGGTATATTCCTCAAAACATTCTGCGATGACCGGGTATTTTTCAACGTTTTTCTTGTTGCCCACCATCATTTCCATGATTCCCGGCACCCAGATCGGCAGCCAGTAGCCATCGGTTCCATCGACTGACCTGATCATGATGACGCCGGCATCTGCCAGATCCCACAGAAGCTGGCTGGTCCTCTCCAGGGATTTGCCGCATCTTTT
>DHDO01000063.1:0-843 GCA_002399435.1 Firmicutes bacterium UBA4874
AGAGCAGGTCACTGCCGGATCTTAAAGAAGCACCCAACGTAGAATTTACTGATACGTTGGGTGCTTTGCTTTTTGTTGTTTATCTGATAGACCGCAAGCTGAAAAGTCTCTCAAGGAAACGCACTCTTTTGGGTTTCAGGCCGCCTGCCGGGGAAATGTTCAGTTTTTGAAACAATTCCTTCAGGAAGGTATTCGCCTGCTGCAATTGCTTTGACTGCAATTTGTTTTGTAGTAGATCCAGTTCCCATTCCAGTTCATAGTCAAAAGTACCGAGATAAGCATTGACGTCCAGAAGAACAGGGGAGAATCCGTCTTTTACCGGAAAATGGAACCTTGCGGTCCGAAGATGCCCATAGCAAATCAGATCCGTTGGCTGAAGGGAATGGTTCCTCAGCATTTCGGGGAAGAATTCCGTCTGGGCTTTGTCGGACAGTCCGTCTTTTATGGTATGCAAGGCTTCTTTTCTGCTGAATTGCCTGTTGTATTCATAACTGTTCTGCAGGACATCGGTTGTTTGGTTGACAATGGGTATTTTGCAGGTCAGTTCCGACTTTTCCCCGAGAAACCGAATTCGGATATTGATGGGGCTTCGGGTCAGAGGGGAGTCCGGAGAAGCGAAGTAATAGTTCACCTGCCGGATCAGCGATATATTATTGTTTGGCTGCAGATGATGATACAGGCAATGGAAGTCTTTTCGGCTCAGCAAATATTTGAGTTCTGTTTCGGTGTTGGACAACAGTTTCCGCCTCCCGGGTCTTTTGATATTTATGGATATCCTATTTTACCATACATTTGCCGGTGTGGATAATGGGATTGGCCCGTTATTCTTATGATAATGGAATT
>DHDO01000063.1:992-4554 GCA_002399435.1 Firmicutes bacterium UBA4874
ATTGACCTGTTATTCTTATGTTTTGTCAATTCTTACGTTTTGTCTGTAAGGGTGACGAAACGGTATCCCTTCGCCCGGAGGGTTTCAATGATGATGGGAAGGGATTCGATGGTGGCCCTCCGGTTGGTCGGGCCGCCGGAGCTGTGCATCAGTACAATGGCGCCCGGATGGATGTTTTCCACCACGCAGGTTACGATATCGTCCGGATTGTCAAAGTACCAGTCCATGGAATCAATGGACCAGGCGACGGTCTGAAATCCGGCCTGGATCAGCTCCGTCATCTGCTTTTTCGTCACAAGGCCAAACGGCGGGCGAAAAAATTTTGTTTTCGTTCCGTAGTGGGCCAGAACATCCTGAGTTCGCTGCACTTCTCCCATCAGGGTATCTGACCTGACATCCGTGGGCCGGATGTGACTCCAGCTGTGATTGGCCAGAACATGTCCCTCTGCCTGTGCCCGTTGTATTGTTTCCGGAAAGCCCTTCATCTGCTGGCCAATGAAGAAAAAGGTTCCCGGCACCTGATAATGATTCAGAATATCGAGGATTTTTGGCATGGAGCTGCCATCCGGGCCGTCGTCAAAGGTCAGGGCAACTTTTTTCCCTTTTGCGGGAAGGGAAATGAGAAAAGAATGGGGATAATCCTGTTGCAGTTGTTTTGCCTTTCTGCAGAATTCTGCAAGGTGCGTGTCCATTTTGGGATCCAGCGCAATGGGACTTTTCCTTACATGGATATTGGAATCCCTTGCGGGTTTCCGGTCGGTGGATACAATAGGTTCGTCCTGGTCCGCTGTGGTATCATCCAGCCTATCTCCTGTTTTGTTTGCTTTGTCTCCGGTTCCGTCTGCGCTGTCTCTTGTTCCGTTTGTTCTGTCTTTCCTGTCTCCGGTACCGTCTGCATCCGTTCCGGTACCTGCGTTTCTTTGATTGGGACTTTGATTGGGACGTTTTGCCGGGGTACCGGAAGACAGCAAAAGAAAAGTACAGAGGAGAAGCACGCACAAAGTGATGACAGAGAAAATGAAAATCCTTTTCTTCTTCATTGGGTTCCTTTCTGAATGGATCCGCGCATAATGATTCCGGACAATGGCTTTCTGCCAAAACAATTATTTTACAGTAATATCTGTTTCCGGATAAGCCATTTTGTCCAGTTGCTCTGCTTTTTCGGCGATTTCTTCCCTTGTTATAATCTTCTTTTCCAATAAGACTTCAATCATGCTGGTAACCGCCAGCATATTTCGGTACTCCACTTCTTTCATATCACCGATTTGTGCCACAATATCCAACTTGTTCACAATTTCCCCGCCTTTCATGGAAATGGACTTAATTACCTTATTATCTCTCTTTATCATTGCCCTGCTCCTTTGGGTTTATTCAGAATCATAAAAAAGCAAAAAAGGATGACGGTGATTTGATGATTTCAGTCGGAGAAGGCAGAAAAGTTCAGAATATGGTTGCATAAGAAAAAGTTTGGTGTATAATAATAACAAGGCGATGAAGGGAAGCAGTAGGACTTTTTATCTTGTTCAGAGAGCCGATGGCCGGTGAGAATCGGCAGGATATTTTTCCGAATCCATCCTGAAGCTGTGTGCTGAAACAATAGTAGGCATTACCGGTACGGACCGTTATTCCGGCTATGAGGCGGAGAGATTTACTTCTCTCAACCAGGGTGGCAACGCGGGTGAACTGACTCGTCCCTATGAAGGGGCGGGTTTTATTTTTTGGAGGTGCTTTTTATGTTGGATGCAAAGTTTATTCGGAAGGATCCGGAAGCTGTCCGTGCAGGACTGGCCAAAAGAAATACCAAGGTGAACCTGGACCTTTTTCTGTCCCTGGATGAAAAGAGGAGGGAAATCATCCGGAAAGCGGAACAGCTGAAGAATAAGCGAAACACTGTATCCCAGGAAATCGCAAGGAGAAAAAAAGAAAAAAAGGATACCGATGCGATTATTGCGGAAATGCAGCAGGTATCCCGGGATATCCGGAGTATGGACGAAGAGGCCCGGGAAACAGAGGAGCAGTTGAACAATATCCTGCTGACCCTGCCGAATCTTCCTCATGAATCGGTGCCGGTAGGGAAAGACGATTCTGATAATGAGGAAGTCCGTCGATGGGGAACCCCTACCCAATTTTCATTTGAACCAAAGGCGCATTGGGATCTCGGTGAGGATCTGGGAATCCTGGATTTTGGGACGGCAGCGAAAGTGACAGGAGCACGCTTTACATTCTACAAAGGGCTGGGAACCCGTCTGGAGCGCAGTTTATTTACCTTTATGATGGATCTTCATTCCATGAAGCACGGTTATACGGAGATTTTCCCTCCCTTTATGGTGAACCGACGCAGCATGATCGGTACCGGACAGCTGCCAAAGTTTGAAGAGGATGCCTTTAAAGTGGAAGGAACGGATTATTATCTGATTCCCACAGCAGAGGTTCCGGTCACCAATATGCATCGGGAGCAGATTCTGGACGGGGCACAGCTTCCCATCAGGTATTGCGCATACAGTGCCTGCTTCCGGTCCGAGGCCGGTGCTGCCGGAAGGGATACCCGCGGTTTGATCCGTCAGCATCAGTTCAATAAGGTGGAGCTGGTGAAATTTGTGAAGCCGGAAACTTCCTATGATGAGCTGGAGTCCCTGACCAACGATGCAGAAGATGTCCTGAAGGAGCTGGGCCTTCCTTACCGGGTGGTGAACCTTTGTTCAGGGGATCTGGGATTCTCGGCGGCCAAGACCTATGATCTGGAAGTCTGGCTTCCCAGCTATCAGCGCTATGTGGAGATCTCCTCCTGCAGCAATTTTGAGGATTTTCAGGCAAGGCGCGCGGATATCAAATTCCGGGATGGCGCCAAAGGCAAGCCGCAGTATGTTCATACCCTGAATGGATCCGGCGTGGCAGTGGGCCGCACAGTTGCCGCCATTCTGGAGAACTATCAGCAGGAAGACGGTTCGGTCATAATTCCGGAAAGGCTGCGTCCTTATATGGGTGGCATCGACAGGATTAGCAAATAAGTCTCTCTGGTAATTGGATGAATAGGTCCTGAATATTTGCCGGTCCGGGAGAGCCGGCTGCTTCGGGATTTTTATGGCCCTGATGGATGGGCCGGATGAAATTTTGTTGACATAGCATGACTGATTTGCTATACTAAATAAGTACCAGCTCAGCAGACTGGACTTATTTCAGTGGAGAGATGTCCGAGTGGTTTATGGAGCTGGTCTTGAAAACCAGTGACGCCGCAAGGTGCCGGGGGTTCGAATCCCTCTCTCTCCGCCATGAATGATAGAAATATACTTGCCGGGACAAAAGTGGATTATTGTCCGAAGCATAGGAATCATCCAATATGGAGAAGTACCCAAGTTGGCTGAAGGGGCGCCCCTGCTAAGGGTGTAGGTCGGGTTTTACCGGCGCGAGGGTTCGAATCCCTCCTTCTCCGCCATATCAGAAACCCTGTGAAATCAACGTTTTACGGGGTTTTTCATACTCACTTTCAATGTTTGGCCTTTATTTTGACCCTTTACAGGTTTTTTCATACTCACTTTCAATGCTGATTCATGTTTGTTTGCTG
>DHDO01000063.1:4705-6196 GCA_002399435.1 Firmicutes bacterium UBA4874
GATTCATGTTTGTTTGCTGATCCCTGTTTTACTGATTTCCAGGTACTCTTTGCTTCGAATAGCGTTTCTGATATGGGGAAGGATGAATATCATAGAAAATATCGTAGGGAAATCTAAAAAAGCAGGCAAGAGGCAAAAGAAAGGAGAAAAGCAGATAGGATGAAAGCGATCACTTATAACGGGATGCAGGACGTACGGGTCGAAAAAGTGGAGGACCCCAAAATTCAAAAACCGGATGATGTTATCATAAAGGTTACTTCAACCGCAATATGCGGCTCGGATCTGCACATTTTTCGGGGAACGGTACCCAAGGTAGCCAGGGGAACCGTACTTGGCCATGAGGCAATGGGCATCGTGGAGGAGACGGGGAAGGACATTGCAGAGTTGAAAAAAGGAGATCGGGTGATCGTTCCCTTCCCCGTATCCTGTGGTCATTGCTGGTATTGTGAGCATGATTTGTGGAGCCTGTGTGACAATTCCAATCCCAACGGGGAAGTTGGCGGTTTGTTTGGCTACGGCGATCTGTACGGCGGTTATGATGGAGGGCAGGCGGAATATATGCGTGTGCCCTACGGCAACGTGGGGCCAAAAGTTGTTCCGGAAGAGCTGGCAGACGAACAGGTTTTGTTCCTGACGGATATTCTTCCCACCTCTTACTGGGGGACCCTGGTACAGGGCGGAGTAAAGCCCGATGATACGGTTGTGGTGCTGGGCTGCGGACCGGTGGGGCTGCTTTGCATGAAATGGGCAGCATTTGGCGGTGCCAGCCGGATCATTGCGGTGGACAATATCCCGTATCGCCTGAAGCATGCCGCCGGATACGACCGTGTTGAGACCATCAATTTTGACGATTACGATAACACCGGTGAATATATCAAGCAAATCACCCATGGAGGTGCCGACGTTGTGGTGGACTGTGTAGGGATGGATGGGAAGAGATCCGCTCTGGAGACGGCGGAGACCCTGTTGAAAATACAGGGCGGTTCAAAGTCGGCAATTGAAATGTCTTCGCAGGCGGTCCGCAAAGGCGGTACTGTATCCATTGTGGGGGTCTATGGAGCCAGATATAATATGTTTCCGTTCGGGGACTTTTTCTCACGGGGGATTACCCTGAAAATGGGACAGTGCCCTGCCCAGGCATATGTTGATCCCATCCTCAAACGGATCCAGAGCGGAGAATTTGATCCGACGGACATTATCACCCATAAAATATCCCTGGAGGATGGCCGCCACGCGTATGACATATTTAATAAAAGGGTGGACAACTGTATTAAGGTGATCTTAAAGCCATAAAGGTTCAGGCTCCAAATTTCTACAACGGCGCAGAAAATGTTTTTAAGTCGGCCTGAATACCAGCGCCGCCGCTGCAGTCCGAACCTGCAATGCTCAATACTTTTTTCACGGATCAACCTCCTGTACATTTGTTGGATAGATTACAAGCAATGTCCCGGATTGTACCGAGATGCTGCCGGGAGCACCGGTGAACCGGTT
>DHDO01000063.1:6488-6963 GCA_002399435.1 Firmicutes bacterium UBA4874
CAAACAGGTACCCACGTCCGCCACGGCATGCAAGACCGGCCAGGCACTGGATATTGGCAATGGTGTGATCCAGGCGGCCTCCGGTTCCACCATAAATGCAGAAGCGGCGGAAACCGCAGTCCCAGCCTTCACGCAGAGCTGCCAGCATGTCAGTGTCATCCTTTTCCTGCGGCAGTACAATGGTTTTGGGGCCGCCGGCAGGCGGAGCGGACAGGGAATCGAAATCCCCGATCACCAGGTCAGGCACAACTCCATGTTTCCCCAGATAGGCAAAGCCCCCGTCCGCTGCAATGATAAAATCAGCGGACTGGAAATCGGGCAGCTGATAATGCTCTCCTGCTCCAAACAGGAAGCAGGTATGTTTCTTGCTTTTCCCCATAAGGAATATCCCTCTTCCAATACAAAAAAGGTGCCTTCCGGAAGAAAGCACCCTTTCAAACTAAGATTCTGTTTGAAATGCTTCCTGCGCCGGTCT
>DHDO01000078.1:0-140 GCA_002399435.1 Firmicutes bacterium UBA4874
CGGTCTGCCGTTTCCTTCAGATTCTTATAGTGTACGCCGGTGTCCCCGCCCTGGCCGGTTTTATGGTGTTCGCCGCCAACCAGGATGAGTTCGTTTCCGCCGTCCATGGGCTGTGCCCGGAAGGAGCGCCCGGGTTCCTC
>DHDO01000078.1:338-683 GCA_002399435.1 Firmicutes bacterium UBA4874
ATCCTCCGCCGTAATTCCAAGGATGTAGGAACGAGCCGGGTAAATCCGGCTGAAATACATCCCGTTGCCGTCATAAAAAGGATAATGGGTTGCGATGATAATGTTGGGCGCGGTTACCCGGCAGCCGGTGTCGGTGAGGACGACAGGAGTTCCCTCCGTAAGGAGATCCACAGCTTTGGTGTGTTCCAGCAGGAAGCTTCCGTTTCCCGGGATTTGGTTTGCCAGAGCCAACAGATATTTCAGCGGATGAAACTGTGCCTGGTTGTCAAACCGGAGCGCTGCCTTCACCCTGATGGGAAGAGGGATTTCCTCCAGATATGTTGCGGCGATGCCCAGTTTCATGGC
>DHDO01000078.1:909-3276 GCA_002399435.1 Firmicutes bacterium UBA4874
ATGATGGAATCGACGACTCCAATTGCCGCCTGGTTGGCATCCGCATATTGCTGCGCGTTTTCCTGACTCATCTTTGACAGAATCGTATGATAGATCAGTCCATGCTGGGCAGTTAACTTTGCAGTGGTATGGCCTGTGGTACCGTGAAGGATCCGATCTGCCTCCAGGACAGCGACTTTCAGTCCGCTTTGCTTCAGCAAATAAGCGGAGGTAATGCCCACAATGCCTCCGCCGACAATTGCCACATCCACTTTCAGATTGGTTTTCAGCTGTTCAAAATCCGGAAACGGGACGGACGCCATCCAGTAGGATTGCGGCGGTTCATCAAACCCGTTTCCCCATTTATGGGAACTCATTTTATCATCCTCCATTTTATTTGGTATATCATGATTGACCGATTACTCAATGACCAGGATGGCACCATTTGTGAGATCCATCCAGTGATAGAGAAATTCCGCGTGACTGGAGTAATTCCGGACACACATATGGGAACGCGGGAAGGTGCCGATGGTCTGGAGATATTCCTGAACGCCGGGATCCACCTGCCATCCATTCTTCTCCACGTAATTGACAGGAACGCCGTGGATATAGGCGCCGCCGCAAAAGCGGATTGCAAAAGGCGCGTAACCGGCTATTTCATCTGACCCGTCCTTTAAATATTCAAATCGGTCCTTTTTTTCAATAGCCTGATAGGCACCAAGTGGAGTCTCATAGGAAGTGGGGCTTTTCAAACCAGTGGTGGCCAGAGTATAGGAAACCATTCGAATTTCTTTGCCGGACAATTCAAATGCCGCCTGATTCTGTTGACTCCGATCCACAATGATCACATGGGTCGCCTTGCTCAGGGCATGATCGGGATTGATATACTTTTTGGGAACATATAGTTCCTTTCCAAAGGTATTTACGAAAACCCGGTAAAAGTCCCCGGATTCGCCCAGTATGCGGACCAGTATGCCGTCCGGTACATAGCGGAAACCGGAATGGGTATCCGGCCGGTCATATCCGGGAGCACTCTGATAAATGCGTATTCCGAATTCATCTGTAGCGGCTTCATTCTTTTTCGGGGGCGCGCCGTTGGCATTCTTGTAATTACTGATATGGTTCAGCTTCCCCTGGGATATCTGCTGCTGCAGGCTACGCAGGGCGGAAAGCATTTTGTCAAATTGGAATCTCCTTACTGTTCCAGCAGAGGAAGGGAGATATCCGGTACGGACCGACCCGTCTTCCCGAAAGGACACGACGTACCAGATATCGGAGCCTTCCGTGGACTTTCCCCGGACTTTTCGCAGAAGCGCCGGCTTTTCTCCGTCTGTGGCCATGCATACCACGGCGGCAGCGGGGTCCGGACTCTGGCGGATGGGGACTTCCTGTCCACTGGTAATCAGAAAATAATCGTAGGTCAGGTTATAATTGGTATACCGGAGGTCTTCGCTGATTTCATCCGGCAGTTGTGTATGATATTCCTGCAGGATCTCCGGGCTTTCCACATCGTTTACCCGACCGGACTTCTCACTTTCCATCTGTTTGATTTCCTTCTGGCTGACTCCGGTATCCTTCTGGGTCGTCTTCATGGATTCGGCCTGATCAGTGATCTGTTCGTCTTCGCTGACATCCCGGCCATTGACATTCTCCTCCACCGCCTGTTGATCCGACTTTGTCAGACGATCCGGACCCTTCGGCCCGGTGGGGTTTGGACTGCGCCCGGGAGTATTCCGCTTTGGCTGGACCGTGCCGCTCGGAACAGGGCTTTTTTCCGGCAGTGTGGAGCGGCGATAGGAGCAGGATCCGGCAGCAAGCAAAAAAACGGACAGAATCAGAGCTGGGATCTTTTTTTTCATGGCATTTCTTCACCAACTTCCTGTGATTCTCTATCCAACTGTTCTTTTATCATTTTTCCAAAGGCAAATCGAAATATACATTTCAAAAATCCGGGGAATATGAGATAATGGGAAACAGCAGGAGTATGGACTGGTATCGTCAGGAGGTTATGTTACCTCAGTATTCCGCGCTGAAATATTCTGTCCGTTCGGAAGTCGCAGAAAGCAAGGAGGGAGTTTGTTATGAACCCAGGCAGGAAAGTTCTGATTCATTACCTGTATCACAGTGGCTTTACGGTGGAGTACGGGGATTCTTTTCTGGTGTTTGATTATTACCGGCAGTTCTCCGATGCACCGGATATCCGGCATGAAATCGCATCGCATAAGCGGCCGTTGGTCTTTGTNNTCCGGGGAATATGAGATAATGGGGATCAGCAGGAGCATGGAGGTATCATCAGGATTCGCTGAAATATTGCTGTCCGTGCGGAAGTTACAGAAAGCAGGGAGGGAGTTCTTTATGAACCCGAACAGGAAGGTTCTGATTCATTAC
>DHDO01000078.1:3289-3741 GCA_002399435.1 Firmicutes bacterium UBA4874
CATAAGCGGCCGTTGGTCTTTGTCAGTCACAGCCATCCGGATCATTACAATCCGGTTATATTTGAATGGAAGGACGAAAATTCCGGTCTGCGATATGTTTTGAGCGGGGAGACCCGCCGGAAGGTCGGAGAAGACCGGGAGCAGTGCATCTTCATGAATCCCTGTGAAAGCATCGAAGTGGGTGGGATTACCATATCCGCCTATGGCTCCACGGATCTCGGCGTTTCATTTCTGGTGGAGGTCAGCGGTCTTCGGATCTTTCATGCCGGGGACCTGAACTGGTGGTGCTGGGCGGAGGAGTCCACGGCGGAGGAGCTCCGGGTTGAGGAAGAGAGTTTTAAGAAGGAAGTCGCCCGACTGGAAGGGAAAAAAATGGATATCCTGTTTTTCCCGGTGGATCCCAGACTGGGAGAGTACTATTGGCTGGGCGGGAGCTATATGATGGAGAAATT
>DHDO01000004.1 GCA_002399435.1 Firmicutes bacterium UBA4874
CTGCAGGGTGATTTTTTTGACCCTGAGGTTTCCGTTGTATCTGCTTCATCGAGTTAATCCAGCTCGGATATCCCGGTATAAAGCTGATAATATCTGCCCCTTGCGGCAAGTAGTTCTTCATGATTGCCCCGTTCCAGTACAGTTCCATGCTCCAGCACCAGTATGGCTTTTGCATTCCGTACGGTGGAAAGCCGGTGTGCGATCACGAATACGGTACGTCCGGCCATCAAACGATCCATTCCGGATTCGATCAGTTTTTCCGTATGGGCGTCCACGGAACTGGTGGCTTCATCCAGAATAAGAACCGGCGGATCGGCTGCGGCTGCGCGTGCTATGGACAGGAGCTGCCTCTGCCCCTGGCTCAGATTGGTTCCGTCATTGGTCAGGACGGTGTCGTATCCCTTCGGGAGGCGACGAATGAACGAATGGGCGTTGGAGAGCTTTGCGGCTGCCACTGCCTGCTCCCGGGTGGCTTCAGGGTTTCCGAAGCGGATGTTGTCCAGAATGGTTCCGGAAAACAGATGAGTGTCCTGCAGGACCACGGCAATGGAGCGCCGCAGATCCTCCTTGCGGATATCCCGTACATCTATTCCGTCGTAGGTGATGGAACCCGATATCACTTCATAAAATCGGTTGATCAGGCTGGCGATGGTTGTTTTGCCTGCGCCGGTGGATCCGACAAAGGCAATTTTCTGACCGGGCTTTGCATACAGGTTGATCTGATTTAAAATGGGTCTGCCGACTTCGTATCCGAATGCCACATCATGGAATCGGACATCCCCTCTCAGGGGAATACGCTGTCCGTCCGGTTTGCACCATTCCCAGCTTTTTGCGGCGCCTTCCTCAGTGGGTTTGCGCAGCAGGGTTATTTTCCCGTTATCTACCTCCGGCTTCTGCTCCATGACTTCCTGAATCCGCTCTGCTCCGGACAGGGCAGCCAAAAGGAAGTTGAGCTGCTGGGAGAAATGATTGATTGGCATCGCTGTCTGGCGTACGTAGACAAGATAAGCGGAAAGACTGCCCAGATCCATATGCCCGCTCATGACCAGAAAAGCACCGAGGCAGGCAGTGATGGCATAGTTAAAATAGGAAAGACTGACCACCACGGGTACGGTGACTCCGGAATACGTGACGGCATTGGTTGCAGCATCCCGAAGCATTTCGTTCCGATGGGAGAATTCCTTCATATTGTTTTCTTCATGGTTAAATACCTTTACAACTTTCTGGCCCGCTGTCATTTCTTCGATAAACCCGTTCAGGCTTCCCAGGTATTTTTGCTGACGTGTGAAAAAGGAATGGCTCTTTTTACCGCTGTAGCGGATGAACAGGAACATGCAGAAAAAAGTTGTCAGAACAATGAGGGAAAGCCTTGGACTCAGGATCGCCAGCATGGTGAAGGTACCGACGAGAATCACAAAATTCTGGATCACTACGGTAAAGCTGTTGTTCAGGGCATTGGACAGGGTGTCGATATCGTTTGTAAACCGGCTCATGAGCTCTCCATGGGTATTCGCGTCAAAAAAGGAAAGCGGCAGGGTCTGCAGTCTTCGGAAAAGATCGTTCCGGATCTCCAAAATCACCTGCTGTGCGGTTTTGACCATAAGCTGGGTGTATCCGTAGGAAGAAGCCACTCCCGCAAGATAAACCGCTCCCAGAAGAACAAGTATCCGCGCCAGCCCGGCAAGGTTCCCGGGAAGGATATATTGGTTGATGATGGGCTTGATCAAATACACTCCGTATACATTGGCTCCGGCGCTGATGAGGGTCATCAGGGAGACAAGAACAAGCGCAGCAGTGTGCTGTTTCAGATATCCTCCGATAAACGCAAGTGTCCCGCGAATGTTTCTTGGTTTGTTGCGTCTTATCTGATTTGCCATTATTCCAAAACTCCTTTTTGCTGGAATTCATAAATATCCCGGTAAATTTCGCTGCTCTTCATCAGCTCATCATGTGTGCCGGCGGCGCTGACCGTTCCGTTGTCCAATACCACAATCTGATCGGCATCCTCAATGGATCGGATCCGCTGGGTAATAAAGATCTTCGTCGTATTTTTCAGCTCCGAAGCGAGTCTGTGACGGATCCTTGCTTCCGTTGCCGTGTCCACGGCGCTTGTGGAATCATCGAAGATCAGCACGCGGGGCTGCTTCAGTATGGCTCTGGCAATGCAGAGGCGCTGTTTCTGCCCGCCGGAAACATTCACTCCGCCCTGTCCCAGATCCATGTCATATCCTTCCGGCATGCGGGAAAGAAATTCATCTGCACAAGCAATCCGGCAAGCCCAGTCCAGATCTTCATCCGTTGCGTTTTCGTCGCCCCATTTCAGGTTTTCACGGATGGTCCCGGAGAACAGGTTGTTGTTCTGCAGTACCATGCCCACGGCATCCCGCAGATGAACCAGGGAATATTCCCGGACATTGTGCCCGTCGATTTTCAGGACCCCTTCGGAAACATCGTACAGTCTTGGAATCAGCTGCACCAGGGAGGACTTGGCAGATCCGGTTCCTCCGATGATTCCGATGGTCTGCCCGGCGCCGAAATGAAGGTTGATATGGGAAAGCACATATTCCTCTGCAGTTTCCTGGTATTTAAAGGAGACATCTTCAAAATCAATTTCTCCGTGATGCACGGTATAGGAACCGGGGCCGTCGTGGATGGCGGCAGGCTCGTCCAGTACTTCAAAAATACGCTGTGCGGAAGTTATGGACCGGCTGAGCAGGAGAAAAACATTGGAAATCATCATCAGGGAATTCAAAATCTGCAGTACATAGCTTAAAAAGCCGGTCAGCACACCGACCTTCATGGTCCCCTGATGAATATAATTTCCACCCAGCCACAGAATGCAGAGAATCGTCGCATACATAACAGCCTGGAAACAGGGAAGGTTCAGGACAGCATAGTGGAAGGACCGTTCTGCTGTCTGCCGGTACGCTTCGTTGCCTTCACTGAATTTCTGATACTCACTGTCGCCCTTTACATAGGCTTTCACGGTACGGATGGCTCTGAGGTTTTCCTCCACGATGGCATTTACTTCATCCAGGGCCTTCTGCATTCCGGCATACATGGGACCCAGCTTTCGGAGAATCAGAACCAGACAGGCGGCCAGAACAGGCATGGCCACAAGGAATACGAGGGCAAGCTGCGGACTCATGGTGATGGACATGGCGAGAGCCATGACCATCATGACGGGGCCGCGAACCATTGGACGCAGGCCGGCGCAGGCTGCGTGCTGCAATATGGTAATATCGTTGGTTAAGCGGGTAATCAGCGAAGGAACGCTGAAGTGGTCCATGTTGGAAAAGGAAAACCCCTGCAGTTTTCTGTACTCCGCTTTTCGCAGTTCCGCGCCGAATCCCTGTCCGGCTCTTGCAGAAAGGTGAGCATACAGCACTCCAAGGGCCAGTGCAACCAGTGCGCAGCCCGCCATGGCGGCGCCTTTTTCCAGGACATAGCTTTTGTCCCGGTTTGGAATGCCGATATCAATAATATCCGCCATGAGTATGGGAATCACGAGTTCAAAAACGGCTTCCATTGCGACACAGAGAACGCTTCCTGCCAGTTCCCTGCGGTAATTGTGAAAATAAGCTGCCAATCGTTTCAGCAAAATATTCCTCCCCAATGCTGTCTTCATGATAGATTATTCTTAAATGATTTCCATTTTAATCAATCGGAAGATATGCCACTCATTATATAATAAGGA
>DHDO01000013.1:0-367 GCA_002399435.1 Firmicutes bacterium UBA4874
GGCAGTATAGGCGGACCGTTTCATTTTCCGATAGTTTCTGGCGCCGAAATAGCGGCTGGCAAGAACGGAAGCTCCCACACCGCCTCCCATGGCAATGCAGATAAACACATTTGTCAGGGAATAACATGCCCCCACTGCAGCCAGGGCATTCTCGCTGACATAACGTCCGACCACCATGGAATCCACCATGGTATAGAACTGCTGAAAGATATTTCCGATAATCATTGGCAATGAAAAAACAAACAAAGCCTTCAGTGGCTTATCATGTATCAAATATTCCTTGTCCATTCTTCGTCTCCCTCTTCCGGATCTTTACAAATCAATTTTCATTGGTTCCCGGGAACTTTTTATTGCTTCCTGTTGTTCT
>DHDO01000013.1:598-930 GCA_002399435.1 Firmicutes bacterium UBA4874
TGGTTAACCGCAGCACAACCATTTTCTCATTCTCCGGGCTGGCTTTCTTCACAATCATTTCTTTTCGTTCCAGCCTTTTGGCAGTTTGCGACGCCGCTCCGCGCGTCACCTCCAGAAGGCGTGCAAGGCCCGAGATGTGCAGGGCAGGATGGTCTGCGATACATTGGAGCATATGGATCTCCGAGTGATAAAGTTCTGTACCGGTACCGAATGTCGTTGCCCGGTTGTCTGTTTCATAAAACTCGCTGATTACGTCCAGCAGAAGCTCACTGATGCTCAAAACGTCACCCCCAGGTATTTGCCGGTCAGTGAATCAATCCATTCAATGAATC
>DHDO01000013.1:1323-2124 GCA_002399435.1 Firmicutes bacterium UBA4874
ATTTTACTGGTGGAGGATGACAACACCATTATTATGGGGCTTTCCTATGCCCTGCGGGAAGAAGGCTACGGAGTAACGACCTGCCGGGATACCGTTTCCGCGCAGAAGAAAATCAAAATACAGGATTTTGATCTGGCCATTCTGGATGTGTCCCTTCCGGATGGAAATGGTTATGACCTCTGCAGGGAGATCAAAAAGGTTTCGGATACCCCCATTATTTTTCTTACCGTATTCAATGAGGAGTCCAATGTTGTAAAGGGCCTGGACATGGGCGCCGATGATTATATTGCCAAACCCTTCCGCCTGCGGGAGCTTTTATCCCGGGTCCGCACCGTACTGCGCCGTGCAGGGGGGGACGAAAGGGACATCATCCGTATGAACGGGCTTACCATTGATACGAGTAAGGGCATCGTGATGAAAAATGGTACGGAAATCCCCCTGACTGCTTTGGAATATCGGCTGCTGCAGACGTTTGCCACAAACCGGGGACAGCTTCTTACCCGCAGACAGCTGCTGGAAGAAATCTGGGATGCAGGCGGGGACTTTGTAAATGACAATACGCTTACGGTATACATCAAACGACTGCGGGAAAAGATTGAGGAGGATCCTCAGCATCCCGTGCTGCTTCAGACGGTTCGCGGGATGGGGTACCGGATGGGAGACTAGCTGAACGCGGTTCATGCCACTGAAGGCAGTGGTCGGAAAGAGGCGGAGAAAGATTTGATGAAATGGCTGCGAAACCGGGAAATCAGAAAATTGCTGTGCATTATGCTGCTCATTACGATGGCAGCCGTTGTTATC
>DHDO01000013.1:2352-3671 GCA_002399435.1 Firmicutes bacterium UBA4874
GACGGGGAATATGCACTGGAGCTTCCGGATAACGAGGAAGGCGAACTGTCCATCCTGAAAAGCGAAATTTACAAGGTGACAGTGTCCCTGAATGAGAGAAGCGAACAACTGAAGAGGGACAAGCTGCAGTTGGCGGATGCCCTGTCCGATATCTCCCATCAGTTCAAGACGCCGCTGACTTCCATGTCCGTCATGACGGAGTTATTGGAGGACAGTAATCTGGATGAGAGCCGGCGAAACGAATTTACAGCACAGCTGCAGCTGCAGCTGAAACGCCTGACATGGCTAACCAATGCGCTGCTTACGATTTCCCGGCTGGATGCGGAATCGGTTTCCTTCCGGTCCACCCCTGTTCCGCTTTCCCGCCTGATTGAAAAAGCTTTTTATCCGATACGGATCTCCATGGAGCTAAAGGAGCAGACCGTTTCCGTTCAGGCAGGGAAAGGGACCCTGTCCTGTGATGAAAACTGGACGGCGGAAGCGCTGACCAACATTCTGAAGAACTGTACGGAGCATACACCGGTGGGTGGCGAAATCCATGTTTTCGCTTCTTCCAATGTTCTGTTTACGGAAATCAAGGTCCGGGACAGTGGTCCGGGAATCGACAAAGCGGATCTGCCTTATCTTTTCGACCGCTTTTATAAAGGAAAAAGCTCCGCCGACAACAGCGTGGGGATTGGGTTGGCCATGGCAAAATCCATTGTGCAGGCACAGGGCGGCACCCTGGGCGCCAAAAATGCCTTGGAGGGCGGAGCGGAATTCATTCTGCGTTTTCCGAAGAAGTAGGCTTCAGAAATCAGAAATATTTTGGAGTATGATGGGATATTTTATAGCAGCGATACGACTGGAAGCAGGTTTCTAAAAATCAAAAACATTTTGGATAGTCACCGGATTGTCACATGCAGGTTTTAAAATAATGCCAGATCCCATGGGGAGAAAAAAATAAGCGCAGACTGCAGAAGATGATTTTGTATCGGAAAACTGCTTTGCGTGGGGAGGTAAAATATTTTGGAAATCCTTCGGGTGGAAAACCTGACAAAAACATATGGACGCGGGGAAGCAAAGGTCCGTGCCCTGGATAATGTGAGCTTTACGGTGAACAAAGGCGAATTTGTCGCCATTATTGGTCCGTCCGGATCCGGCAAATCCACACTACTTCATATTCTGGGCGGCGTGGATCGGCCTACTTCGGGGAAAGTATTTCTCGAAGGCACCGATATTTATCAGCTGGATGAAACCAAGCTGGCCATTTTCCGGAGACGGCAGGTGGGATTGATTTATCAGTTCTACAATCTCATTCCGGTATTGGATGTGGAGGA
>DHDO01000013.1:3961-4104 GCA_002399435.1 Firmicutes bacterium UBA4874
TCCATTGGCCGGGCCCTGATCAACAATCCGGCTCTGATGCTGGCGGATGAGCCCACCGGAAATCTGGACAGTGCCAACAGCGCGGATATTGTGCATCTGCTGCGTATGTCCAATGAAAAGTATTATCAGACCCTGATTCTGAT
>DHDO01000075.1:0-1832 GCA_002399435.1 Firmicutes bacterium UBA4874
CTATCAGATGACACAAACAGACCGAAGGTGAGGTACCTGCCTTCGGTCTGTTTCTTTTTAGTATGACAGCCAGATAAAAGTCAGGCTTATCTTGCATTATACCGATCCAGGGCTGCCTGTTGAAGTTTTATCACTTCGTCAATATGCAATTTCTTTATTTGGCCTACAAACTGGTCAAAATTATCAAGGGATTCTTCCCCTTTGATAAATTTGGTAATCATGTCATCCGCATAGGAGTTGATATCTGGAATGAGCTCGTTAAACTTCTCGCTTTCTGCCGTAGTAAAGTTCGATGGAGGCAATTGCAGGGATGGATCACTACCGTCAATCCATGCATGCAGCGCTTCCTCCTGTTCGGGGAAGACACAATTCTGCTTCATATATCTTACATCCTGTACAAAAGAACCGCTTGAAATGGACAGGGCATATCGGATAAGAGCATTAGCTACCGGCAGTTTCGGATTGTGCAGTATGGTATCCATATAGATCGGCTCTCCATCCTTCATGGTATAGCTTTCTCCTTCTTTTCCAAAGTTGAATGCCATGTGTCCGTCTTTCCCGTATCCATAATCGAGGTATTCAGCCGCTTCCTTTACGTGCTTGCAATTCGGGGTAATAGCGGTCCCCGAGTCCTGAACGGCAGGCTCCAATGGGCTATAGGATATCCCGGCCGGGCCTTTCGGATATGGAACGCCCACCAGGGTAAAATCGGGTTGGCTCTCTCTCGCCAGTTGGGTGAACCTTCCAAAGTTCCCCAGAATCGCGCCATAATAGGATCCTCCGAGAGAACCGGTCATTTTGGCTTCCTTGTCTCCGCTGTCGTCAATCAATCCCTCTGCATACCATTTCGCCATGGTAGTCAGAAAGTCCCGATATTCCGGCTGCAGGAATCCATATTTCAGTTCAACCCCACTTAGATAGGCGCCTCTTCTTAGTCCCCAGGCGCTGGAGAAGTTCTGTACCCCTCCAAGCGAATCACATACGTAGGGAAGCTCATCCTCCGAGTTTCCGTCATTATTCATATCATTTTTCTTAAATGCAGACAGCACATTGTACCAGTCGTCAATTGTTTGCGGAACGTTCAATCCCAGCTTATCCAGCCAGTCCTTCCGCATCGCAAATCCGCCGGTTACTCTCAGAAACTCGTCTCCCCTGATAAACGGGAACATATACACGGAGCCGTCGTCCAGAGACACTTCTTTTTTCCATTCCGGATGCTCTGCCAGCACAGCTTTGAAGTTGGGGGCATGTTTATCTATAATATCATTCAATGCCAGAATAGTGCTGTCCTCCAGGGCTTTCGCAGGCCCGCCGGATACATGCCGCCAGTTCCAGTACATCATATCCGGGAGATTCTGGGAAGACAACATGGACTGAAATTGTTCTCCCGCCTTGCCTCCCGGGGGATGAAGCCAGTCAATATGTACTCCGGTTTTTTCTTCCGCTTCCTTTAGACAGGCAATTTCCGCATAGCTTTTCATACTCATGGTAGCTTTGCCGTCCATATCCCAGAAATAGGTTAATGTAACCGGCTTTTTCTCATCAGTCGGCTTTTTTGATGAACCCGGTTTACCCGATTGATTCGCAGTACCTCCCGCTTGTTTACCGGTTTTCCCGGGAGTACAGCCAGCGGATACCGTCAGCACACCAACGGTAAGTGCCATTGCCATAATAAAGGCGAAAACTGTGTGAAATCTTTTTGCCATGTGACAAAATCCTCCTTGATTTCTCTTATTGATTAAGCGCGCTCTGTCTTATTATTATGACAATTTTATTTCATTCTGTATATATCGAATAGTAGGAATCCATCATCAACGGTTTGAATGGATACC
>DHDO01000075.1:2057-4258 GCA_002399435.1 Firmicutes bacterium UBA4874
GATATTCGAATCCCTGATGATGGATTCCTACTATTCGATATTTACAGACAGGCGTAACTGCTTCACAATAAGAGTATTGGCTTTCCATCGAGGAAATCTGCCTGGAGGTTTTTTTTACTGCAGAGCAGTGAGTCCATACGGGAGATTTTCTGGGGGTGAAGTTTTACAATACACCGGTAGTGGCTATGGATTTCCGGGAAGGGGAGGGGAAAATTGACGGACAGGAAGAAACACAGGAAAGGGATAGCTATAAAGAAGCTGTGCTGCGTACTGATCCTGGTACTATGCCTGGGGATGTTTCCAGACAGTATTGTATCGGGGGAGACAGGAGAAAAGGGAGATGTGCCGACAAATCAGGACAAGACAGTGGAGGACCATGTTGTAAACGACAGTGGCACGGGAGAACAAAGTGATACGGCAAAACAGGATCAAGCAATAAAATATGGAGATAAGGTAAGTTCTTATTATAAAGTAATCAAGGGATATGAAGAAAAGGGATATCAGGCAGCACCTGCTGGTACGGAGTTGGTACTGAAACCGGATTCCATCAAGGAATCCGGCAGCGGAAATATTCCGCTGAGGAATGGCTTCGAAGGGAAAAAAGGTCCTGTGCTGTATTGGGAGGAAGGCTATGATTCGTTTACCTGGAGCTTTGAGATCGGGAAGGAAGGGCTCTATGAAATGGAGATGGAATACTATGCCCTTCCGGATACGGGATCGATGATTCAGAGAGCCGTTAGCATAGACGGTGCCGTGCCTTTCGATGAGGCAAACAATATTTCATTTCAAAGGGCCTGGAAGGATGCGGGAGAACCCAGGAAAAATAACATAGGGGATGAAGTGTGGCCGAAGCAGATAGAGGACTTTGCCTGGAGAAGCGCTGCCTTTGATGATAACCAGGGGTATTATTCCTTGCCCTTCCGGTTTTACTTCACCCCGGGGCAGCACACCCTGACGATGCGTTTTGTGGACCAGGACGCGGTCTTTGGCAATCTGACCATAAAAGCCGCGGAGAAGCTTCCTTCCTATGAGGAAGTAACGCGGGAATATGTGTCAGAAGGATACAGAAAAGCATCCAGGTCTGTTAAGTTCCAGGCAGAAACCCATGCCTGCCTGAAGAGCGATCCGACCATAAGAAGGGAAAGCAACGGAGATCCCGCGGCGGAACCCCGATCATTGGCGAACAGAATATTCAATGTGATGGGAGACAACCGCTGGAAGGCGGGGGATCAGTATATCACATGGAAATTCAGCGTACCGGCAGATGGGTTGTACAAAATCAATATGAGATGTGGCCAGTGGTACAATGACGGGCTTCCCGTTTATCGGAAAATCGCTGTCGACGGTAAAGTACCATTTCAGGAACTGGCGGAATATCGGTTTGATTACGATAAGGATTGGAGAATGGAGAGCATTCAGGATGAAAAGGGGGAGCCTTATCTCTTTTATCTGACTGGGGGAGAGCATGAGCTGACCATGACGGTAGTGCTTGGACCTTATACGGACATCATTCAGAATATTATGGACGATACCCTGCTGATATCTGAAATGTATCGAAAAATCGTGATGATTACCGGAGAAACACCGGATCCCAATTATGAATATGATCTGGACAAGACCATACCGGGGATTATGGACGACATAAAGCACCTTTCAAAGAACATGCAAAGAAACATGGATCTGATTTCAGGGATATCCTCCAAAAAGCCCAGTATGGCAAGTAATTTTTCCACTATAAAGCACCAGCTTGATAAAATGCACGAGAATCCGGACAACATTCCCAAGGGACTCAATGATTTGCTGAATGCGCAGAACAGTCTTGGTACCTGGCTGATCAGCCTCAAAAGTGAGCCCCTGGTGATGGACTATTTTGTTATCAGCCCGCCGGGAAAAGTGGAAAAGTCAGGGACATCCAATATTCTGCAAAAGTTGGAAACCACCTGGTATAACTTTACTACTTCCTTTACCAAGGATTATGACAGTGTCGGAAGCGTATACGCTGAGAATACCGGAAAGGATGCCGTGAATTTAAACATATGGGTATCCAGGGGAAAAGAATGGGCGGAGATCATAAAGGAAATGGCGGATGAGGACTTTACCCCGAAAACAGGCGTCAATGTCAACATGAACGTCCTGCCGTCCGGCCAGGCAAATGCAGGACAGGTAAATGCCCTTATGCTGTCCATTACTTCAGGCAGAGC
>DHDO01000075.1:4476-17323 GCA_002399435.1 Firmicutes bacterium UBA4874
TTTTACCCTTCCATGCTGGTTCCGCTGAAATATAAAAAGGGTGTGTTTGCTCTTCCGGAGACTATGGATTTTCTGGTGATGTTCTATCGCACGGACATTCTGGAAGATATCGGCGTGCGCCTACCTGAGACCTGGGATGATCTGTACCATTCTGTTCTGCCCAGGCTCTATCAAAATGGTATGGATTTTGTTTACGGGGGAGGATTCAATCCATTACTGCTCCAAATGGGCGGGAAGTATTACCGGAACGGAGGAACCCAATCGGCACTGGATTCTCCGGAGGCTTACAAGGCATTTAAAGCCTGGACAGATTTGTATGTAAGCTATGGGATTCCCGTAGCCGCCAATTTTTACAACCGCATTCGAACCGGAGACGCACCGATCGGCCTGGCTGGTTACAACCAGTATGTTCAGATGACTACGGCCGCTCCGGAGTTATATGGAAGATGGGATATTGCCCCGATCCCCGGAACAAGGAAAGAGGATGGGACCATCGATCGTTCCAACGCCAACCTGCTTGGGCAAACTTCTGTTATCATGAGCCAGACGGATCATCCGAAGGAATCCTGGGAGTTTTTGAAATGGTGGTCCAGCGACGGGATACAGACCAGATTCGGCAGGGAACTGGAGGCTCTGTTGGGAGTAGAAGCCAGATGGAATTCTGCCAATATCCGATCCTTTGCTTCCATGGCCTGGAACAGGGATCATCTGAAAATCATCACGGATGCACAGTCCCAGGCCAAGGAACAGCCTATTGTTCTGGGGGGATATTTTACCAGCAGGCATATCAACAATGCATTCAACCGGGTTGTGGTAAGCGCCTCCACCGATGCAAGGGATTCCCTGGAAAAAGCGGTGAAAGATATTGATAAGGAATTAAAGTCGAAGCAAGAGGAATATGGATTCCGGCTGGAGGAATCAGGAAGCGATGATTGATTTTCTTATCCAAATATACGAAGGGGTGATGGATGCATGGCGGATATGACAGAAATCAAGACAGCAAATAAATCCTTGTTGAAGCCGGACAGGAAGAAAGTGATGAAGAGCTGGTGGAAGAAAAATGGTATCGGATATTTGTTCCTGCTGCCATATATGCTGTTGTTTCTCATTTTTATTGTGATACCGGTGGCAGTGGCTTTCTTTCTAAGCCTTACCAACTACAACATGATACAAAAGCCTGATTTTATCGGGCTGACGAATTTTAAGATCCTTTTTATGGATGATGATATCTTTTTAATCGCATTGAAAAACACGCTGATATTTTCCTGCATTGCAGGCCCGGTGGGATACATCATGTCCTTTCTGGCTGCCTGGGTGATCAATAACCTGAAGGGCAGGAAATTCTTCGCCCTGGCTTTCTATGCGCCTTCGCTCACAAGCGGAATAGCCATGTCCGTGGTCTGGCTATATTTTTTCTCACCGGACCGGTTTGGATTGATCAATAATTTCCTGATCAATACACTGGGGGTAACAACGGAGCCTGTTCTTTGGACACAGGATCCTAAATATATACTTCGCGTGGTAATATTCATCTCAATTTGGATGAGCATGGGAAACGGGTTTCTGGTTTTTCTGGCAGGACTTCAGAATATTTCAAAGGAGCTCTATGAAGCGGCTGCCATCGATGGAATTCGGAATAGGTTCCAGCAGCTTTGGTATATCACCTTACCACTTATGCAGCCGCAGCTCCTTTTCGGTGCAATCAACTCCATAGTGGGATCCTTTGGCGCATATGACATAGCTGTGGCGATCGCGGGAATGCCAAGTCCCGAGTATAGTGCTCATACCATTGTAGCGCATCTGTTTGACCACGCCTTTATCCGATTCAGCATGGGATATGCTTCCTGTATTGCGGTCATCCTGTTTGTCATGACGTATACGCTAAGCAAAGTATGTATGCGGGTATTCCGATCAAGAGAATAGAAGGGGAATGAAAAATGGTGAAAGTAAGGAAGAAACATAGATACTTCAATTGGAAGAGAAAAATAAAAAGGATTCATTTCTCCACGGTACTGTTATATGCCTGTATGCTGGGGTTGGTGGCTTTTACCGCCCTGCCTCTGATTTATATGATCAATACTGCCTTTAAACCCCTGGATGAATTGTTCCTTTTTCCACCGAGATATTTTGTGAAGAATCCCACCATGAAAAACTTCCATGATCTTCTGACGGCAGTCAGTGGTACAGTGGTGCCTTTCTCCAGATATATCTTTAACAGCCTGTTTACCACCACAGTCATTGTGTTTTTATCCGTTGTCTTATCCTGCCTGGGAGGGTTTGCACTTGCCAAGCATAAACCCGCGGGTTCCAATTTCATTTTTGCGGTTATCCTGGCTGCCCTGATGTTTTCCAGCCATGTAACGGCAATACCTACCTATATGGTGGTAAACTTTCTTGGAATTGTGAACACCTACTGGGCGTTGATCATACCGAAGCTGGCCAGTGCCTATAATTTCTTCCTGATCAAGCAGTTTGCGGATCAAATACCGGATGCCTTTCTGGAAGCAGCGCGGATTGATGGCGCAAGCGAGCTCAAAATATTCTGGAAGGTTGCTATGCCGCTATTAAGACCTGCCTGGACAACACTGGTCGTATTTTCATTTGTGAATAACTGGAATGATTATTTTACTCCTCTTATTTATACAACCAGCCAGGCCATGAAAACCTTGCCCCTTGCGTTGTCGACACTGGGCGGTACAAGCATTGCGAGAGCAGGAGCCAACAGTGCTGCGGCTCTGCTTACTACTCTTCCCACCATTATTCTCTTTACTGCATTGCAGGGGAGAGTCATGGAGACGATGAGCTATTCCGGCATTAAGGCATAGGAGGAACGGACCATGAAAAAGTTTCTGACAATTTTACTGCTTACGTTGATCAGTATTTTTTCCGTGACACCAGGCGCTCTGGCGGAGAACGACAGGGTAGTGGAAAAAGAAGGATCCATACCGGTTCCGGTTACCTATGAAGTCAGAAAAGTGATCATCAATCTGGACTCCTACGGAAACCTGAACCAGCCTGAGGATCTGTTTCTGGATAGGAAAGGCTTTCTTTATGTCGCGGATACGGCCAACAACAGAGTGCTCAAAATGGACACCGACGGGAAGGTTCTGGAAAGTATAGCCGGGCCGGCGGATAAACCGTATAACAAGCCCAAGGGGATTTTTGTGGATGAGGATGGCGCCCTGTATGTGGCGGACTCCGGTAACAAGCGGGTCATACGTCGATCCGTTTCGGGAGAGTATGATAAGGTTTATGTTAAGCCGAAATCCAGTCTGCTCAGTGCGGATTTTGTATTTGACCCGCAGAAAATATATAGGAACTCTACCGGTATTCTGTATGTTTCAAAGGGGATTTCCTTCATCACGATAGACGATGCCAATCAGTTTCAGGGTTATGTTGGCGCCAAGGAAGTAGGCTTTGATTTAAGAAGGATGTTTATCAGGCTTTTTGCCTCAAGATCACAGAGAGACCGGATTGCCAAGGTTCTTCCTGTTTCCTACAACAATTTTGTAATCGGGCCGGATGGCTTTGTATACGCTACGGTAGGAAACGCACAGAGCGGACAGATAAGGAAAATCAATGCCGTAGGGAAAAACCTGTATCCGGATCAAACTTTCGGTGAAAGGATGATGGGTGAAAACGGAGAATGGATTCAGCCTTCCCTGGCTGATATCGCCGTGGATGAAAGAGGCATTATCAGCACCATTGACAAAGCTACGGAGAGTATTTATCAATATGATCAGGAAGGCAACATGCTTCTGGCTTTCGGGGATAAGGGGGAAAAAAGAGGTGGATTTCTGTCTCCGTCCAGTATTGTAACGGATGAGAAAGGCAATTTATATATATCCGATTCCAAGGCAAACAACATACAGATATTCGAGCCGACCAATTTCACCAGATCGGTGCATCAGGCGGTAAGCTTCTACAACAACGGAGACTATAAAAATGCAATGGATTACTGGCAGCAGGTATTGGCAATCGATGCGAATTACTCCCTGGCGCATAAAGGAATGGGAAAGCTGTACTACAAGGAAGAGAGATGGAAGGACTCTATGGATGAGTACCTGCTGGCGGAGGATAAAGGCGGATATTCAAGAGCTTTTCGGGAATACAGGCATCAGAAGTTCCGGCAATATTTTGCCGTGGTATTCTTTGCTTTCATTGGGATTGTGGTGGGATTCTATTTCCTTTTCCTCCGTCTCAAGGAGAAATCCGGCAAAATCGTCAGGGAATTATTTTAAGGGAAAGAAGGCAGATGCGCTATGGAGTTTTTAAAACTATCTTTATCAACGGTCTTTCATCCTGGGGAAGCCTTCCGATACCTGCAAAAAGACAGAAGCAAATTCAACTATCTTCCGGTCGCCTTATTGTTGTTTCTGATCTTTGCAGTGCGTTCCGCTTCCATCTATATTACACACTTTCCGCTTGCCAAACTGAATCCGAGAACAGCCAATCTCGGTATAGAGCTTGCGAAGCTTTACATTCCTGTCCTGACCTGGGTGATTGCTTCCTATGCCATAACCTCCATTATGGATGGCGAGAGTCTTCTGAGAGAAATCCTGCTCTCGACCTGTTATGCACTGATACCCTATATCGTGTTGACGTTACCTGTCAATCTGCTGTCCCATATTATGGAGAGCAGCCAAAGCGGGTTATACAACGGCATCCTGAATCTTATTTCAGGCTGGTCTGTTTTTCTGATATTTATGAGCATAAAGGTTATGAACCAATATAGCATGAAAAAAACCATTCTGGTATGTTTTTTGAGTATCTGCACCATGCTGCTCATATGGGCCACGATTGCGCTTTTCTTTGCTATCAGCAGTCAGTTTATAAACTTTATCCAGGAAGTTATGATTGAAGTCCGATTGAAATTGGTTTATTAGAGAGCCAAGTATGAGGAGGGGTGCGGTATGACTACTGTACGAAAGCATATCAATCAACCTGCGAAAACGGGTATCGCGTGGATGCTGTGCTTGTTCCTTGCAGTGAGCATCAACATTGGTGTTCCAGCAAAAGCGGATCCGGCGGGCTATCAGACTGCAGCGAAAACGGATGATCTGATATTATACCTCAATGAGAAAGATTGTTCTTTTGTACTGGAGGATTCGCGAAACGGCTATCAATGGAATTCCGTTGTGGACGACAGGAAAATGGATATCACCAAACTGAACGAGCAATGGAAATCCAATCTGAGATCGCTTTTGAACATCACTTATACAGATCTGAAGACGGGAGACGGAACCCTTATGACGGCAAGCTCCGCTTCCCTGAAGCCGGAGATATCCTTTCAAAAAAAGGAGGACGGCATTGTCCTTTCTTATCATTTTAAAAGCATTCAGATAAGTTTGTCTTTGGAGCTCACGGTAAAGGATACTTCCATGGTGGCAAGAATCCCTGCCGACAGCATTCAGGAAGACGGCGACCTGGGAATTGTCAGTATTGAGCTGCTTCCTTTTCTGGGAACAGCCAGAGATGATGAAGACGGCTATTTTTTCTATCCGGATGGCTGTGGCGCGATCATGAATTATAAAGATCCGATGCATTACGGGCAGAAAAAACATTCCTGGAATATCTACGGATCAGATATTGCGGATTATATGGCAGATTCCGATAACGCCCGGGCTTCTCTCCCGGTATTTGGAATAAATCATGGCGATAACGGTATTCTGGCCATCATAACGGAGGGGGAATACGATACGGTCATCAATCTTACCCCATCCGGAAATGTAGTGGACCTGAACAGGATTTCTCCTGAGTTTCTTTACAGAAGGTTTTTTGTCGATCCCCGGACAAAGAAAAAGATTACTAAAAAATATGATAAAGAGCTGTCCGGAAACGATTATGCCGTGCAGTATATGATGTTTCACGGAAAAAATGCCGGGTATAGTGGGATGGCCAATGGTTACAGGGAGTATCTCCTTAAAAATGGGACATTGGTTAAGAAAATAGAAGCGGGAGACGTTATCCCGTTAGGACTTGACCTTTTCATGGGCATAAGCGAAAAGACACTGATCTTTGATAAGTTTATTCCGATGACCGGGTTTAAGGATGCGAAGAACATTTTTAAGGAGTTTAAGGAGAAGGGAATCAAGAGGATACAGAGTAATCTACTTGGATGGACAAAGAAAGGTATGTATACGGAACCCCTGTATTTTCCCGCCAGCAGGAAACTGGGAGGGGATTCCGGTTTGAAGAAGCTGGCCCAATATGCATCGGAGAACGATATTGACCTGTTCCTATACACGGACTTTCAGACTGCCAACGCCAAATACGGCAAATTTTCCAAACGTAATGATGTGGTCTATCAATCCAATGGATTTATATTTACCGGTAGGAAAAAGGATCATTTTATCTTCAATCCAACGGTAGCCCAGAATAATTTTACGGATTCCTTTCTGACGAAAGCGGGGGCATACGGTAAAGTAGGAGTGAACTTTTCTTCCTTCGGAAGTTTTGTCTATTATGATTACAATAAGCGGAATCCTTCCACCAAGAAGCAGACGGCGGATACCTGGAATCAGATTATGGAACAATCCAGCCGGGAGCTTGGCAAAACTGCGGTATATACCGGGAATCTGTATTCCCTGAAGTATGCAGATAAAATAGATCATGTGGTTTCGGAGGATTCCGGACTTTTTATCACCAGTCAGCAGGTTCCTTTTTATCAGATGCTGGTGCATGGAGTTCTGCCATATACGGCTCCCATGAAGGAAGCGGGGAATCTTACCGCGGATATTGGGAAGCAGAAGCTCAAATGGATAGAATACGGGTATATGCCGTACTTCCAGTTGACTCATGAATCTCCTGAAGATCTGAAATTCTCAAATTACAGCGAGCTTTTCACATCAAAATATGACGAGTGGATCGATGTTGCCACGAAAATCTACAGGGAGATGAATGAAAAGCTGGGGGAACAGTGGGATAACTACATAATAGACCATAAGACGCTCCAGGAAAATGTAGTTCGCATTGTCTATGATGACGGAACCAGAGTATTTATAAATTACGGCGACGACCCGGTAAAGGCGGAAGGGTACAGTATAAAAGCGATGGATTATACCGTAGTGGATAAGGAGGGGAGGGCAAAATGAAAAAGCTGACCATTGAGAAGAAAAGAAGACTGGAAGGTATCCTGTTTATCTCGCCCTGGTTGTTGGGAGTGGCAATCTTCTTTGCGAATCCCATCATACAATCCATACGGCTCAGTCTGAGTAAAATTGTGAAGTTTAAGGGATTTGTAATGAAGTGGTATGGCTTTGGAAATTATTCGAAAGCCTTTATTTGGGATATCAATTTTGTTCCTATGTTTCTGAATGTCATAAAAGACACGTTTATCAACACTCCGATCACATTGGTGTTCTCACTCATTATTGCCATGCTGATCAATCGCTCCATGAAAGGGCAGAGCTTTTTCCGTACTGTATTTTTCCTTCCTGTCCTGCTGGGAACTGGTCATGTTATGAAGCAGGTTCTGGGCATGGGCATTGGAGAAGACGCCATGGCAGTGGCGAAGGGTATTCTAATGCCGGAAGAATTTATGAGATACCTGGGACCTGCCTTTACTCAGGCAGTGGATGGATTTCTGGGGAGAATCACTTTAATCCTCTGGAAATCAGGAGTACAGATCATTATCTTCCTGGCGGGGCTCCAGGGCATATCAAGTTCTTTGTATGAAGCCGCCCACTGCGATGGCTGTACTTCCTGGGAAGCTTTCTGGAAGATCACCCTGCCTCTGATGACGCCGGTATTGCTTTTGAATTTTATCTATACCATTATTGATTCGTTTACGGATTCAAACAATCCGATTGTAGATTATATCCTGAATTATGGCTTCAAGAACAATCAGTTTGGCTATGGCGCGGCTATGGGCTGGATCTTTTTCCTCTTCATCGCTCTCGTATGTGGACTGGTGTTTGCATTCATGAGAAAACGTGTCTATAACGCAGGACTGAAACAGGGGTGAATAAATTGGAAATCAGCAATAAATCAGTGTCAGCGCCCAATATGCAGGCCGGGACTTCCGAACCTGTTCAAAACAATGCTTCAAGCAGAAAGGTGTTGTTTCATAAACTGACTACCAGGTATTTCTGGAAGGATATTGTCGTCAATCTGGCGCTTTATCTTTTGCTTCTGGATCTGGCTTTTGTCTTCCTGTATCCCTTTTTGGATATGATCATCACATCCTTAAAGACAGAGGAGGATCTGCTGGACATTACCGTACAATGGATCCCCAGTAAAATTTTCTGGCAGAACTACAAGATCGCTCTGGACAGTCTCAGCTACACTTCCTTTTTTAAGAACTCGGTTGTTGTAACGATTCTGGCCACGGTTGGCCATGTACTGTCCTGTTCGTGTATTGCTTACGGTTTTGCAAGATATCGATTCAAAGGAAGCGGTATTCTGTTCGGAATCGTCGTCTTATCCATGATTGTTCCCGTTGAGGTACTCATTTTTCCTCTTTATATGATGTATTCCAGGCTTGGCTGGCTGAATACCTTCCTTCCTCTTACTGTGCCTGCTTTTTTTGGATTTGGTCTGCGGGGAGGGCTGTTCATCTTTCTCTTCCGGCAGTTCTTTATCGGATTGCCTTATGAGATTGAGGAGGCTGCCCGCATAGATGGATGCGGACCCCTGAGGACATTTTCGAGCATTATGCTTCCCATGTCCCAATCTTCCATACTGGTCAGTATTGTGCTTTCTCTTGTATGGCACTGGAATGATTTCTTTGAACCCAGCATGTATCTGTTTAAGCCAAAAGTATCATTGCTGCCTGCCAGGTTATCCGGAATCATCAGCATGTTCAATGCGGAGAAAGTGGTGGAAGACTATGCGGAAACGGAGATCATATTTAACGAGGCAATTGTAATGGCTGCCATCTTCCTGGTCATATTGCCCATTTTAATTGTTTATGCTTTTTTGCAGAAAAGGTTCATGGAAGGGATTGAAAGATCAGGTCTTACAGGGCAATAATAGACTGTCCGGGGCTTCACCTTCCCTTCGAAAAGAGCGCTGTGACTCAGGCAGGGTCATGGCGCGGTCTTTTGCTATGAAAAACGCATTGCTCTGCAGGAATTCCCTGGTACGCTTCAAATCAGGAACTATATATTTGACAGGTAACTGAAAATGCTGTAAGGAAGCGCGAAAAGTCATTATTTCGGCATTCTCATTGACGGATCCCTTAGTCTCCTGATATACTCTCATTATGCAAGCTCCTTTGTCTTTGATGGTTTATTGACTTCACAATATGATTCTATCCAACAAGGAATAAAAAGTCGATGGAGGGGCGATATCCGTATATCCGTCACAGGATACCCGTCTTGAGACATGGGAATGTCTGTCAATCTAGCATGTTTCAGCGAACTGTTGTCCATGGAAAAAGCTTTGGATCAGGAGTGGCTGCAATGGCATATATAAAGAAAATACAAACGGTTATATGGAAAAAATTTAAAAAGAAATCCTGGAATAACAAGAGTATATTGATCTCATGGCTGATCTCCTATCTGACCATACTCCTGATTCCCATTATTATCAGCGGGTTTTTCTACATGGAATCCGCACGGATTGTTGAAAAGGAAATCAACAGCAATAACTATATCATGCTGAAACAGATTCAAAGATCCATCGATAAAAAGATGTTGGACGTAAAACGGCAGAGTCTTCAAATGGCCCGCGATGCGGAGATAGGATCCCTTGTTTTCTCCCGCGCGCCATTGGACTCCCATGGGAAGTATATGATCAGTAAAGTGCAGGATGTTCTTTTTTCGTATTGGGTAGCCAACAGCTATATCGACGAGATCTATATTTATCTGCATGACACCGATATGATTGTAAGCTCCCGAACCTCATACAGTATGGACCTGCTGGAGGGTGTACTGGCAGATCACAAGAAAATATCAGCCCGACAATTCAGGATGCTGTCAAAAACGGAATTCATGGATGAGTTTATCGGTATGGAAATACATCAGGGAAGGGAACATTCCTATACCGTCGCTCATATTCAATCCCTGCCCTATGGACGGCATTATAAAGCCAGGGCGACAATGTTGATATTACTGGACTATGATGCTTTTGTGGATGAGATATCCAGCCTGGAAGGCCTTCAGCAGGGAAACGTGGTGATTCTGGATGGGAAAAGCCAGGTGGTTGCTTCCACCGACTCTGCGCATTCCTATTCCGGGATTCAATACAGGAAGTTTCAGGATAACAGCTTATCCCATCAGACCATAGACGGGAAGGAGTATGTACTGTCCAGCATTCATTCCCAGGTCAATGACTGGAAGTATCTATTTATTCTTCCGTCCGGCGTATTTCTGGAAAAAGTAAAGTATATCAAACGGCTTACCGGATATAGCATTTTGTTATGCCTGATCATCGGAGGGGTCGTAGCCTATCTGTTTACCAGAAAAAATTATAATCCGGTTCAGGAAATCGTTCATGCACTCGCGAACACTGCCGGTATCGAATTGAATCCCGGTTGGGATGAATACAGCTTTATTCGCAAGGCGATCAGCAATACTCTGGATGCGAAAGAAAAGATGAAGCAAAAGTTGGAGCGGCAGAAGATTACACTGCGCTCTGACTTTCTGGTCCGTTTGATCAAAGGTATGCCGGAACGTTCTGTGCCGATTGATGAAGCTCTTTCCTCATATGGCATTGAGTGGCCGGGAGACAGCTTTTGCGTGATGTTGTTTTACATTGAAGACTTCAGGCAGTTGTTTGTCGGAGAGTCGTCTGATTCCATCGAACAATTAAAGCTGGTTCAATTCATTATTGCAAATGTGACGGAGGAATTGACCAGCAGGAAGTACAAAGGATTTGCACTGGAAGCGGATGATCTGATGGCATGTCTGGTAAATATCCGGGGGGACCGGCGAGCCGTTGCCAAAAATGATCTGAATGCAATCGCCGGGGAAATCCAGCGTTTTATCCGGGAGAACTTCTTTATTCACATGACCATATCCATAGGCAACATTCATGATAAAATTGCCGGGATTCCACAATCCTTCCAGGAAGCTAAGGAGGCCATGGAATATCGGATGGTCATGGGAAGCGAACGGATTATTGGGTATTATGAAATCGCCAATCCCAAAAACAACTATGACTACCCCATAGAAAAAGAACAGCAGCTGATCAACACAATCAAACTGGGAGATTTACAGGCAGCTCAAAACATCATCAATGATGTGTTTCAACAACATTTCTCCGGAGAAATGATTTCTGTGGAAATGACAAAGTGCCTCCTTTTTGATCTGATGAGCACGATGATCAAAGCATTGAATGACATTGATATGCCGGATACCAGTGCCTTTGTGGAAGAATTGAATCCCATCACGAGATTGTCCGGGTCCAATACGGTCATGGAAATGAAATATGAGATTATGAATATCCTGAGAAAAATCTGCGATTACATTGTGCGCAATAAAAAAGACCGGAATCAGAAGATAGCGGATCAGATCCGTTTCATTGTTGATCAGAACTATACGGACGCCAATTTGTGCATTGCCGGTATTGCAGAGGAGTTTGAACTGACCGGCCCTTATATCTCGAAGATCTTCAAGGATCAGACGGGGGAAGGAATACAGGATTATATCAACAAGGTACGGATCAGGCAGGCAAAAGTCCTGTTGACCGAAGAACGTTGGAACCTGGACCGGACAGCAAAGAAAGTCGGATATTGCAACAGCAATGGCTTGATCCGCATTTTTAAAAAATATGAAGGGCTGACTCCCGGAAAGTATCGGGAAATGAATTTGTAGAATCTGCAGGATATACATAGGATATACATAGGATATACATAGGGTATACCGATATGATGTCTGACTGGAAAAACAAATAAAACATATAAAACAGGTGGCCGGGATATCCAGCCACCTGTTCCTTTATCGGGGAATTGGTTCATAAAGTAAAAATCAGCTGTAGTTCATTGCAATCAATTGTGGAGACGTTCCTCCAGGTTTGCCAGCTGGTGAGCCAGCTCTTTTGGTAATTTGTCTCCATAGATCTTGTAGTATTCCTTTATGGAATCCACTTCGTGCAGCCACTCCTGCCTATCCACATGGAGCAACTCCGACATGTCCTCTTCACTGACATCCAGTCCCTCTGTATCGATGGCGCCCGGGGCAGGTATGTTTCCAATGGGGGATTTAACGGCTTTGCCTTTGCCGGAAGTTCTTTCAAAGATCCACTTCAGTACGCGGCTGTTCTCGCCAAAACCGGGCCACAGGAATTTACCGTTATCGTCTTTGCGGAACCAGTTGACATAATAGATCCTGGGCAGCTTGTCGGGATCTGTTTTCTTTCCGATTTCCAGCCAATGATTCAGGTAGTCGCCCATATTGTATCCGCAGAAAGGAAGCATGGCAAACGGATCACGGCGTACCTGGCCGATGTTTTTGGAGATGGTTGCTGCTGTAATCTCGGAGCCCATAATGGAGCCCATGAAGATGCCGTGTTCCCAGTTAAAGCTCTCATGAACCAGGGGGATGGTTGTGGGGCGGCGTCCGCCGACCAGTATGGCAGAGATGGGGACGCCGGCAGGATCTTCCCACTCCGGAGCAATGACGGGACATTGCTTCGCAGGTGCGGTAAACCTGGCATTGGGATGAGCAGCAGGTTTCTTACTGTCCGGAGTCCAGTCGTTGCCCTGCCAGTCAACCAGATGATCCGGCGCATCCTGGTCAATTCCTTCCCACCAGACATCTCCGTCATCCGTCAGTGCAACGTTGGTATAGATGGTATTTCTTGCAGCACTGTGCATGGCATTGGGGTTGGATTTATAGGAGGTTCCCGGCGCCACTCCAAAGAACCCTGCTTCAGGATTGATGGCATACAGGCGTCCGTCTTT
>DHDO01000090.1:0-5516 GCA_002399435.1 Firmicutes bacterium UBA4874
GTTGGCGCAGGCGTTGTTTCTTCCATAAAGGAATAAATGGAGCAAGGCTTTGAAGTTGAAGCACTATCCTTTCCCGGAACAGGAAGGGATAGTGTATTTCACTGTTGGGCTGCTTTGGAGATTTCGTAAAAGCTTAAAAAATACTTGCTTTCCTGTAAGTTTTATTGTAATATATAATGGTTGTGTTAATATTGGGACACTAGGGATGAAGTAAAAGGTTGCCGATGAAATCGTGTCGGGGAATTTTTATGGACCAGTCCGTTTGAATCGGGCGAACTTCCTTGTTTCCTTGTGTGCCTTTCTTTTTTACATTGAAAATGGCACACGTGGTTAAGTGGTAACAAGGTGATGGATTGCCCTGCTTCTGACTTGACAGGACGAAAAAGCGTCCGGCTATGAGTAAAAGGAGGGGAATTTTTTGGCAAGCCAAAAAATCAGAATTAAATTAAAGGCCTATGATCACACTTTGATTGATCAGTCGGCAGAAAGGATTGTTGAGACTGCAAGGAAAACCGGAGCAAGGGTTTCCGGTCCCGTTCCGTTGCCGACAGACAGGGAAGTGATCACTGTTTTAAGAGCTCCTCACAAGTACAAGGATTCCCGTGAGCAGTTTGAAATGAGGACACACAAGCGCTTGATCGATATTTTAAGCCCAACGTCCAAAACGGTGGATTCCTTGATGCGGTTGGATCTGCCGGCCGGCGTTGATATCGAAATCAAATTATAGAGCTTCGGACACTATAGTTTCAGAACGGAGGTTTAAAGAAATGCAAAAAGCCATTCTGGGTAAAAAGCTGGGCATGACCCAGATCTTTACAGAAGAAGGCCTGATGGTACCCGTTACCGTAGTGGAAGCCGGTCCCTGTGTAGTCACTCAGGTCAAAACTCAGGAAAAAGATGGTTATCGTGCTCTTCAAATCGGATTCGGTGATATTCGATCCACCCTGGTCAATCAACCCAGGAAGGGACATTTTGATAAGAACAGCACGCCCTACAGGAGGTATCTCAGGGAAATACGACTGGACAATACACAGGATTACCAGGTCGGCAATGAGATCAAAGCGGATGTTTTCGCCGCGGGCGAGAAAGTGGATGTCAGCGGTATTACAAAGGGCAAGGGATTTGCCGGTGTGATCAAGAGATGGAATCAGCACAGGGGCCCCATGGCACATGGCTCCAGATATCATCGTCGTCCCGGATCCCTTGGACCAAGCAGTTCGCCGAGCCGCGTATTCAAGACAAAACATCTGCCCGGCAGAATGGGGCAGAACAGGGTTACCATTGCCAACCTTGAAGTCGCCAAAGTGGATGCACAGCGCAATTTGCTGCTGATCAAAGGCGCTGTTCCCGGCCCAAAGGGAACTTTGCTGACCATCAAGGATACCGTAAAAAGGTAATACATCCAACGGAAAGGAGGAAAGGTTATGCCTAAAGTAGCTTTATATAATATAGAAGGCACTTCAGTCGGCGATATCGAATTGAAGGACGAGATTTTCGGGATTGAAGTCAACAAAAATGCGTTGTATCAGGTTACCAGGATGCAACTGGCCAATAAAAGGCAAGGTACCCAATCCGCCCTGACCCGCGCAGAAGTCAGGGGTGGCGGTGCCAAGCCCTGGAGGCAGAAGGGAACCGGTCGTGCCCGGCACGGAAGCAACCGTTCTCCCATATGGACAAAGGGCGGTGTTGTATTTGCCCCCAAGCCAAGGGATTACAGTTATACGGTCCCCAAAAAGGTCAAAAGGCTTGCCATGAAAAGCGCACTGAGCTCCAAAGTAATGGAAGACAATATCACGGTGATGGATTCCCTGACACTTCCTCAGGCAAAGACAAAGGAAATGGTCCGGGTTCTGAAGAATCTGAAGTCGGAAGGAAAAGCCCTTCTTGTTCTTTCAGGCAGGGACGAGACCGTTGAGAGAGCGTCCCGCAATCTTCCCAATGTGAAACTTTGTTTTGTCAATACTCTGAATGTATTGGATATTCTGAACTATGACCGTTTTATCATTACACAGGATGCCGTAAAAATGGTAGAGGAGGTGTATGCATGATGAAAATCCCTCATGATATTATCATACGGCCGGTATTGACGGAAAAGAGTTATGATTCCATACCGGATAAGAAGTACACCTTTCTTGTGGATCCCAGGGCCAACAAAACGGAAATCAAGCTGGCAGTCGAGACCATTTTCGGAGTAAAGGTAAAAAACGTACACACGCTTCGCCAGCAGGGCAAAATGAAGCGTATGGGAGTTCATACCGGCAGAAGGTCTTCCTTTAAGAAAGCCTTTGTTACGCTGACTGCCGAGAGCAAAGCAATTGAGTTCTTCGAAGGAATGGCCTAAAAGGAGGTAAGACAAGATGGCAATCAAAAAATATAGACCAACCTCCCCCGCCAGAAGGCATATGACCGTTTCTTCTTTCGAAGAAATTACCAAAGCACAGCCGGAAAAGGCACTTTTGGTAGCTTTGAAGGAGAAAGCCGGCAGAAATGATGCAGGACGGATTACGGTTCGTCATCAGGGCGGCGGAGAAAAGAGAAAATATCGTATTATTGATTTTAAGCGCGATAAAGATGGGGTTCCCGCAAAGGTTGCAGGGATTGAGTATGATCCGAACCGAAGTGCCAACATTGCATTGCTGCATTATGTGGACGGGGAAAAGAGATACATCCTTAGTCCCAACGGGCTGCATGTCGGGGATACGGTGGTATCCGGCAAGGATGCGGATATCCAGGTCGGGAACGCATTGCCGCTTCAGAATATCCCGGTGGGTACCGTGATTCACAACATTGAACTTCATGCCGGCAAGGGCGGACAGCTTACCCGTTCGGCAGGCAATGCGGCACAGCTGACCGCAAAGGAAGGGAAATTTGCTCAGGTAAGGCTTCCTTCCGGTGAGGTGCGCATGGTTCGCTCCGAGTGCCGGGCTACGATCGGCCAGGTGGGAAACGCAGAGCATGAAAACATCACCATCGGGAAAGCAGGCAAGAAAAGGCATATGGGGATCCGCCCGACCGTACGTGGTTCTGCTATGAACCCGCCGGACCATCCGCACGGCGGTGGCGAAGGAAAGGCTCCCATCGGAAGACCCTCTCCTGTTACCCCTTGGGGGAAGCCAACGTTGGGATATAAGACCAGAAAGAAAAGGAACAAGTCTGACCAATATATCATAAAACGCAGAACAAAATAACGGATCTGGTTTCAGTGATTATAAAGTCGGAAGGAGGCAATTGAATGAGTCGATCGGTGAAAAAAGGCCCCTATGTCCGTGCGGACCTTTTGAAGAAGATAGAGGACATGAACAAACAGGGCAAAAAAACAGTTATAAAGACCTGGTCCAGGGCATCCACCATTTTTCCTGAAATGGTCGGACACACCATTGCCGTTCATGATGGCAGGAAACATGTTCCGATCTATATTACCGAGGAGATGGTGGGACATAAGTTTGGGGAGTTTGCGCCTACCAGAACCTTTCGGGGTCACAGCGGACAGCATTCAGAAAAGACTACTGAGCTGAAATAGTGAAGGAGGAATCACAGTGGCGACAAGGATGAAAGAAAAATCAAAAGCCCGCTACGAGAGCAGGGAAAAGCGGCCTCATGCCACCGCCAGTTATGTCCGCATTTCTTCCAGAAAGGTAAAGATTGTGATTGACATGATACGCGGGAAAACGGTCAAGGAAGCACTTGCCATATTGGAATATACGCCCAAGGCGGCTTCCGAGCCAGTTGTCAAGCTGTTGAAATCTGCAGCAGCCAACGCAAAAAACAATCTGGAAATGGATCCGGATGGTTTGTATGTCGCTGAGGTTACCGCAAATGAAGGGCCGACCCTGAAGCGTCTGCGGGCAAGGGCTCAGGGCAGGGCAAACCGCATTCGAAAGCGGACCAGCCATATCCATATCGTATTGGATGAACTGGAACAAGTACAAAAATAAGGAGGGATGGATAAGTGGGTCAGAAAGTGAATCCCCATGGACTTAGAGTCGGAATCATCAAGGACTGGGATGCCAGATGGTATGCTTCCAGGAAGGATTTTGCAGACAATCTGATTGAGGATGTACAATTAAGGAAGATGCTGAAAAAGAAACTTTTTCATGCAGGGATCTCCAAAATTGAAATTGAACGTGCTGCAAACCGCGTAAAGGTGAATATTTTTACAGCCAAGCCTGGTATTGTAATTGGAAAAGGCGGTACGGGCGTGGATGCCTTGAAAAAGGAAATTGAAAAGTTTACAAAGAAAACGACAATTTTAAATATAGTGGAGGTCAAGTATCCGGACCTGGATGCACAGTTGGTTGCGGAGAATATTGCAGCACAGTTGGAACGCAGGATTTCCTTCCGCAGAGCGATGAAGCAGACAATGCAAAGAACCATGAGAACCGGGGCAAAGGGAATCAAGACCATGGTGTCTGGGCGTCTTGGCGGAACGGATATTGCACGGAGAGAAGGATACCATGAAGGAACCATACCTCTGCAGACATTGCGGGCTGATATCGACTATGGGTTTGCGGAAGCAAAAACAACCTACGGAGGAATCGGAGTAAAGGTATGGATTTACAAAGGAGAGGTCCTTCCGAAGGCGAAAAACAGACCGGTTGCGGAAGGAGGAAAATAATATGCTGATGCCGAAAAGAGTAAAACGCCGCAGGGTATTTCGGGGCAGAATGAAAGGCAAGGCAACGCGCGGGAATACCATCACTTACGGTCAATATGGTCTGCAGGCATTGGATCCTTGCTGGATTACCAGCAATCAGATTGAAGCGGCAAGGATTGCCATGACTCGTTTTATGAAAAGAGGCGGGAATGTCTGGGTCAAGATATTTCCGGATAAGCCTGTTACGGAGAAGCCCGCTGAAACCCGTATGGGGAAAGGAAAAGGTTCTCCTGAATATTGGGTGGCAGTTGTAAAGCCTGGCAGGATCCTGTTTGAAGTGGCAGGGGTACCTGAAGAGACAGCCAGAGAGGCACTCCGCCTGGCAGCGCACAAACTTCCGGTCAAGACCAGGTTTGTGACTAGTGAAGAATTGGGTGGTGAAGGCAATGAAGGCAAATGAATTCCGAGATATGTCACAGGATGAGCTGAACGGGAAATGTTCCGAGCTCAAGAGTGAGTTGTTTAACCTTCGATTCCAGCTGGCCACCGGACAGTTGGAGAATCCCACGAGGATCCGGGAAGTGAAAAAGGATATTGCCAGAGTAAAAACGATTCTTAGGGAACGGGAATTGAAAGCCATGGAGGCTTGAGGAAAAGGAGGAATATTTGTGGCCGAGGAAACAAGAGGGAATCGGAAGGTCCGCATCGGCAGAGTCGTAAGCAATAAGATGGATAAAACCATTGTGGTTTTGATCGAAAGCCGCGTAAAGCATAAGCTGTACGGAAAGACCATAAACCGGACAAGCAAACTGAAAGCCCATGACGAAGAAAATACCTGCCAGATCGGGGATCGCGTAAAGATTATGGAAACCAGGCCGATCAGCCGTGACAAGCGCTGGCGTTTGGTTGAAGTCGTTGAAAG
>DHDO01000090.1:5771-41517 GCA_002399435.1 Firmicutes bacterium UBA4874
AAGTATGGAAAAATAGGAGACTCGATTGTGGCATCTGTCAAAAGTGCAACACCCGGCGGTGTTGTTAAAAAGGGCGATGTCGTAAAGGCTGTCATTGTTCGCACGACCAGGGACACACAAAGGCCGGATGGTTCGTTTATCAAATTTGACGACAATGCGGCAGTAATCATAGATGATCAGAAGCAACCCAGGGGTACCCGTATCTTTGGCCCGATCGCCAGAGAACTGAGAGAAAAGGATTATATGAAAATCATATCTCTCGCCCCGGAAGTATTATAAAAGGAGGTGATTGCTGTGGTGAAAAAGCCAGGAAAAATGCATGTAAAAAAAGGGGATACCGTAGAAATCATTTCCGGAAAAGACAAATCAAAGCGGGGGAAAGTGCTGACTGCATATCCCAGAGAAGGCAAGATCATTGTGGAAGGGGTCAACTTTGTGACCCGGCACAAGAAACCCACAGGTGCAAACCAGCAGGGAGGAAGGATCCGTCAGGAAGCTCCCATCCATGCTTCCAAAGCCATGCTTGTCTGTGGGAAGTGCAACAAGCGGACCCGTGTAGGCCACAAAATATTGGAGGACGGAACCAAGGTACGTGTCTGCAAGGTCTGCAACGAATTGTTCAATGATTAGTTCTTCTCAGAAGGGAGGTAAAAGATTTGGCTCGGTTGAAAGATTTTTATAAAAATGAAGCGATGTCCAATCTGTTGGACAGATTTGAATATAAAAATGTCATGCAGGTACCCAGACTCGAAAAGATCGTGATCAATATGGGAGTCGGGGATGCAAAGGAAAATCCGAAGTTTCTCGAATCCGCTGTCCAGGACCTGGCAACCATAACGGGGCAGATGCCCGTTGTGACCAAAGCAAAGAAATCCGTGGCTGCCTTTAAGGTAAGGGAAGGCATGAATATCGGAGCAAAGGTGACGCTTCGGGGCGATAAAATGTATGAGTTCCTGGATCGCCTGGTGAATGTTGCTCTTCCCCGCGTACGGGATTTCCGGGGAGTATCGGAAAATTCCTTTGACGGCAGGGGTAATTATGCACTGGGAATCAAGGAGCAGCTTATTTTCCCGGAGATCAGCTATGATAAGGTGGATAAGGTAAGGGGAATGGATATCATATTTGTGACAACCGCCCGGACCGATGAAGAAGGAAGAGAATTGTTACGGCTTTTGGGTATGCCTTTTGCTGCCAGAAGCTGAGAGAATCCGATGGAAGGAGGAAACAGATAAGTGGCAAAAATATCAATGAGGGTGAAGCAGCAGCGTAAGCCCAAGTATTCAACCCGTGCCTATACAAGATGCAGACTATGCGGACGTCCCCATGCAGTCCTGAAGAAATATGGTATTTGCCGGATATGCTTCCGGGAGCTGGCCTACAAGGGACAGATTCCCGGTGTCAGGAAGGCGAGCTGGTAGAGGGTCAAGACTGGAAGGAGGTAGAAGATATGGTTATGACAGATCCCATTGCAGATATGCTGACCCGCATAAGGAATGCACTGGTTGTAAAGCATGAAGTGATACAGGTACCGGCTTCTAATATGAAGAAGGCGATTGCAGATATATTGACAGAAGAGGGGTTTATCAAGGGATATACCGTAATTGATGACGGGAATCAGGGTACTTTGAAGCTTACGTTGAAATATGCCAAAAACAATGAACGTGTGATCAGCGGATTGAAGAGAATCAGCAAACCCGGTCTGAGAGTTTATGCAAACAAGGATGAGATTCCCAAGGTATTAGGCGGACTGGGGATTGCCATCATTTCCACCTCAAAGGGCGTAATGACGGACAAACAGGCCAGAAAGCTGAGTGTCGGCGGAGAAGTGCTGTGCTACGTCTGGTGACGGCTGGGCAGGCAGAATTAGCAAAGAGGAAGGCGGTGTAATGTATGTCACGGATTGGAAAGCTTCCTGTAAAGATGCCCGATGGAGTATCCGTATTGGTCGGCGATGACAATGTAGTGGCCATAAAAGGGCCAAAGGGACAGCTGACACAGAAAATTCACAAGGATATGCGGGTTTCCGTGGAAGGGAATATCATACGAGTAGAGCGTCCAAATGACAGTAAGCCTCAAAAATCACTGCACGGTTTGAGCCGGGCTTTGATTCAGAACATGGTGGACGGGGTTACCAAAGGATTTGAAAAGACCCTGGTGATCAATGGAGTCGGTTATCGTGCGCAGAAGCAGGGTAAGAAACTGGTTCTGACCGTTGGATACTCTCATCCCGTGGAGATCCAGGAGGAAAATGGAGTGGAATTTGAAGTACCGGCAGCCAACCGAATTATTGTCAAAGGGATTGACAAACAAGCAGTTGGTGAAATGGCTGCAAAGGTACGACGGGTTCGGGAGCCGGAGCCTTATAAGGGCAAGGGCATTAAATATGAGAATGAAAGAATCCTTCGCAAGGAAGGAAAAGCAGGTAAGAAATAAGGGAAGGAGTGAAGCTTAAGGTGATCAAGCAAAAAGATAAAAATGCGAGCAGGAAAAAGCGGCATGATCGGGTCCGGAGGAAAATTTCCGGTACTTTGGAAAGGCCACGTTTCTGCGTTTATCGGAGTTTAAATCATATATATGTTCAAATCATCAACGATCAGAACGGAACAACCCTGGCAGCTGCTTCTACCCTTGATCCGGATTTGAAGGAAAAAGTCGTCGGCAAAACCAAAAAAGAAGCCGCACAGATTGTCGGAGAGGCGGCCGGAAAAAAGGCGATGGAAAAGGGAATTCGCCGGGTGGTATTTGACCGGAGTGGCTATATTTACCATGGACGCGTTTTGGAAGTTGCATCCGGAGCGCGTGAAGCCGGACTGGAATTTTAAAGGAGGGAAACAGATGAACCGAATCGATGCCAGCACGTTGGATCTGAAGGAAAGGGTAGTAAGTATCAACCGTGTTGCCAAGACCGTAAAAGGCGGACGTAATATGCGCTTCAGTACCGTAGTGGTAGTGGGGGATGCAAATGGTATTGTTGGGGCAGGAATGGGAAAAGCGGCTGAAATACCGGAAGCGATCCGCAAGGGAGTGGAGGACGCAAAGAAACACCTGATTAAGGTACCAATTGTGAATACCACCATACCGCATGAGGTTCAGGGAGAGTTTGGAGCTGGTTCTGTACTGATGATGCCCGCGAAGGAAGGTACCGGTGTGATCGCAGGAGGACCTGTCCGTGCGGTGATGGAGCTTGCAGGTGTCCAGGATATCCGTACCAAATCCCTGGGATCCAGCAATCCGAGGAATGTGATCAATGCCACCATGAGCGGACTTGCAAGTTTGAAGACGGCAGAAGATGTTGCGGGATTAAGAGGCAAATCCATCGAAGAGATCTTAGGTTAGGAGGGAACTTGGGATGAAGTTGAAAGTTACCCAAACCAGGAGCACCATAGGCTGCCAGAAGGATCAGATTGCAACAATGGAAGCTCTTGGATTAAAAAGAATCAGAGACAGCAGGATACAGGAGGATAATGCAGTTATCCGGGGGATGATACACAAGGTGAATCACCTTGTTTCCGTTGAAAAAATCGAAGAGTAAAGGAGGTGCAGCTCCATGAAGTTACATGATTTAAAGCCTGCGGAAGGTTCGGTGACGGTTTCCCTGCGAAAAGGAAGGGGACACGGATCCGGTCTTGGCAAAACGGCCGGACGGGGCCAAAAAGGTCAGAAGTCCAGAAGTGGAAGCGGGACAAGGCCCGGATTCGAAGGCGGGCAGATGCCACTTGCACGGCGTATTCCCAAAAGAGGGTTTACCAATATATATGCAACGGTTTATTCCATAGTAAACCTGAGGGATCTGGAGGCTTTTGAAGAGGGTACAGTCGTTACACCGGAGCTTTTGAAGAAAACGGGTCTGGTCCGGAAGGACAATGACGGCATCAAGATTCTTGGCAACGGCAATCTGACAAAGAAACTGACCGTACAGGCTCATAAGTTCAGTAAAACTGCTCAGGAAAAAATTGAAGCGCTGGGTGGAAAGACTGAGGTGATCTGAGATGTTCGAAACCTTTAAGAATGCCTGGAAAATAGAAGATCTAAGAAAAAAGATTCTATATACCTTGATGATGCTATTGGTTTATCGAATTGGATCCTTTATTCCGGTACCCGGTGTGGATAGCTCCTTTATCAAGAATCTTATCGATCAGGGCGGTTTGCTCGGATTTTTTGATATTATGTCCGGAGGTGCTTTCGGGAACTTTACGATTTTTGCCTTGTCGGTGACTCCGTACATCAATTCTTCCATCATTATGCAGCTTTTGACCGTAGCCATCCCCAAACTGGAACGTTTGTCCAAGGAAGGGGAAGATGGAAGAAAGAAAATCGCCAGATATACAAGATATTTTACAGTTGTCCTGGCTTTTCTGCAGGCATTCGGAATCACGTTTGGCCTGGCGAGGAGTGCAGGTGCATTGCTTCAGAGCAATGCCTGGACCTATATTATTGTATCCCTGACCCTGACTGCGGGCACAGCATTCTTAATGTGGCTGGGTGAACAGATCACCGATAAGGGAATTGGAAACGGTATTTCCCTGATTATTTTCACCAGTATTATTTCCAGAGCGCCGATTTCTGTGGTGAAGCTTTGGAATCTGGCTTTTCGGGCGAAAGCGATTCATCCGGCTTACCTGCTGCTGATGCTTGTCTTCATGGTTGCCCTGATTGCCGGAGTGATCTATATTGATCAGGGAGAGAGAAGAATTCCGGTGCAGTATTCCAAGAGAGTGGTTGGGAGGAAAATGTACGGCGGGCAAAGTACCCACATTCCCATGAAAGTAAATTCGTCCGGTGTACTTCCCATTATTTTTGCCGTATCCATTCTGGCGGTTCCTCAGACCATCGCACAGTTTATGTCGCAGGATAGCGGTTTTGTATTGTGGGTGCAGAAATGGTTTACCCAGGATAAACCGATATATGCTGTATTATATGCACTGTTGATTGTATTTTTTACGTATTTTTATACGCAGATTACTTTCAATCCGGTGGACATAGCAGATAATCTCAAACAATATGGCGGCTTTGTGCAAGGCATCCGTCCGGGAAAGCCCACTTCGGATTATCTGATGCGGATTTCCAACCGTCTGACGCTGGTAGGGGCAATTTATCTGGCACTGGTTGCTATTCTGCCGATTGCTTTGACTGCCATAACGAAAGTACCCATGTCCTTTGGAGGTACAGCAATCCTGATTCTTGTGGGTGTTGCACTGGAAACAACAAAGGAGCTGGAGGCACAGATGCTCATGAGACATTACAAGGGTTTTCTGAAGTGATGGAAAGACATCATCCCCATTCCCAGGAAGTAGCATGATTAGGACTTTGGAAGGGTTGTGGAAGACATGACGGAAACGGAGTTTCAAATTGGCAGGGTTGTGCTGGCGAAAGCCGGCAGGGAGAAAGGGTCTGCTTTTCTGATCATCAGGCGGCTGGACGATGAGTATGTACTCATTGCAGATGGCAGGAGCAGGACCGTTTCCAAGCCCAAGAAGAAGAAAACGAAGCATTTGACTCCAAAGCCGATATTGATCAGGGAGCTGAAAAGCAAACTGGAAGCAGGGGAATTGGTACTGGATGCAGATATCAGGAAAACTCTGGAATCCTTTGGATTATGAGCGGTAAGGAGGATGGTATTCATTGTCAAAAGAAGACGTAATCGAAGTGGAAGGTACAGTGGTTGAAGCATTGCCCAATGCGATGTTTCAGGTGGAATTAAAAAATGGTCACCAGATACTGGCCCATATATCAGGAAGACTTCGAATGAACTTCATTCGGATTTTGCCGGGAGATAAGGTAACGGTGGAATTGTCCCCCTATGATTTGAACCGTGGTCGGATTACCTGGCGCGGAAAAGGATAAAGGAGGATTGAAAAAATGAAGGTAAGACCGTCTGTAAAGCGTATGTGTGAGAAATGTCAGATCATCAAACGCAAAGGAAAAGTGATGGTGATCTGTGAGAATCCGAAACACAAGCAAAGACAGGGTTAAAATTTGTCAAATATGAAATAATTAACATATGGAGGTGTAAGGATGGCACGTATTTCCGGAATCGATTTGCCTCGTGAAAAAAGAGTGGAAATTGGTTTAACCTATATCTATGGGATCGGACAAAGCAAGTCCAGGGAGATCCTGAAATCCACAGGAGTGAATCCCGATACCCGTGTCAAGGATTTAACCGAAGCGGAAGTATCCAGGCTGAGAGAATATATTGATAAGAATGTAAAGGTCGAAGGAGATCTCCGAAGGGAAGTATCCCTGAATATCAAGCGGCTGGTTGAAGTCGGCTGTTACAGGGGGATTCGTCACCGGAAGGGATTGCCGGTACGTGGGCAGAGCACGAAGCAAAACGCCAGAACCCGCAAGGGACCAAAACGCACTGTTGGTGTGCGCAGAAAAAGTATCGTTTGAGGAGGGGTATGAATGGCGAAACAAACAGCACGCAGAACACGGAAACGCCGTGAGAAGAAGAATATTGAGCGCGGTGCTGCCCATATTCAGTCGACGTTCAATAATACAATTGTGACCATTACGGATACAGCGGGCAACGCACTGTCCTGGGCAAGTGCCGGTGGCCTTGGATTCCGTGGGTCCAAAAAAAGCACGCCATTTGCAGCACAGACTGCCGCAGAGACAGCAGCAAAGGCAGCAATGGAACATGGCCTGAAAACAGTGGAAGTTTATGTAAAAGGGCCGGGGTCTGGCAGGGAAGCTGCAATACGTTCCCTGCAGGCAGCTGGATTGGAAGTCAATATGATCAAGGACGTTACTCCGATCCCTCACAATGGCTGCCGTCCGCCAAAGAGAAGAAGAGTATAGAAAGATGGAGGTGTAAAGATGGCAAGAAATATAGAACCGCAGTGCCGCCAGTGCCGGCGGGAAGGTATGAAGCTCTATCTGAAAGGCGACAGATGCTATACGGAAAAATGCGGATTTACCCGCAGACCGGTTGCTCCGGGACAGCATGGAACCAGCAGGAGGAAGCCTTCCGAATACGGCTTGCAGCTTCGCGAGAAGCAGAAGGTAAGACGAATTTACGGCGTGCAGGAAAAGCAATTCCGTAACTATTTTGCAGCCGCAGAGAAAGCGAAGGGCATCACAGGTGAAAACCTGCTTCAGATGCTGGAGAGAAGACTGGACAATGTTGTCTATCGCATGGGCTTTGCTGATTCCAGAGCGCAGGCAAGACAATTCGTTCGCCATGGGCACATTACGGTGAACGGCAGGAAAGTGGACATCCCCTCCTATCTGACCAACGTCGGGGAAACCATTGCTGTCAAGGGCAAAAGCGCTTCCGGAATGGAACACTTCAAGGCATTGAAAGAGGGAGCCGGCAGAACAGTTGTGCCATGGCTGCAGGTGGATTACGAAAAACTGGAAGGAACCGTTTCAACACTTCCGTCCAGGCAGGATATTGATATGGAAATCCAGGAGCATCTGATTGTCGAGTTGTATTCCAGATAATGCCGTGGGAGCGGCTTTGTTGATAGATAGTTGCCCTCGGGAAAGATTGGAAAATGTTATGAGGAGGGTTTCGTTTGATAGAAATTGAAAAACCCAAAATAGATATAGTGGAAATAAGCAAGGATAACACTTATGGCAAGTTCGTATTGGAGCCCCTGGAGAGGGGGTTTGGGATCACCATGGGGAATTCCCTGCGGCGGTTGTTGTTGTCCTCCCTTCCGGGGGCAGCCGTCACGTCCATCAAGGTGGACGGGGTTCTTCATGAATTTTCCACGATACCGGGTGTCAAGGAGGATCTGGTGGAGATCATTCTCAACCTGAAGGAACTTGCCCTAAAGATGTCTGGCGACGAGCCAAAGATCATAACTGTCAATGCTCAGGGTGCGGGACAAGTCACTGCAGGAGATATTATTACGGATGCTGAAGTGGAAATCCTGAATCCGGAGCACCCAATTGCCACTCTGAATGAAGATGCCAAGCTGTATATGGAGATTACCGTTGAGAAGGGCAGGGGGTATGTTCCTGCAGAACGGAACAAGCATGAGGGCCAGCCAATTGGGATTATTCCCGTGGATTCCATTTTTACTCCTATCCGCAGGGTGAATTACAATGTGGAAAACACCCGTGTCGGACAGGTCACCGATTACGACAAGCTGACCCTGGAGGTTTGGACCAATGGGACCATTTCACCGGATGAGGCGACCAGCCTGGCAGCGAAGATATTGGTGGAGCACCTTTCCCTGTTTATCAATCTGACGGAAAATGTGAACGATGTGGAAATCATGGTGGAAAAGGAAGAAGACAAAAAGGAAAAGGTCCTGGAAATGACCATTGAGGAACTGGATCTTTCCGTACGCTCCTATAATTGCCTGAAACGTGCAGGAATCAACACGGTTGAGGAACTGACCCAGAAAACAGAAGAAGAAATGATGAAGGTCCGGAATCTTGGGCGAAAGTCCCTGGAAGAAGTGCAACAGAAGCTGGCGGGATTGGATTTGAAACTGAAAAAGAACGAGGAATAAAGAAGTGAAGGAGGGAGAATATGCCCGGATACAGAAAACTAGGCAGGGCCAGTGATCAGCGGAGAGCCATATTGCGCAATCAGGTCACCGACCTTTTATGGCATGGCAGGATTGAGACAACGGAAGCCCGTGCCAAGGAAGTCCAAAGCATAGCAGAGAAACTGATTACCCTTGCCGTAAAGGAATATGAAAACACCGTCAAAATAACAAAGGAAGTCAATAACGAAAAAGGACAGACCGTGTCCATGGAAGTTACCAATGACATGCCGTCCCGGCTTCATGCCAGGAGAAAAATGATGGCCTATCTGTATGATATCAAGGAGCTGCGCGGGAAGGACGAAACCAAGGAGGATTATACGGAACGCCTGAGAAAAGTTCAGCATCCCCTGATCGAAAAGATGTTCAATGAGTATGGTCCGAAATACAGGGAAAGAAATGAGAAGAAGGCTTCCAGCGGCGGCTATACCAGAATACTGAAAAAAGGTCCCCGGAGAGGCGACGCGGCGGAAGCGGTTATCATCGAGTTGGTATAAAGAATCATCACGAAAAACCTTTTCGGAAAAGCGGATTAAGTTCATGGGATATTAGCCTATAGCTTAATCCATATTTTTTATTGTTTTACGGGCTCTTGTTCGACCTTTTTGTCACTTTTTCGTCAATGGAAGCTTTATAATTGAAAATCCGGATGAAAGGGATTAGGATAGGAAAGCCCGGGTATCTATGGGTAAGGAGGGGACGGCAGCATGAAACCCATTATAGAAGTCCAAAATGTATCGTTTGATTATGTTGGTCAGGGAGGGGAAGAAACGGCGGCTCTGGATAACGTATCCCTTACGATTGGCAAGGGCGAGTTTGTCGTAATGATCGGACACAATGGATCCGGAAAGTCCACCCTGGCCAAGCATTTCAATGCATTGCTGAAGCCCCGGTCCGGTGATGTATGGGTCAAGGGAATGAACACGAAGGAGGAAGATAGACTTTGGGATATCCGACAGACGGCGGGTATGGTCTTTCAAAATCCCGATAATCAGCTTGTGGCCAACGTCGTGGAGGAGGATGTGGCTTTTGGTCCGGAAAATCTGGCTGTTCCGCCTGCAGAAATCCGAAAACAGGTGGACGATGCCCTGTCTGCTGTGAACATGACGGAATATGCAACTTCTGCCCCTCATTTTTTGTCCGGCGGACAGAAACAGCGGGTGTCCATTGCCGGCGTAATCGCCATGCATCCGGAAATCATCATTCTGGATGAGCCCACCGCCATGCTGGATCCTTCCGGCCGCAGGGAAGTAATGGATACCATACATCGTTTGAATAAAGAGGATGGAATCACCATTGTGCATATCACACATTACATGGAGGAAGCCATTCACGCCGATCGTGTCATTGTTATGGACAACGGCAGGATTGTACTGGACGGGACTCCAAGGGAGATCTTCCGTCAGGCCGACATGCTGAAGAACATCGGTCTGGATGTTCCCCAGATTGTGGAGCTTTGCCATGAGCTTCGGCGGGAAGGGTTTGATATTGAGGGAGATCCCATAAGCCTGGAAGAGATGGTGGACGCGTTATGCCAGTGAAGATGGAACAGGTAACACATGTTTATATGGAGGGGGGGCCTTTCGAATCCACTGCTCTCCTGGATGTGAATCTGGAAATCCAGGATGGGGAGTTCATCGGGCTTATCGGACATACCGGTTCCGGAAAATCCACTTTGATTCAGCATCTGAACGGATTGCTGCTACCAACACAGGGAACGGTAATCGTCAATGAAATGCGGATAGAGAAAAACAGTAAGGATCTCAAGCCTCTGCGGCAGCAGGTAGGCCTGGTATTTCAATATCCGGAGCAGCAGCTCTTTGAGGAAACCGTCGGTAAGGATATTGCCTATGGCCCGAAAAATCTGGGACTGTCCGGGGAGGATATCGATTTTCGGGTGAAGGAAGCTGCGGAATTGGTCGGCCTGCCTTTCGAAGAGGTGAAGGATCGTTCCCCTTTTGAGCTGAGCGGAGGACAGAGACGACGAGTCGCCATTGCCGGCGTTTTGGCAATGCATCCAACTATATTGATATTGGATGAGCCGACGGCGGGATTGGACCCCAGGGGAAGGGACGAGGTATTGAACGGGATCCGGGTTCTTCATGAAAAAAACGGCTATACGATTATTTTGGTTTCCCACAGTATGGAGGATATCGCCCGGCTTGTGGACCGGATTGTTGTCATGAACAAAGGCCGTGTGGTGCTGACCGGCTCTCCCAGGGAGATCTTTACCCATGCGGAAGAGTTGGAGAGCATGGGCCTGGGTGTGCCGCAGATTACCAGGCTGATGAAAGCCCTCCGGCAAAAGGGGATGGATGTCCCGGTGGATATTTACACGGTGGAGCAGGCAAAGGAAGCACTTATCAAGGTATTGGGGGAGAAAAGACATGCTTAAGGATATCACGATCGGCCAGTATTATCCGTCTGATTCTCCGATTCATCGACTGGATCCACGGACCAAGCTGATGATTACCTTTTTGTATATCATCATTATTTTCTTTGTGCAGCATTTCGCCGGCTATCTGTTTGTTTTTCTCTTTCTGGCATTGGTCATTGTCCTTTCCGGGCTTCCGCTCAAATATATTCTAAAGGGGCTGAAACCCCTGCTGTTCATTATTGTGCTGACGTTCTGCATTAATCTGTTTTTTACATCCGGCGGAAAAGTCATTTTTCAGCTGGGCTTCCTGAAAGTGACGGAAGAAGGCCTCAGGCAAGGCATTTCCATGATGCTGCGGCTGTTGTTGTTGGTGATGGGAACCTCCCTGCTGACCCTGACCACTTCTCCGATTTCCCTGACAGATGGGCTGGAGGCACTGCTGAAACCTTTGCAGGCGATTCATTTTCCCGCGCATGAGCTGGCCATGATGATGACCATTGCGCTGCGCTTTATCCCCACTCTGCTGGAAGAAACGGACAAGATCATGAAGGCGCAGATGGCGAGGGGAGCGGATTTTGAAAGCGGCAATCTGATTCAGAGGGCAAAATCCATGGTGCCGCTGATGGTTCCCCTGTTCATCAGTGCGTTTCGAAGGGCAGACGAACTGGCCATGGCCATGGAAGCCCGCTGCTATCGGGGAGGGGAGAACCGGACCCGCATGAAGGTACTGCGGATGGAAAGAATTGATTATGAGGCCTTTGGGGCTGCGCTGCTCCTTATTGCAGCGGTACTGATCAATTCCTACTGCTGATTTTCCTGGAAATACCAGTTCTCAAAACATACTGCAGCGGGCAGAAAAAGCAGATATCGCCATGCAGGGAGGAACCTATGAAAAACATTATGCTGACAATGGAATATGATGGCACCTCCTATGCCGGCTGGCAGAGACAGCCCAATGCAATGACCGTACAGCAGAAAGTGGAAGAAGCATTGCAGGAACTCACCCGGGTGACCGTTCCTGTCATTGGTTCCGGCCGGACGGACAGCGGAGTGCATGCGAGGGGACAGACTGCAAATTTCAGGACGGATTCTCCCATTCCGCCGGAAAAGTTCAGCTTTGCATTGAACTCCCTGCTTCCCAGGGACATACGGATTATCTGTTCCCGGGAGGTGAGCGGGGACTTCCATGCGCGGTTTTCTGCGACCGGGAAAAAATATAAGTATTCCATGATCGTGCGTCCGCAGGGCACCGCCATAGGGTACCGGTATCTATACCATATTTGTGTTCCGTTGGACGTTTCGGCAATGAAGGAAGCCGCGGGATATTTTAAGGGCACACATGATTTTGCTTCATTTATGGCAGCCGGTTCCCCGGTCCGGACAACGGTTCGAACGGTTACTGATGTCCGGCTGGATTGGGAGGATCCCTTTTTGTATTTCATGGTAAAGGGAGACGGCTTTTTGTATCATATGGTCCGTATTATGGTCGGAACCCTGATTGAAGTGGGAAGGGGCAGGATCGATTCTTTTTCCGTACCGGAAGTTCTTCAGGCAAGGGATCGGAAAAGAGCAGGTCCGACAGCTCCTCCCCAGGGTCTATCCCTGGAAGAAGTATATTATGAAAAATATTTTCTTGACACGCCGCAGCACATGCATTAAAATAAAGAATAGTGCCTATTAAGATCCACTGGCCCCGGACGGTCTACGGATCTTTGCGGAATAAAAGAAAATGAATCGAAACGAAATGCCTGAGATACAAACAGCAAATGTATTTCAGTCGGATTGGAGGGAACCCATGATGAAGACCTATATGGCAAATGCCGATACAGTAGAACGGAAATGGTATGTAGTGGATGCCAAAGGGAAAACCCTTGGACGTCTTTCATCTGAAATTGCAAAAATATTGAGAGGGAAAAATAAGCCCATTTATACTCCTCATGTGGATACCGGAGATTATGTGATTGTGGTCAATGCCGAACTGGTGGAGGTTACCGGTAAAAAGGGAGAGCAGAAGCTCTACCGGCACCACACTTCCTATCCGGGAGGATTGAGGGAAATAAACTTCAATCATCTCATTAAGGAAAAGCCCACCACTGTCATCTATGGGGCAGTAAAGGGAATGCTGCCGCATAGCAGCCTGGGCAGGGATATGCTCCGGAAATTGAAAGTTTATGCAGGGCCGGATCACAATCATGAAGCTCAAAAGCCGGAAATGCTTGATTTATAAGCAGACGAAAGGAGGAAATAAAGAATGGCCAAAATACAATACTTCGGAACGGGACGAAGAAAGAAATCCGTCGCCAGGGTTCGGTTAATTCCTGGAGAAGGGGATTTTTCAATCAATAAAAGAAGCATTGATGAATATTTCGGACTGGATACGCTGAAGGCAACTGTCCGCCAGCCATTGGAAGAAACGGGCACGACAGGCAAATTCGATGTCATCGTAAATGTACATGGCGGCGGATTTACAGGACAGGCGGGTGCAATTCGCCATGGAATCTCCCGTGCCTTGTTGAAAGCAGATGAGAGCCTGCGGCCGACTCTAAAAAAAGCAGGTTTCCTGACACGGGATCCCAGAATGAAGGAAAGAAAGAAATATGGCCTCAAGGCTGCCCGCAGATCTCCGCAGTTTTCCAAGAGGTAAGGATTCTGTTTTAGGTATGCAAAACGTCAGAGGAAGTTTTCCCTGGCGTTTTTTGTAATTTTGGGTTGTCGCCGTTTTCTTTCAAAAAGCAATTTTCCAGATTGGCCAAAATAGGATATACTATGCATAAGAAGGTTATTTGATTTCCATGGGAAATGAGTTTTGTGATGCGCCGGAGCGATCATGGACAAAAGGCAATGTTTCACAGAATAATGGAGGGAATTTTATGCTGGATGTTATTATAGTGGGAGGCGGGGTAGCCGGATTGACCGCAGGGCTGTATGCCAATCGCGGCGGTCTGTCCACTCTGCTGTTTGAGAGGATGTTCCCGGGTGGCCAGGCATCCACGACAGGCCTGATTGAGAACTATCCGGGCTTTGACGAGCCGATCAGCGGCCCGGATCTTGTCGAAAAGATGGAAAATCAGGCCCAAAAGTTTGGCCTGAAAATCCTCTATGATGAGGTAACCGGCCTGGACCTGGAGGGAAGAACAAAGAAGGTGGAGGCGGGAGGGAAAACATACGAATGCAAAGCGGTAATCCTCGCCATGGGAGCGGAGCCAAGGCAGCTTGGCCTGGAGAAGGAAAAGGAATTCCGGGGCAAGGGGATATCCTATTGCGCAACCTGTGACGGTGCCTTCTACAAGGGAAAGGATGTTGTCGTGGTCGGCGGCGGGGATACTGCGGCGGAGGATGCCATGTTTTTGTCCCGGTATGTCCGTAAGGCTTATTTGGTGCACCGGCGCGATACGCTGCGTGCTTCCAGAATTCTGGCGGACCGGGTTCTGGCCAGAGAGAATGTGGAAATGGTCTGGAGTTCGGAAGTGGAAGCTATTTTGGGGGAAAACCGGGTGACCGGAGTACGGACTGTTGATCGCAGGACAGGGAAGAAACGGGAAATCAGGGCAGATGGGATTTTTATCGCCATCGGAGTGCACCCCAACAGCGAGGGCATTCCAAATCAGGTGCCCATGAGCCGATCCGGTTATGTGATCACCAACGAGTCCATGCAGGCCGGTATTCCGGGAGTGTTTGCCGCAGGGGATCTCCGGCAGAAGCCTTTGCTGCAGCTGGTAACGGCGGCTTCGGATGGAGCAGTGGCGGCCGTATCTGCCCAGAGGTACATCATGAAGGAATTTATGTCCGAATAATGGGATCTGTTTGTTGCGGAATTGTTTTTTAAAAAAGTCTGAAAGAGGAAGGGGAGCCTGAATGGGACGTTTGTTTGGAACAGATGGCGTAAGGGGACTTGCAAATTCGGAGCTGACCTGCAAAACGGCATTTGAGCTGGGGCAGGCCGGCGCCTATGTACTGACGAAGGCGAGACACAGACCAAAGATATTGGTGGGGCGGGACACCCGCATTTCCGGTGATATGCTGGAGGCTGCACTGACCGCAGGCATTTGCTCCGTGGGAGCAGAGGCTGTTGTAGCGGGCGTCCTGCCTACGCCTGCCATTGCCTGTTTGACCCGCCGCTACGGCATGGATGCCGGTGTTGTGATCTCTGCCTCTCACAATGCCATGGAATACAACGGGATTAAATTTTTTGATCATTGCGGTTATAAACTGCCGGATGAGTTGGAAGACCGCATTGAGCGCATTATTTCAGACGGGACCGGGAAATTGCCGGTGCCGGTGGGAGAAAAAGTGGGCAGAAGGGTTCCGGCATGGAACGCTGAAAAGGATTATGCAGAGTTTTTGAAGAGTACCATTGATGTGGATCTGAAAGGATTAAAACTGGCTTTGGATTGTGCCAACGGCGCTTCGTATCGGGTGGCTCCCAAAGTGCTGCAATCTCTCGGAGCGGAGGTCCGGATCCGGAAGAATGCACCGGATGGGATCAATATCAACGATGGCTGCGGATCCACCCATCCGGAGGGGCTCCAGGGCTTTGTCCGGGAGGAGAAAGTGGATGCCGGTCTTGCCTTTGATGGGGATGCGGATCGGCTGATTGCCGTGGATGAAAACGGGAATCTGGTGGATGGGGATCAGATCCTGTTGATTTGTGCCCTGGATATGAAGGATCGGGGCCTTCTGAAGCAAAATACGGTTGTCGGGACGGTCATGAGCAACCTTGGCCTGAAAATCGCCCTGAAAAAAGCGGGATGCACACTGGAACAAACCAGGGTAGGAGACCGGTATGTGCTGGAGAGAATGTTGGAAAGGAATTATAGCCTGGGTGGAGAACAATCAGGACATATTATTTTCCGAAATCACAGCACAACAGGGGATGGGATCCTGACGGCACTACAGATGCTGTCCGTCGTCAAACGAAGCGGCAAGCCGCTTTCCGCCCTGGCAGCCGGCATGACGAAACTGCCTCAGGTACTGGTGAATGCCAGGGTTTCCGAGGCAAAGAAGCATTGTTATGCAGAGGATGCGGTCATACAGGAGGAGATCCGGAAGATTGAATCCAGGTTTCGGGAAGAAGGGCGGGTATTGATCCGGACTTCGGGAACCGAACCTTTGGTAAGGATCATGATAGAGGGAACGGACCAACAGCTTATGGAAAAGGAAGCCGTTCGGCTGGCCGGGCTGATTGAACAGCGTCTGGCTTAAACTGAAAAAAGGAGAATTTTCATGCAGACAACACGGGAAAGCACGGTTCCGAGGCCGGAGTATCCCAGGCCTCAGCTGGTTCGGGATCGTTGGATGAATCTGAACGGACCCTGGGAATTTGAAATGGATTTTGGAAGAAGCGGAAAAGAACGGGAGGTATACCGGTCGGAGAAGCTGAAGACACAGATTGTGGTTCCTTTTTGTCCGGAAAGCAAACTGTCCGGCATCGCCTATAAGGATTTTATACCGGCCGTCTGGTATCGCCGGGAGTTCGTTCTCCCGGACAGCTGGAGCGGGCACCGTACTCTGATTCACTTTGGGGCAGTGGATTATGACACGGAGGTCTGGATCAACGGAGTTTCCGTGGGCACGCACCGGGGTGGGTACACTTCCTTTTCCTTTGACATCACGGAGCAGCTCCGGCCCGGCAGCAATGTTGTAACCGTCTGTGCGGAGGACGAACCGCGCTCCGGCCTGCAGCCCGTGGGCAAGCAGAGAAGGGAACATCATTTCATCCGGGCAGGTTGCGATTATACCAGAACCACGGGCATCTGGCAGACCGTCTGGCTGGAGTGTGTTCCGCAGCAGTATTTATCTGCCCTGAAGATCCTCCCCGATCCGGAAAACAAACGGGTACATATCGAGTCCAGGATAAAAGGAAATACAAATGGGCTTTCGCTGAAAGCGGAAGCACGGTATCAGGGCAGGCAAGTGGGAAGCTCCGTAGCTGAGGTTGTAGGGGAAACGGCATATCTTACCGTAGCATTGGATGAAATCTATCTGTGGGAACCCGGGAAGCCGGAGTTATATGATTTGAATCTCACCGTTCAGAATGGCAGGGAACCGATTGACACGGTCCGGAGTTATTTTGGCCTGCGATCTGTGACCATCCGGGATCATGCCATTGCCATCAACGGAAAGCCTGTTTTTCAAAGGCTTGTGCTGGATCAGGGATTTTATCCGGATGGGATCTATACGGCTCCCTCTGAGGAAGACCTGAAAAAGGATATACGGATTTCCATGGAGATGGGCTTTAACGGGGCCAGGCTTCATCAGAAGGTTTTTGAACCGGAATATCTGTATTGGGCGGATAAGATGGGATATCTGGTCTGGGGCGAGTATGCAAGCTGGGGACTGGATATTACCACTTCCATGGGATTGGAACGTTTTCTGCCGGAATGGATGGAGACTATGGAACGGGATTACAATCACCCATCCATTATCGGCTGGTGCCCGTTCAACGAAACCTGGGACAATCGCGGAACCCGGCAGGACGACGAGGTGCTGCGCATTGCCTGGCAGGTTACGAAATCCATGGATCCATCCCGGCCGGTCATTGATACCAGCGGGAACTTCCATGTGAAAACCGATATTTTTGATATTCATGACTATGATCAGGATCCGGAATCCCTGCGGGCCAAGCTGGAACCAATGCGAACCGGCGAAGGGATTTATGTCACTTTTCCGGATCGGCAGAAATATGAGGATCAGCCCTATTTTGTAAGTGAATACGGCGGGATCTGGTGGAAGCCCGGAGATAAGCAGGGCTGGGGTTACGGCACCCGTCCCGTAAGCGAAAAGGAGTTTCTGGAACGTTACCGGGGGTTGACGGAAGCCCTGCTTGAGCATCCCCGGATCTGTGCCTTCTGCTATACCCAGCTCTACGACGTGGAGCAGGAGGTCAACGGATTGTACACCTATGACCGAAAGCCCAAATTCGATCCGGAAATCATAAAGGCTGTGAACAGCCAAAAAGCGGCGATAGAGTAAAGCTATGCCCCATATGCTGCAGGAGTCGGAGCTGACCGATCGGAGGACTCCTCTTTTGCCCCGGATGCGCTGAACTCCGGCGCCTTTTCTTCGGCCCGGCATTTGGGGCAGATGCCCCGGTAATAGACATTCCTTTCCCGTACTTCGAAGCCATCCAGATCACTTGCGGACAGAGCGTCGGGATCGATGTCAAATTCATAGATGCTGTTGCAGCGCTCACATTTAAAATGGCCGTGGTCCGTGATGTCCACATCGTAACGCAGCTCGTTGCCATCTATGGTAACGGCTCGGATTACATTGGCCCGGAGAAACAGATCGAGCGTGTTGTAAATGGTGGTTTTGGAAAGGGTCGGAATTTCCACCACCAGTGCCCGGTAAATATCGTCCACGGTCGGATGGCTTGCGTTGGTTGCAAGGTACTCAAATACCTTCAACCTGGGAAAGGAAGGTTTAACATGATTCTTGAGCAGGTACTTCTGGATTTCTTGCAGGGGAATCGACACAATATTACCTTCCTTCCTATATTTCGTATAACGATACAATAATTGTAATCCTTATAATTTTATTATACCTGCATAGTTGCAATAATGCAAGGGAATTTGTGCATAAGGAAGGGAAGACCGGGAATATGATCCTACAGATCGGAATACCATTTCAGGAACAGATGCTTTCCATCATCCGATGGATCCAGTCTTTTTCCAATCCATTTCTGGATGTGGTTTTTCAGTTGATTACCATGCTGGGAGAAACAATGTTCTCCCTGATTGTCGTTGCATGGATTTTTTGGTGCGTTGACAGGGACTTCGGATTCAGGATGGGATTTGCCTGTTTGACAAGTGTGATTGTCAATACGGTGGTCAAGGCGGTTTGCCGGATCCCCAGGCCCATAGGCTATCCGGGGATCCGATCCCTGCGAAAGGAGACCGCCGGCGGATATTCCTTTCCCAGCGGACATACGCAGCAAATTGGGGTGTTCTGGTATTCCCTGAGCCTAAAATATCGGCAAAAGTGGATGGCTCCTGTCGGCGGGATCCTGATTTTCCTTGTGGGTCTGTCCAGACTATATCTTGGCGTACATACGCTTCTGGATGTAGTGGGAGGCCTTCTGATCGGACTGATATGGGTTCTTGTTTCCAACGCAGTATTTGACTGGTCAAAGCGAAAGGGGAAACCGACCCTGCTGGTTGTATTGATCGCTCCCATGCTGATCGGGCTGCTCTTTTTCCGGATCCCTTCCTATTATAAGGCGGCAGGATCGGTATTCGGGTTTTGGCTGGGCTACCTGATGGAATCCCGATGGATCCATTACTGTGTGGAGGCATCCTTCCCACAGCAGATCGCGAAGATGGGGATCGGACTTGCCGGCCTGCTGGCACTCCGGTTTTTGCTGAAGGCGGTATTGCCTGACGGATTGTTTTGGTACTTTGTCCGCTATGCCGGTATGGTCCTGTGGATGACGGCAGGAGCCCCGCTTTTGTTCCGCAGTTTGTTCCGCAGTCCTTCACAGAGCCACTGAGAGGGGAACGGCCTACATCCATTCCCCGTAGCGGTGTACATAGCGCTTTTTGACAAACAGCACACTGAAGAGATATCCCACCAGGATCAGCCCCAGCCAGGGAAGAAACCTGAGCGGCAAAGGCATCATATCCAGTCCTTTAGCAAAGCTCGTAAAGCTGATCAGCAAAGCTGCCACCGAAACAAGAAATGTGGAGAAGAAGAGGGATCGGGACGGCTTGCTCTGCAGGAAGGGAACCTTGGCCGTACGGATCATATGGATCACCAATACCTGGGATATTGTCCCGTAAACAAACCATCCGCACTGGAACATGGCGGGCGGTACCGGCTTGTTGACGCCGAATGCCCAACGGATTACAGCAAAACACACAATATCAAATATGGAGCTCAGGGGGCCCATGTATGCCATAAAGGACTTGATGGATCCGGTCTCCCACTTATGAGGCTTTTGAATGTACTCCGGATCCACTGTGTCGAAAGGGATCCCCATCTGGGAAAAATCGCACAACAGATTTTGTGTCAGGATCTGAACCGGGAGCATGGGCAGGAACGGCAGGAAGAAGCTGGCAGCCATGACCGAAATCATATTGCCGAAGTTGCCACTGGCTGCCATTTTAATATACTTAACGATATTGCCAAAGGTACGGCGGCCTTCCTGTACTCCTTGCTCCAGCACCATGAGGTCCTTTTTCAGCAAAATAATATCGGCTGTTTCCTTGGCAATGTCCACAGCACTGTCTACGGAAATGCCCACATCCGCCTGCCGGAGGGCAAGGGAATCGTTGATGCCGTCCCCCATATACCCGACGGTATTTCCTGTATCCTGAAAAGCTTTTACCACACGTTCCTTTTGGGAGGGAGACAGTTTGGCGAACAGGTCGCAGTCCTTTGTGGCTGCCCGCAGCTGTTCCCCGTCCATTTTCTCCACTTCCTGGCCGGTCAGCAGACGGGAGGTTTTGATGTTGACCTTGCTGCAGACTTTCCTTGCCACCCCTTCGCTGTCCCCTGTCAGGACCACCGTGCGGACTCCGTGATTCCAAAGAGCCTGAACGGCAGCTCCGGCACTTTCCTTCGGCGGATCAAGAAAGCCGATAAAGCCAATCAATACCAGATCCTTTTCGTCTTTCACACTGAACGTGTCACTGTCCGGCACCTCATTTTTCTGCGCAACCGCAATCATTCGCAGTCCTTCTGAATTGTATCGCCTGTAGGTTTCCAGCGCGACTTGCCGCGTTTCCCTGTCCATTGGAAGCACACGTCCGTTGAACTCCACGAAGGAGGATATTCCGATGATTTCCTCCACAGCTCCTTTGGTAATTAGCTGACTCTTCCCGTTCTGATCCTTCAATACCACACTCATTCTGCGGCGGGTAAAGTCAAAAGGGATTTCATCCACACGCTGATAGTTTTTCAGGATTGGTTCCAGATGAGACTGCTTTGCCCGTTTGATGATGGCCAGATCGATGAGATTCTTGAGTCCGGTCTGAAAATAACTGTTCAGATAGGTGTGACGCAGGACTCTTGGGTCCGCTTCCCCATGAATATTCATATATTTTTCCACAATGATTTTGTCTTCGGTCAGGGTACCTGTCTTGTCTGTGCAAAGTACGTTCATTTCTCCGAATGTCTGTATGGCGCCGAGGGTCCGTACAATGACCTTGTGCCGGGACATGGAGACCGCTCCGCTTGCCAGCGTTGAGGTCATAATCATGGGCAGCATCTCCGGGGTCAGACCGACTGCGATACTGATGGCGAAAAGCAGAGCCTGCGCCCAGTCTCCCTTTGCCACTCCGTTAATCAGGAAGACAATGGGAACCATGATAAGCATCATGCGGACCAAAAGGTTGCTGACCGAAGCGACGCCCCGCTCAAAGCTGGTTTTTGCCCGGTCCCCGGAAAGGGACTTTGCCATGGATCCGAGATAGGTGCTGTCGCCGGTTTGCAGGACAACCGCTGTGGCTATGCCGCTGACCATGTTGGTCCCCATGAATCCGATATGGCAGAGATCGGTCAGAACGGCATTCTCATTTTTCTCAGGGTCGCTGAACTTTTCCACAGGGTTGGATTCACCGGTCAGGGAAGCCTGAGCGACGAAGGTATCCTTGGTCGTCAGAAAGCGGACATCTGCCGGCAGCATGTCTCCGGCAGAGAGGCGGATGATATCGCCGGGCACGACGTCTGAAAAAGGGATTTCCGTCAGCTCTCCGTCCCTCCAGGCATCTGCCTGATTGGAGATCATGTTAAGCAGTGCTTCCGCGGCAATGTCCGATCGCCTGCTCTGAACAAAGGCTATCAGGCTGGACAAGCCCACCAGGCACAAAATGATCAGCACCGTAGCATAATCGGGTTTGGAAGAGGCGACGACATCCGTAAAGTAGGTGACAACGGCAATGACGAGAAGGATCATGTTGAAAGGGGTCAAAACAGCTTCCTCCAGCCGATGTATCACTGTGTTGCCCTGCCCTGCAGTGATTGTGTTATCTCCATACTCATCAAGCCGCTCCTCAGCCTCCTGACTGGTCAGGCCGGTTTTTCCCGTGGCGAAATGGTCCAGCAGCTCCTCCTCTGAAAGAAGCGCATAGGACCGCAGTTTTGTTTCCGAATCGTATTTGTTTTTTTGGACCTGCCTGCTTACCGATTTTTTGTTTCTGAAAACCATTGGAATCATTCCTTCCTATTCAGTAGAATTCCCCAATGAGAGCAAAATACCGGCAATAAAAAGGCCGTCCGATCAGACGGCACAATAAACAGGCCCAGTGGTCATCAACAAAAAGATGAAGGTGCAATGAACCACAGTCTGAATTTTCCACCGACAGATCGGTTTGCAGTTTCATTGAAGTTGAAAAAGATATTGCACAAATCATTAATATTGTACAAGCCATTGATATTGCACAAACCATCCGGACTGCCGTCCATTGTTTCACTCCCTTTAATCTGAATTGAGCATGAACTTCCTGCACCCTCATTATATAGAATAGTTTGCCTGAGGTCAAGGAAATGTGATCCGGCCAAAATACGGACCTCCGTTCCCATTCCTGCTATTAAATCTTGTGAAGCGAATCTCTTCGTGATAAGATAAAACACAGGATACGAGCCAAAAGGCAGCAGGTTCCCTGCGGAAGCAAAGGAACAGGAAGATGAATGAAGTAGTCCGATAAGGACAGCAAACGGAGGACAACAAACCGAGGATAACAAACGGAGGAATCGAATGAAGGATCAAACGAAAAAACGGATCGAACATGTGGATATCCTGACAATGGACCAGCAGAATTCCTGTTATCAGGACGGTGAGATCCGGATCAGCGGCGATACCATTGAATATGTGGGACCCCGGCCGGGCAGTCCGGAAACCCGACGTCCGGATGGTCCGGCAAAAGAGCAGCAGGCTGCAGATACAGCTGCCGACAGGGCGGAAGGCGACGATACGGAGGTGCTGGATGGCAGGGGGATGCTGGCTCTCCCCGGCTTTGTAAATGCCCATTGCCATGTCTCCATGACCTTGTTCCGTGGATATGCGGACAATCTTTCCCTGTGGGAATGGCTGTCCAAAAGGATCTGGCCTCTTGAGGATCAGCTTCAGCCGGACGATGCTTACTGGCTGTCCCTGCTGGGGGCGGCGGAGATGATATCTGCCGGTGTGACGACCTTTTCCGATATGTATCTTTTCATGTCTGAAACTGCACGTGCCGTTTCGGACTGTGGAATGCGTGCAGTGCTGGGCAGAGGCCTTTCCGGGCCGGATCAGGATACCGAGCGGCGGCACAGGGAAGTGGAGGACCTGTACGGGTGGCAGAAGGATCCCCGGGGGCGGATTCACATGACGATTGCACCGCACGCAGTGTATACCTGTGCGCCGGATTATCTGAAAACCTGCCGGCAGCTGGCAGAAAAATATCAAGTTGGGATTCATATTCACCTGTGCGAGACGGAAAAGGAAGTGGCGGACTGTGTCCGGGAATATGGCAAAACACCGGTGAAGCTCCTGCATGACGTGGGCTTGTTGGAACTTCCGGTTACGGCGGCCCATTGCGTTCATCTGACGCATGAGGATATGGATCTGCTGGATGCGCATCAGGTGAAAGTGGTGCATTGCCCCTCCAGCAATATGAAGCTGGCAAGCGGCTTTGCGCCGGTAGATGATTTTCTGGACCGCGGGATGACCGTGGCACTGGGGACAGACGGCGCCGCCAGCAACAACAATCTGAGCATATGGAAGGAAATGTCCCTTGCTTCCCTGATTGCCAAGGGCCACAGTGGAGACGCGAAAGCACTGCCTGCCCAAAAAGCCATGGAAATGGCGACCATCCAGGGCGCAAAGGCATTGATGCTGGAGAAGGAAATTGGTAGTCTGGAGCCCGGGAAGAAAGCGGATATCCAGCTGATCGATTTTAAAAAGCCCCATTACTTTCCAAGGGAGGATCCGGTGGTTCATCTGGTATACAGCGGGGATTCTGCAGATGTGAACACCGTGATGATTGACGGACAGATGGTAATGAAGGATCGGAATCTGACCACCATTGATCTGGACAAGGTATACCGGGAGGTGGAAAGAATCGCCCATCGGATGCTGTAGCTGCTGTAGACTCCCGGTGCGGAGCCTTTCCTCTTTTTTTCCCTGATTATGAATTCCCTGATTATGAATAGGATGTCACAAGGTTTTATTGATTAGACAAAAATTCCGTAAAACTTTTTTAACAAATATAGGGTATCATAGTTATAGAAGAAAAAGAGAACCAGGAGGAAGCAGCCATGAAAAAATTTTTGAAGTCGTCTGATGTTGGCCGGGGGATTACCGCAGCATTTCTGTCAATTGGTTTTGTCGCTGTGGCAATACTGCCATTGCTCCTGATGGAGCTCCTCCACTCCTTGTAAGCCTATGTCAGGAACAGGTTTTTGAAATATATTTGAATACATTTGAACTTCCTGTAAAAAAAGCCGTATCCATGGATACGGCTTTTTGTTTAGCTTTATCGGGCAAAAATATGGTTCCCAATCACCGTTGCGGCATCCGCGGATATCCGTTTAGCCATCCATCGGGAGGTTGCTGTTCTGGGGTTCATATAAAACAGACACCCTCCGGTCGGATCGTTTCCCAATATGGCATCGGAGGCAGCCTGACAGGATTCCGGATCCGGTTTCAGTTGGACCTGACCATCCTCCATACAGGTAAATGCATGATTCTGATAAATAACCTCCTTAAGGGTATTGGGAAAACGCGGGGACTTCATGCGGTTCAAAACAACGGCAGCTACCGCCACTTTACCGATGTAGTCTTCTCCTCTGGCTTCTCCTGAAACGACACGGGCCAGCAAAAGGATATCCTGTGCCTTTCAACCGGTTTCCCGGGACAGTTTCTCAATCAATGGAGCAACATCTTCATTGGTTTCGCTCTGAGCCAGGCTTAGTCCGGGTAACAGTGATATCAACAGAGCAAGGCAGAAAGACATAACGTTTTTCACATTTATCCCTCCTCTGAAAATATCATTTGCAGAATGCACGGAAATATAACTGGTAAAATTTAAAAACAGGATTTAAAAAAAGGGCTTTTACAGCCCTTGGTTTGCAGGTATGCTACTCCTCTTCATAAGGGCGTACGCCACCCCTTCCTCCTCCAAATAGCAGCATAACTACAAACAATATAATAATTATTGTAAGGATACTTCCACCACCACCGAAGCCGCCGAGAATTCCATTTCCATTGTCGCTGCCAAATCCCTTCACATCATCCATGGATCGCACCTCATTTCCGTGATATTGATTTACGATTCCATAGTATGTGGGGCCTTTGAAAACGGTGACAAATCATTTTTCACTGCTTTTCAAATCGTCCCCCACCTGATTGATATCGCCGGCTCCCATGGTAAGGATCAGATCACCGGGCCGGGCGTGTTTCCGGATCGTATCTTCAATTTCCTTAAAATCAGGAAGATAGGTGCAGTCCTGACCTTTTTTGGAGATTGCTTCCGCCAGCATCCTGGAACTGATCTCGCCGGTATCCTTTTCCCTTGCAGCATAGATATCAGCAAGGATCAGGGTATCCACTCCCCGAAAGGCTTCTGTAAATTCCCGGAAGAGCTTTTTCGTTCTGGTGTAGGTATGGGGCTGAAAGATGCACCATAATCGATTATGGGGATAATGAAGGGCTGCCTGGATCGTTGCTTTGATTTCCGTGGGATGATGCGCATAATCGTCCACAATGGTTGCCCCGTTTTCCGTCTTTCCTTTGATTTCAAATCTTCTGTGGGCACCATGGTAAAGGGACACGGCATTTTTGATACGGTCCGCCGGGATGCCCATCACATCTGCTGCGGCAATGGAAGCCAGAGCGTTGTAGATATTGTGCCTGCCAGGCACTTTCAATCCGAAGGTTTCGAATGTCTTTCCATTTTTTACAGCCACGAAGCGTGCACAGCCCTTCTGATCATAGGAAATCTCCTTTGCGCTCCAGTCGGCAGGATGATCGATTCCATAGGAAACAGTATGACAGTCTGCCTGATCCATTAATCTGGACACCAGAGGGTCATCGCCGCAGCCGATGACATAACCTGTGCTGGGGACGAGTGCGGCATATTTGACAAAGGAATCGTAAATCTGATCGATATCCCTGAAATAATCCAGATGATCCCGGTCAATGTTCAGAATCAATGCCATATCCGGATGAAATTTCAGGAAACTGTCCACATATTCACAGGCCTCGGTAATAAAGTATTTGCTGTGGCCGGCCCGTACATTCCCGCCTATTTCATCCAGTTCTCCTCCGACCAGGATGGTGGGATCCAGGCCGGATCGGTTCATAATCATGGATAGCATGGAGGTCGTCGTCGTTTTTCCATGGGTGCCGGATACACCGATGGCAAATGGATAGGTTTCCATGATCTGCCCCAGCAGGGTTGCCCGGTCCATACAGGGTATGTTCCTTTTTTTTGCTTCTGTCAGCTCCGGATTGTCTTCATGGATTGCTGCAGTATATATAATTAAATCAGCGCCTTCGATATTTTTGCCGTCATGTCCTTTGAAAACAGTAATGCCATTGTTGGAAAGGCGCTTTGTAAGGGGAGACATCCGAAGGTCCGAGCCGGACACATGGCAGCCTTTCTCATGCAGTATTTCTGCCAGCCCGCTCATGCTGATTCCGCCAATACCGATAAAATGTATATGTTTCCCCAAAAAGTCCCTGACATGGTAATCTTCCATTCCATCCACTCCTCATGTATTTCCATACCGCCGGAAGCGGCTCCCACGGCAGAAAAAAATGGTAATTCTTATGATGACACTTCACCTAGAATTCATAATACCTATTATATCCACGCATCTCACTTTTTATCAACAGGGGATCCAAAAAAAATTATTTTTGGGTTGACTTTGTGACGGCCTTCCGTTATAATTACATATTGTCAAGAGGTTGGCCCTGCTGCGAGTAAGCAGGAAGGGTGGACTGTTGCGGAGGAGTTCCCGAGTGGCTAAAGGGGGCAGACTGTAAATCTGTTAGCTGAGCTTTCGGTGGTTCGAATCCACCCTCCTCCACCATATTGGTTATTTAATAGAAGATTGGTTATTTAATAGAAGTCGGTTGAATGAGCAGCCGGCTTTTTCCTTTGCATTTTCCATTTTTTTATCCGTTTTTCGTAATATGAAAAATTTATACACTCGTATTGTATTGGAACAGGTTAACAGGTTTTTGGGGAGGGCTAAAATCATGATTGAAGTGCAGCATCTATGTAAAACCTTTTATGTCGCCAGGCGCGGCGCCGGTTTCGGGCAGGCACTCCATTCGCTTTTTCATAAAGATTATGAAGAGATCAGGGCACTGGACGACGTCTCCTTTTCCATTCAGGAAGGGGAGATGGTCGGATATATCGGGCCAAATGGCGCCGGGAAATCCTCTACGATCAAGATCCTGAGTGGTATCCTTGTCCCGGACGGCGGAAGCTGCATCATCAATGGCCGGGTTCCATGGCAGGACCGTATTTCCCATGTCCGGGAGATCGGGGTTGTTTTCGGGCAGCGCACGCAATTGTGGTGGGATGTCCCGGTGATGGATTCCTATGAGCTTCTCAGGGATATCTATGGAGTTCCGGAAGCCATCTATCAGGAAAATCTGGAAGAACTTACGGATCTGTTGAACCTGTCGGAGCTTTTGAAAACACCTGTAAGGCAGCTGTCTCTGGGGCAGCGGATGCGGTGTGAAATTGCGGCTTCCCTTCTGCATAATCCGAGAATATTGTTTCTGGACGAACCGACCATTGGACTGGATGCCGTTTCGAAACTGGCTGTCCGGAAGTTCATTCTGAGACGCAATCAGCTTCATCATACCACTGTGATTCTGACCACACATGATATGCAGGATATCGAAGCACTGACGAAAAGGATCATTTTGATCGGCAAAGGGAAGATTCTTCTGGATGGAACCCTGGATGACATTCCGGGATCCCATGGGAACATGGAGCAGGCCATGGCGGATCTTTACCGTAACTACGGAATATAGGGGAGCAGATGGAATGAAAAAATATTTTTCCTTTTTCCGGCTCCGGTTTTCCATGGGGCTCCAATACCGGGCGGCAGCCCTTGCGGGCATTGCTACACAGGCTTTTTGGGGAGGCCTGGAGATTCTGATGTTCCGCGCCTTTTACCGGGCCGACCCTTTGGCGTTTCCGATGAGTCTGGAATCCACCAGTGCATATATATGGCTTCAGCAGGCTTTTTTGGCGCTTTTTATGGGATGGGTGATGGAAAATGAAATCTTTGCGAGCATTCAAAGCGGAAATATCGTCTATGAACTGTGCAGGCCCATCGGCCTTTACCGGATGCTGTTTGTCCGATCCCTGGCATATCGGCTCTCAAGAGCTGTGCTGCGTTGTTTTCCGATTTTGCTGATGGCCGCGTTTCTGCCTTCGCCTTATGGGATTGCCCTTCCGCCAAGCCCTGCCGCCGGTATGTTGTTCCTGCTGGGGATGGTATTGGGACTCTTCGTCACGGTGGCATTTACCATGCTGATTTACAGTCTGACATTCTTTACAATATCGCCGGCAGGAATCCGTATGGTGGCATTGTCTGCGTTGGAAATCCTGTCCGGTTCCATTCTGCCAATACCATTTTTCCCCAAAGGGTTACAGGGAGTCCTGGAAATCCTTCCTTTTGCAGCCATGCAGAATGTGCCTCTAAGGATCTACAGCGGGGATATTTCAGGAAACGAAGCAATCCGTGCGCTTTCCCTGCAGGCCTTCTGGCTTGTGGTGCTGGTTGGCACGGGAGTGATCCTGATGAGCAGGGCATCCAAAAAAGTTACATTACAGGGAGGATGACAATGGGTGGTTTACGTCTTTATAAAAGGTATTTTCTGATACAGGTAAAGAGCGCAATGCAGTATAAGACTTCTTTTCTTCTGACAACAATCGGACAGTTCCTTACCTCTTTCAATGTCTTTCTTGGCATCTACTTTATGTTTCAGCGGTTTCATGCAGTGGAGGGATTCACCTACAGTGAAGTCCTGCTCTGCTTTTCGATCACTCTGATGGAGTTTTCCCTGGCAGAGGCATTTTTCAGGGGATTTGACACCTTTTCAGGGATCATCAGCAACGGGGAGTTTGACCGGATCATGGTGCGGCCCAGAAATGAAATCCTGCAGGTACTGGGCAGCAGGATTGAACTCACCAGAATCGGAAGATTTCTTCAGGCTGCCGTTCTGTTTGTTTACGGAATCATGAAAAGTCATGTGTTGTGGTCATGGGACAAGGCAGTTACCGTTCTTTTTATGCTCATTGGAGGAACTGCGGTATTTTCCGGGCTGTTTCTGATTTATGCCGCGATCTGTTTCTTTACCCTGGAAGGATTGGAATTCATGAACATACTGACCGACGGCGCCAGGGAATACGGGAAATATCCCATCAGCATCTATGGGAAACGGGTACTGCAATTTTGTACCTTTGTCATCCCCTATGCCTTGATACAGTATTATCCCATCTGTTACATCCTGGAGAAAAACAGTTCCTGGTGGTATCCTTTTCTTCCCTTATTGGCCATATTGTTTCTGATTCCATGTCTGTGCCTATGGAAGTTTGGGGTTCATCACTACAAATCAACGGGAAGCTATTGATTGAATTTTATTTGACAAATTTTTTTGCTGTGATAGAATACAAGCATAGCAGAATATTGATACCTTATCCAGAGAGGTGGAGGGATGGGCCCGATGAAACCCGGCAACCGCTTGATGATTCAAGCCCGGTGCCAATTCCCGCAAGATATTTATATCTTGAAAGATGAGGACAAGACAGGAACCCATCTTTCGGATGGGCTTTTTTAATGCGAACATTCGTCCCTTTGGGGAAGGGCAGGGATAGAGGCTATCTTTATTTTTTGCACATTAACGGGGCATGTATTGCCCAAATGCTGGGAGGAAAATTATGAACAAAAAACTGTTTACTTCCGAATCCGTTACGGAAGGACATCCGGACAAGATCTGTGATCAGATCGCGGACGCGGTTCTGGATGCCATTCTGGAACAGGACCCCAATGGGAGAGTCGCCTGTGAGACGGCAGTTACCACCGGGATGGTTCTGGTTATGGGGGAGATCTCCACAAGCTGCTATGTGGATATTCCGAAAATTGCGCGGGATACCATCCGGGACATCGGCTATACCAGGGCAAAGTATGGATTTGACGCGGATACCTGTGCGGTCCTTACTTCCATTCACGAGCAGTCTCCCGATATCGCTCTGGGGGTCGACAAAGCCCTGGAGGCAAAAACAGGCGGTTCGGAGGACGGGACGGAAATCGGCGCCGGGGATCAGGGCATGATGTTCGGATATGCCTGCAGGGAAACGCCGGAGCTGATGCCGATGCCCATTGCCCTGGCACATAAGCTGACCAGGAGGCTGGCAGACGTGCGGAAGCAGGGGAAGCTGGATTATCTGCGGCCGGACGGAAAGGCCCAGGTTACGGTGGAATACGAAGAGGATGTGCCCGTTCGGGTGGATACCGTGGTTGTTTCCACACAGCACAGTCCGAAGGTGGATCATGACACCATTGAAAAAGATATCATTGAATGGGTCATCAAGCCGGTTCTTCCTGCGGAGCTTCTGGACGAAAACACAAAGTATCTGGTCAATCCCACCGGACGTTTTGCCGTGGGTGGTCCCCAGGGGGACTCTGGTCTGACCGGCAGGAAGATCATTGTGGATACTTACGGCGGCTATGCACGGCATGGCGGCGGCTCTTTTTCCGGAAAGGATCCGACCAAGATGGATCGTTCCGCAACCTATGCGGCGCGTTACCTTGCCAAGAATATCGTGGCGGCGGATATCGCGGATCAGTGCGAGATTGAGCTGGCCTATGCCATCGGGGTTGCAAAGCCGGTTTCCGTTGCGGTGAACACCTTCGGGACACATCGCATACCGGAGGAGCAGATTGTGGAACTGATCAATAAAAACTTTGATCTGCGTCCGTCTTCCATTATCAAAAGTCTGGACCTGAGAAGACCGATCTACCGGCAGGTAGCAGCTTACGGACATTTTGGGCGACCGGATCTGGATCTTCCGTGGGAGAAAACGGATCTGGCGGATACGCTTCGCAAACAGGCATTTGAAAAACAAAAAGCCTTCGTGAAATAGGCAAAGTCACCGGGATCCTCCTGTCTGCATACCATATATTATCCAATGGAAAGGTAGTATGCGGTAAGACAGGAGGGTCTTTTATGTATATAGAACCTTACATAGTGATTCCATTATGGATCTTCGCCATATTTGGATTCCTGTATTTTCTGTTTCTGGTTTTTATCAGTCTGGATAGAATCCGGAAAAAGAAAAACGAAGTCTATACCCTGGTGATTTCTGCAAGAAATCAGGAAGATGCCATTGAGGGAATGGTCCGTGGTTTGCTTCTGAACGCCGGACTGGATTCCACGGAGGAAAAGCTGCTGCAGATTGTATTGATTGATCTGGGATCCTGTGACAGGACGCCAAAGATCATGGAAAGCCTGTCGCGGGATTATTCCGTGGTCAAACTGATCAAGCCGGAGGATTTGCCCGGGTATCTTCGAAGTTTGCTTTAAAAGCTTGTAATTTCCTTACTTTTCCGGTACCATATTCATTGGGAAGACAATCGGGGAATCACCGGTCATGGGCTATCGGGTTTCCCAACGGCAAACCAAGGTGAAAAGAATGGAACAGGTAATCGGTATTATAGAGGATATTGTCTTCCGCAATGAAGACAACGGTTTTTCCGTCGTGGAGTTGCGGGAAGAGAGCACCAATCTGGAAGTCACCGCAGTGGGAAACTTTCCCTTTATCAATCCGGGGGAACGGGTCCGGCTGGAGGGGGAATGGACGACTCATCCGGAGTATGGACGGCAGCTGAAGATGGAAACCTACAGCAGTGTGGCACCTTCCAATCTTGTGGGTATGGAAAATTACCTGGCTTCCGGACTGATCAAGGGAGTCGGGCCTTCCACTGCCCGGAAGCTGGTGGAGACTTTCGGGCTGGATGTACTGGACATCATTCAGTTCAACCCCGGACGGCTGAAAGAGGTGGAGGGCATCGGCAGCACCAGGGCGGAAATGATTGCTTCTTCCTTTTCGGAGCAGAAGGAAATCCGTGAAGTGATGATTTTTCTGCAGTCCTATGGGATTACCACCACCTATGCCATGAAGATCTACAAGGCATACGGCAAAAGAACCATGAACCTGGTGCGGGAGAATCCCTATCGTCTGGCGGAGGATGTGACGGGGATCGGCTTTAAGACAGCGGACCGGATCGCTGTGAGCATGGGGATTGATATGCATTCTCCCTACCGCGTTACGGCCGGGACAAAATATGTCCTGTCCCGGGCCGCTGATAACGGGCATACCTATCTGCCAAAGGGAGAACTGATGGAAAAAGCCTGTCGGCTTCTGTCCGTGGAGGAGACTCTTGTGGACAATGCCCTGATGTCCCTGGCCTTGTCCCAGGGGATTGTAATGGAAGAAAGGGAGGACCATACTGCCGTTTACCTTTCCGCTTTCTTTCAGGCAGAAGCCGGAACGGCCAAAATGCTCCGGGATTTATCCTCGGAGGAGATTTCCGACCCGGTCCGGGACATGGAGGAAAAAATCCGCCGTTTTGAAAAAAAGCACGATATCCGCCTGGCCGGCCGGCAGAAGGAAGCGGTTGTCCAGGCCATGCAAAACGGAGTGGTGGTCATAACCGGCGGGCCCGGTACCGGGAAAACCACCACCATCAACTGCATCATTGAGCTCCTGAAGCAGGAGGGCCTTTCGGTGGAACTGGCTGCCCCCACCGGCCGGGCAGCAAAAAGAATGACGGAAGCATCCGGTCGGGAGGCCAGGACCCTGCATCGGCTATTGGAATACGGTTCCCGGGATGAGGAAGGGGACCACTTTCAGCGGAATGAGGACAACCCCTTGAAAACCGACGCAGTGATCATTGATGAGATGTCCATGGTGGATATCCTGCTATTCTACCATTTTCTGAAAGCGCTTCGTCCGGGGACCCGTCTGGTTCTGGTCGGAGATGTGGACCAGCTTCCCTCCGTGGGGCCCGGCAGCGTTCTGAAGGACATCATCCAGAGCGGAATCGTCTGTGTCGTCCAGCTGACCGAGATCTTTCGCCAGGCACGGGAAAGCATGATCGTTCTGAATGCCCATCGGATCAATCACGGGGAATTGCCAATACTCAATGTAAAAAACAAGGACTTCTTTTTGGACCGCAGGGAGAATGCGGAAGAGGTCTTGACGACCCTGATCGACTTGCTGACCCGCAGGCTGCCCGGCTATGGGGATTATGATCCCCTGAAGGATATCCAGATCCTGGCGCCCATGCGGAAGGGAATGGTCGGTGTGAATCATCTCAATACGGAGCTGCAGAGCGTATTGAATCCTCCCGCATCCTTCAGGAAAGAGAAACGTTACCGGGAAACGATATTCCGTCAGGGAGACAAGGTCATGCAGATCAAAAACAATTATCAGCTTTCCTGGTCCAAACCGGTGTCGGTCGGGAAAGAAGACACTGTGGAAGGGGAGGGCGTGTTCAACGGCGATATGGGCTTTGTTCAGGATATTGACGGGGAGGAACAGACCCTGACCGTACTCTTTGATGATGAAAGGACCGTGGTGTATGACTTTTCCCAGCTGGATGAGCTGGAGCTGGCCTATGCCATTACCATTCACAAGAGTCAGGGAAGTGAATTTCCCATAATTGTGATTCCCCTTGTATCCGGCCCGCCCATGCTGATGACCCGCAACCTTCTTTACACCGGAGTGACGCGGGCCAGGAAGATGGTTGTGCTGGTTGGAAAGGAAAAAATCATCGGGCGGATGGTGGCAAACAATCACATTGCCAGGAGGTACTCCGGTCTGGCGGAACGCCTGAAGGTGGCATACGGGATGAAGAACCTTTGATGATGGTAGTTTGAGTTGGTTTTTTATTTTACGAAAAGGGAGGGGAAAGGCATCTGCCCAGCCTGCAAAGCGGATGCAAAAGCGCATGAACTGAAGGCCGCTGCTGGACGCAGCCTGTAAAGCGGATGCAAAATCGCATGAACTGGAGACCGCTGCTGGACGCTGTGCTGGATATGATTTATCCCCGGATGGACTGCATTCTCTGCGGGCAGCCTCTGGAAAAGGATGCTGTCCAGGGGATCTGCAGCAGCTGTCTGGAATTTTTGCCCTTCATCCGGGAACCGAGGTGTTCGGTCTGTGGGAAGCCCCTGGAGGAAACGGATAGGACGGAGGAGACGGAGCGGAGATATTGTCCGGACTGCCGGAGGTATCCTCATGATTTTGATCAGGCCCTTTCGGTATTTGAATTCTCCCTGTCGATAAGGGAACTGATTCATCGATATAAATATGGGAAAGAGTTCAGCCTGAGCCGGACTTTTGGTTTCTTTCTGTCGGAGTTGCTGCAGGAGTCCGGCTGGCAAACGGATGAAATTGTTCCGGTACCGCTGCACAAAAACAGGCTGCGATCCCGGGGCTTCAACCAGTCGGCCCTGCTGGGGGACTCCATTTCCGGGCATCTTGGCATTCCCTGCATGGACCAGGTGCTGATCCGCAATGTCGATACAAAAACCCAGACCGGATTCAACCGGCAGCAAAGAGCAGATAATCTGAAGAACGCCTTTATCGTGAAGAACCCGGGACCCATCCGGGGCAGGAACATCCTGCTGATCGACGATGTGTACACTACGGGAGCCACGGCGGACAGCTGCAGCCGTGTCCTTCGGCAGGCCGGAGCCAAAGGAATCCACGTGCTCACCATTGCCACGGGACGAAATGTATGAAAACAGCAGCATTGCCATTGTCGGCAGGCAGCACTGTCCAGGTCCGTTGGTATATATAAATTAAAATGTATTTTAATTTTGTTATTTGTGCTATAACTATTGCTATCTGCCAATTATAGGGTTATAATGAAATCGGAGTTCTTTTCTTAGGTCTGTGGTTGAAAATCGATGCCAGTCGCAGGCGAAACGATCCACGTAAGTCGAAAAAATTTCGATGATCATGGTGCGGCTTAGAGGCAAGTCCGGCCTATAGTTTTGTTGACAGATATTCACGGTGGTTTCCAGTTTTCGAACATTGGTTTCCTGTCCTCATGGTTCATTCTTACGATTCATGGAGCAGACGCAGGTTCCGAATTTGGCACTGTCCTGAAAGTTCTCTTCAAAAGTATAGAGAGAAGCAGTAGTGGGAGGGTTATTCCCTGAGCGAGACTTCCTGACGGCGGGTGTGGGGGCAAAGACCAGGTCAGCTAAGATCAGAGCAGTCATATCTTATATAAAGCGAGGGGATTTAATCCATGTTCGAAGACAAAACGTTAGTCTGCAAGGAATGCGGCCAGGAGTTTGTATTTACCGCCGGTGAGCAGGAATTCTATGCAGAAAAGGGTTTCCAGAATGAGCCGGCCCGCTGCAAGAGTTGCCGCGATGAACGCAAGGCCAAAAGGTCCAACGGCGGCAACCGACAGATGTACGATGCAATTTGTGCAGAGTGCGGAGCTCCGACCCAGGTACCCTTTGAACCCAGAAATGACAGACCAATCTACTGCAACGCTTGTTATCAGGCCAGGAGAAGGTAATCCCCGAGCCAAGGATACCTTATGTCAACATGAGAGCATTGGTCAAATCGCCCCGGACGTTTGTTCCGGGGTTTTTTTATTTGCCTGCACATTCCAGAGCATTGGGAATCGTTTGACATTTGCATTTTTTATGCCATTTCAATTTGTCGGATTCTATAAATACCCAGAGTTTCCATCGAATCCAGAGGGATACTTTGTTGTCAGAATATCTGTTCCTATGGGGTTTTTCCAGTTATCCACATAGAAAAGGCCATTATAGCAGGTTATACACAGCTTTATCCACATTGTCCACAGCATAACTGTCCACAAACCC
>DHDO01000090.1:41707-43591 GCA_002399435.1 Firmicutes bacterium UBA4874
ATTTATAATTATGCATTGAAATATTATAAATATTAGTTTATAATAGACCTGACATTGGGAGGCGGCAAAAAGAAGCTTTAAAGGGAAGGGAGAAAGAGATATGAAAAAATCAAGATGGATGGTCGTCCTGTTCCTGCTATCATCAATGACAATTTCAATGATCGGCTGCGGCAGCAGCACAACGGTTGATACCATGAAAAAGATCAAAAAGAAGGGTGAGATTGTCTGGGGCACCAACGCGGCCTTTCCGCCCTTTGAGATGCGAAAGGGAGACGAGGTCATCGGCGCGGATGCGGAAATCGCGGCAAAGATTGCGGATAAACTGGGCGTGAAGCTGAAAGTGGAGGATATGGACTTTGAAGGACTGATCAACGCCCTGAATGCAAAGAAGGTTGATTTTGTTGCTGCCGGTCTTACCGTGCGGCCGGATCGGGAGGAGCAGGTCCTGTTTACGGACAAATACTTCAAGGCGGTACAGAAGATCATTGTCCGGGAAGGCGACACGAAGATCAAAGGAACGAAGGATCTGAAAGACAAGGCCATTGGTGTACAGAAGGGCACGACCGGGGCAATTGTGGCGGAAGAGAATTATACGAAAAACGTTGTCCGGTTTGATAACGGCCCGGAAGCAGCCATTGATCTGAAGAACGGCCGGCTGGATGCGGTGCTGATTGACAACCTGCCTGCTCAGATGATCGCCGGACAGAATCCCGGATTGGCTGTCCTGGACGAAAAGGCAGCAGACGACGAAGAGTATGCCATGGCGGTCCGCAAGAGCGATAAGAACCTTCAAAAGGTGATAAACGAAGTACTCCGTGAGCTCCAGTCCGATGGTAAGATTGATGAATGGGTCAAGGAATATTCCTTTCTTCAATAAATAGGGAAAATGCGGGAAAGGAAAGATGGTGAGGGGAATGAAGTATGCTGGAGACATCGTTTCCATGCTGTCCGATGAGATTTATGCCAATCTGATCCGGGAGAATCGCTATATGCTGTTTGTCAAAGGCCTGGGCATATCCGTGCAGCTGACATTGTTTGCAGCGGTGATCGGCAGTGTCATTGGACTGCTGATCGCAGTGGCCAGGCTGACCAACAACAGGTTGCTGAGTGGGGCTGCGGGAAAGTACGTTGATATGATCCGGGGAACACCGGTTGTGGTGCAGCTGTTGATCATCTATTTTGCCGTATTTGCCACCACCAGTATGCCGAAGGTCACCGTGGCTTCCATTGCATTTGGCATGAACAGCGGTGCCTATGTGGCGGAACTGATCCGTGCCGGGATACAGGCTGTGGACAGGGGACAGATGGAAGCTGCCCGTTCCATCGGCTTGTCCTACTATCAGGGGATGCGTTATATTGTGATTCCCCAGGCGATCAAAAACATTCTGCCCGGTATGGGCAATGAAGTCATTGCCTTGTGGAAGGAAACGGCCATTGCCGGTTTCATTGGACTGGATGATCTGATGCGCGGCGCGGAGATTGTCCGCAGCCGTACTTTTTCAAATTACACGCCTTATCTGGTCATTGCGGTAATCTATTTGTATATTACCGTATGTATGACCATGATTCTGAACCATGCGGAAAGGAGTATGAGGAAAAGTGATTAAGGTCGTGGATCTTTATAAATCTTTCGGGAACCTTTCCGTACTGAAGGGCATTACCAATGAAATCCGCAGGGGAGAAGTCGTTTGCATCATCGGGCCCAGCGGATCCGGGAAAAGCACGTTTCTAAGATGCCTGAACATGCTGGAGGAACCCACTTCCGGAGAGGTTTTCATTGACGGAGTTTCTCTTACGGAGCAAAAAAAAGACATCAACAAGCTGCGGCAAAAGGTGGGAATGGTATTTCAGCAGTTTAACCTGTTTCCCCATATGACAGTACTG
>DHDO01000090.1:43786-50994 GCA_002399435.1 Firmicutes bacterium UBA4874
CCAGGGCGGTGGAACTTCTTCACAAGGTGGGACTGTCGGATAAAATAGATGCCTACCCCAACCAGCTTTCCGGAGGACAAAAGCAGCGGGTTGCCATTGCAAGGGCGCTGGCCATGGATCCTGAGCTCATGCTTTTTGATGAGCCGACTTCTGCCCTGGATCCGGAGATGGTGGGCGAGGTGCTGGCCGTGATGAAACAGCTGGTACTGGAAGGAATGACCATGGTGGTGGTAACCCATGAAATGGCCTTTGCCCGGGAAATGGGAGATCGGATTCTGTTTATGGATGGAGGAATTATTGCAGAAGAAAATACCCCCGATGTCCTTTTCAATCATCCTGTATGTGAACGCACCAGATCTTTTCTGAGCAAGGTGCTGTAGGAGTGCTGTAGGAGGCGCATTATGAAAGCAGCTCGAATTGTTTATACCGGGATTGGAATTCTGATCTTTTTGCCATGGTTATCCTATCTTCTGAAAAGCTTTTTCCGTATAGGAAAAAGCAGGAAAAGGCCGGCGGTCTGCCGCATTCTGTCCACTGTGGTCATAACGGTACTGCTTTTTGGGGCAGTATATGGCCATTATCGTTTTACTGTCGGATATCAGGCTCCCCTGGTGGCGGAACAGGCAGGTCAGCTGTGGAACCGTTGCCTGAAAGGGGATTTGGATCTCTATGCCTATCCAAAAAAAATGAGGAAGGAAGGCCTGGGCACTTCCAGCTTGAAGGTCCTGTCCGAAGACGACCTGAAGTCCGCGTACTTTCCGGGAAAGCATTGTGATCTCTCCCTCAGTGAAAAGACGTTTCCCACGGAGGATGGGGGGCTGTTTGTATATCTGATGCATACGGACGGCTCAAAAACCCTGTATACCCGCATGAAGCTGAAGAAATCCGGTTATCGGTGGCAAGTGACAGAACAGAAGGTTCTGTTACAGAAGGAATTTGATCCGTTGAATGAAAAGACAAAGATAAGATTCTATGCCGTGTCTTCGTGATGAAAAACGCAGTGCCGGACAGGCGTTATGGCTCGGTTCCCTTCCCGGAGAGATCGATGTAGGCAGAAATGAGATCATCCAGCTCGTTGCTCAGTCTGAGGATTTCGTTGGAACTCAGGTCTTCCTTATTGAGTAAAATCAGCTGATTCAGCTCCTGTTGTTTTTGCTGGATCCGGATTTCCAATTCCTTCAATTCCAATTGATCTCCTCCTTTCTGCCTATAGTTTGACATATTTTCATATGGATGTGTCGTTTTCCGCAAAACTAGTGAGAACTTGACAAAAGAACAGCAAAACCGACAGGATAAGTCATTCCGCAATGATATACACCATAGAATTGTTTGGGAATCTTCAAACGGGGTAAAAATAAAATAACGGAAGAATGCCGGCTTCCTCCTGTGAAACAGGAATTTTTCCGTTGACGGCGAATAGATACCTACAATGGATGAAAGGAGCTGACCACCATGAAGATCATTATAAGTGGGAAAAATCTTGAGATCACGGACGCACTAAGGAATCAGATTAACAAAAAGGTCAGGAAACTGGAGCGCTATTTTGAGCCGGAAACGGAAGTGCAGGTCACTTTGTCGGTTGAAAAAAGCCGGCATATTGTGGAAGTTACCATTCCGCACAAGGGGATGCTGTTCCGTGCAGAGGAATCCACTGATGATATGTACGCATCCATCGATAAGGTTCTGGACAAACTGGAACATCAGATTCACCGTTACCGGACGAAGTTGGAGCGGAGCTTCCGCAAGGGGGCTTTCAGGGACGAAAAGCCGCTGTTCAGTGATGAGCCCCTGTTTGAAGACGGTGCCAGGGAGCTCAAGGTTGTCCGCACCAAGCGTTTTGCCGTCAAGCCCATGACGGTGGAGGAAGCCCTCATGCAGATGGACTTGCTGGGCCACAGCTTTTTTGTGTTTACCAATGCGGAGAGCGGGGAAACCAATGTGGTGTACAGAAGGCGGGATGGAAGATACGGACTGATTGAGCCGGAATATGATTGATTCAGGGATTTCTTTGCCTCTTTGCTTTCAGGATTTTCGAACTTTTTTGCGAATCCTTGTATCCTTTCCGTTTCCATGTTAAAATAAAAGAATGAGAGCGGAAGCAGAGGTGGAGAAATAGTGGCGAATCTGTTCAAAAAGCTGTTGACAAACAGCAATGACCGTGAAATAAAGCGGTTGATGAAGACCGTTGATAAAATAGAATCTCTTGAGCCTTCCATGAAGGCGCTGAGCGATCAGCAGCTGAAGGGCAAGACAATGGAGTTCAAAAACCGATATGGCGCCGGGGAGTCCCTGGACGACCTGCTTCCCGAGGCTTATGCCGTGGTAAGGGAGGCTGCGGTCCGGGTCATCAGCCAGCGCCATTTCAATGTGCAGATGATCGGCGGGATCGTTCTGCATCAGGGGCGCATCGCGGAGATGAAGACCGGGGAAGGGAAGACCCTGGCGTCGACCCTGCCTGCTTACCTGAACGCCCTGACCGGCAAAGGGGTTCATATTGTTACGGTCAACGATTATCTGGCGCGCAGGGACAGTGAATGGATGGGCAAGATCCATCGGTTCCTCGGCCTTTCCGTAGGGCTGATTGTACACGATATGGAGCCGGCGGAGCGGCGGCTGAGCTATGGCGCAGACATTACCTATGGTACCAACAATGAGTTCGGATTTGATTATCTGAGAGACAATATGGTCATTTACAAGGAGGATATGGTTCAGAGGGAACTGAACTTCGCCATTGTGGACGAAGTGGATTCCATCCTGATTGATGAAGCACGTACTCCGTTAATCATCTCCGGGGCCGGCGACAAATCCACGGATATGTATTTCCGCGTGGACCGCTTTGTTGTACGCCTGAAACCGGATCAGGACTATGAAAAGGATGAAAAGGACAATACCGTCAATCTGACCGATGAAGGCCTGAAAAAGGCGGAGCAGTATTTTTCTTTGGAGAACCTGGCGGATCCGGAGAATATCGAATTGTCCCACCATATCAATCAGGCGCTGCGGGCCCATGCCCTGATGAAGCGGGACCGGGACTACGTGGTGAAAGACGACCAGATCATCATAGTGGATGAATTTACCGGCCGTCTTATGATGGGCAGGCGATACAGTGACGGCCTGCATCAGGCCATTGAGGCAAAGGAAAACGTAAGGGTGCAGCGGGAAAGCAAAACACTCGCCACCATTACGTTTCAGAATTATTTCCGGATGTACCACAAATTATCCGGTATGACCGGTACGGCAAAGACCGAAGAGAATGAATTTGAATCCATTTATGGACTGGATGTTGTCGTCATTCCTACCAACAAGCCCATGATCCGTGAGGATTTAAACGATGTGGTATATCTTACGGAAAAAGGGAAGTTCAATGCAGTGGTGGAGGAGATTGCCCGGCGGCATGCCACCGGGCAACCTCTGCTGGTGGGGACCATTTCCATTGAGACCTCCGAAATGCTGAGCGATATGCTGAAACGCCGGGGGATTCCCCATCAGGTATTGAATGCGAAGTTCCATGAAAAGGAAGCCGAGATCATTGCCCAGGCCGGAAAGTATAATGCCGTTACCATCGCCACCAATATGGCAGGACGCGGCACCGATATTATTTTGGGTGGGAACCCTGAGCTGCTGGCCAGGAGGGAAATGAGGCAGCAGGGCTATTCCGATGAAACGCTCAACGAAGTGACCGGTTTCAATGAGACAGCCGATGAAGAGCTGTTGGAGGCGCGAAAGCAATACGCCCGCCTCCATCAGAAATACGACGCACAGGCGAGGCAGGAATGGGAACAGGTCGTAAAGCTGGGCGGTCTGCACATTATCGGTACGGAGCGGCATGAAAGCCGGCGCATTGACAACCAGCTCCGGGGCCGTTCCGGCCGTCAGGGAGATCCGGGATCCTCGCGGTTTTATATTTCCCTGGAAGATGATCTGATGCGGCTGTTTGGATCGGATCGGATCAAAGGGATTGTTTCTTCCCTGGGAATGGAGGAGGATCAGCCCATCGAGCACAAGCTCCTTTCCGGACAGATCGAGCAGGCGCAGAAGCGGGTGGAAGGCAATAACTTTGATATCCGCAGAAATGTACTCCAGTATGACGATGTCATGAACACACAGCGTGAGATTATTTATAAACAGCGGCGCAGCGTGCTGGAGGGGGAGAATCTGCGGGACAGCATTATGGATATGGTATCGACCCTGATTGATTCCGCTGTCGATACCTATGCCGGGGATGCGAGCCATCCGGAGGATTGGAACTGGAAGGGCCTCCTGACCTATCTTGGAAAGATCTGCATTCCGCCGGGCACCTTTAGCACGGACGACGAACGGATCTATGATCTGACCCGGCCGACTGCGAAGGAAGAGCTGATGAAAATCGCAGAAAAGGTCTACCGCAGCCAGGAAGAAATCAACGGAAACGAGCGGATGCGGGAAGTGGAACGGGTGATTACCTTAAGGGTGGTGGATCAGAAGTGGATGGACCACATTGATGCCATGGACCAGCTGCGGCAGGGGATCGGGCTGCGGGCATACGGACAGCGGGATCCTGTGCAGGAGTATAAATTAGAGGGCTATGAGATGTTTGAGGAAATGATCAGGAACATCCAGGAAGAAGTCGTGACCCTTTTGTTTCATGTCCGGGTGCAAAGCAATGTTCCAAAACGGGAAAAGGTAGCCGAGCCCATTTCCGCCACTCATGGGGAGAACAGGCCAAAAAAGCCGGCAGTCAACCGGAACAGAAAGATCGGGCGCAATGATCCCTGTCCCTGTGGAAGCGGGAAGAAATATAAGAATTGCTGCGGTGCCAATCTGTAGCAAGCAAGGATTGTGTTTTAAGGATTGGCCGGATTGGGAAATCCGGCGTATGAAAATTGGGAAAGGTGTGAAGATATGATAGAGCTGGAGGAAGCAAAGCAAAAGCTGCAGTCCGTCCGGAAGACTCTTTTAAAGGTAGGTGATTCACTTTGACATCCCTGGATGTCAGCAGAGAATAGAGGAATTGGAAGAACAGATGAACGTTCCGGATTTCTGGAATGATCTGGAACGCTCGCAGAAGGTAAATCAGGAAACCAAGTCCCTGAAAAGGAAACTGGAATCCTATAACCGGACCAAAAGCAGGCTGGAGGACACGGAAGTCCTGATTGACCTGGGCCAGGAGATGGAGGACTCTTCTGTTGTGGAGGAAGTACAAGGCAATGTGGAGCAATTGGAGAGGGACGTGGAAAAGATGCGTCTAAACGCCCTGCTCAAAGGGCCCTATGATGCCAACAATGCCATTGTATCCCTCCATGCCGGTGCCGGCGGAACGGAAGCCATGGACTGGACATCCATGCTTCTCCGGATGTACACCCGATGGTGCGAGAGCAAAGAATATGAGGTCAAAACCCTGGATTTTCTGCCCGGGGAGGAAGCAGGTGTCAAAAGTGCGACCCTTCACGTGATCGGAGAAAATGCCTATGGCTATCTGAAAGCGGAAAAAGGGGTCCATCGGCTGGTCCGGATCTCTCCCTTTGATTCCTCCGGCCGGCGCCACACCTCCTTTGCGTCGGTGGATGTTATGCCGGAGCTGGAGGATGACAATACGATCGAGATCCGACCGGAGGATCTGAGGGTGGATACCTACCGTTCCAGCGGCGCTGGCGGGCAGCACGTCAACAAGACCTCCTCCGCCATCCGGATTACCCATTTGTCTACCGGTATTGTGGTAACCTGCCAGAACGAGCGATCCCAGATTCAGAACAGGGAAACCGCCATGAAAATGCTGCGGGGCAAATTGCTGGCACTGAAGGAGCAGGAAAACCGGGAGAAAAAGGATGAAATAGAAGGGGAACTGAAGAAAATCGAGTGGGGAAGCCAGATCCGTTCCTATGTCTTTCATCCTTACAATATGGTCAAGGATCATCGGACGGATGTGGAAACCGGGAATATCCAGGCAGTGATGGACGGGGATCTGGACATGTTCATCAACGCTTATCTGCAGAGGTCGCAATAAAATGCAGATAGAATGTTATTTTTTTCACAGTTTTGCCTGGACAGACTTGTCAACCGGGAAAAAGTGTTATAGAATAAGAACTGGAAACGTAACAAAACGATAGGAGGTTATTATATGAAAGTGAAAGTTGGTATTAATGGATTTGGTCGGATTGGACGTCTGGTTTTCCGTGCCTCTCTGGGCAACCCCGATGTTGAAGTGGTCGGCATTAATGATCCTTTCATCGATTTGGACTATATGGCGTACATGCTCCGCTATGATACCGTACATGGCCAGTTCAAGGGAGACATTAAAACAGAAAATGGCAAATTGGTTGTGGATGGGCAGGCAGTCAGTGTATATGCAAGCATGAAACCGGAGGAGATCCCCTGGAGTGAATGCGGTGCGGAGTACATAGTGGAGTCCACCGGCGTATTCAAGACCATCGAGCAGGCTTCTGCCCACTTCAAGGGCGGTGCCAAAAAGGTTGTTATTTCTGCTCCTTCCAAGGATGCGCCCATGTTTGTCATGGGGGTCAACCAGGACAAATACACCAGTGACATGAAGGTTGTTTCCAACGCTTCCTGCACCACAAACTGCCTGGCGCCTCTGGCAAAGGTTTTGCAGGATCATTTCGGCATTGCCGAAGGCCTGATGACCACCGTACATTCCACCACGGCGACCCAGAAGACCGTGGATGGTCCGTCCAAGAAAGACTGGAGAGGCGGACGTGCCGCTTCTGCCAATATCATTCCGTCTTCCACCGGCGCAGCCAAGGCAGTCGGCAAGGTTATTCCCGAGCTGAACGGCAAGCTGACCGGCATGTCCTTCCGCGTCCCGACCGTCGATGTATCCGTTGTGGATCTGACCTGCCGGTTGGAAAAGGCTGCTTCCTATGATGAAATCAAAGCTGCCATGAAACATGCTTCGGAAAATGAAATGAAGGGGATTCTGGGTTATACGGAGGACCAGGTGGTTTCTTCCGATTTCCTGACGGATCCCAGGACCTCCATCTTTGATGCGGGGGCCGGTATTGCATTGAATTCCAACTTTGTCAAACTGATTGCGTGGTATGACAATGAGTGGGGCTATTCCAACAAGGTCGTGGATCTGATCGTCCATATGGCCAAAGTGGATGCCAAATAAGTTCACCAATGGCCGGAAGGAAACTTCCGGCCTTTTAAATGTTGATGTCCGGGCAGCCGGCATTGCCTGTTGGGATGAAAAATGTGAATAGAAAAAGTAC
>DHDO01000104.1:0-1282 GCA_002399435.1 Firmicutes bacterium UBA4874
CCTTCCCGGTCCAGGGTAAAATCAACCTGTAGGAAGCTTCCTTCCCTGGTCCCCGCAGGCAGGAGTTTTAATGGCATATTGACCTTGATCTCTTTATCCCCGAAGAGGAGCACTGCGGTTTGATTTTCGATCCGATCCACTACTGCTCTCATAACTTTCCTCCCTGTTTCCTTTAAAGAACTTTGCTCTTTGTTTATCATTCCGTTCGTTCCGCTCGTTCCGTTCGTTCCGTTGTTACCTGATAAGTTTTCCCATCGGTTTTTACGACGATGCTGCCATTTTGGTCCGTACGATAAATGTCGGCATTTGCCGCTTTCAGTTTCCTCAGCGTCACCTTATGGGGATGCCCATAGGGATTCCCCGTGCCACACGAAATAATGGCCACCTTCGGGGAGACTGCTTTCAGGAAACGCCTGCTTGTGCTGCCGTAGCTGCCATGATGCCCGACTTTCAGGACCGTACTTTTCAGGGAATATCCATTGCTCAAGATTTCCTTTTCGGACTGGTTTCCCGCATCTCCGGTAAATAAAAAGGCGACATTGCCGTGAGTCAGCTTGATTACGACAGAATCCTCATTCAGATCCTTTTCATCCGGATTGGTGGGGGAGAGGATCTCCAGCCTGGTGCCGTCATCATAGGTGCGGTGCATACCTGCACGGCCTTCGGTAAACGTTATGTTCTTCGTGTCGATCAGCTGCAGATACTCCTCATAAGTCTTACTGGTATGTACGACTCCGGGATCGACGACTTCCTTTGTGGGGAAAGTCTTCAGGACATTGACCAATCCTCCGATATGATCAGAGTGGGGGTGGGTCCCGACGACAAGTTCCAGATCCTGGACATTTTGATTTCTAAGGTAGCTGATAACAGCATCTCCCTGTCCCCGTTCCCCGGCATCAATCAGAATGTCCTGGGAAGGCATTTTGATATAAATGGAATCTCCCTGCCCGACATCGATAAAGTGGACTTCTATTGTACCCATCGGATTCTGGCTGGCATTCTTGCTGCCATTCAATACTCCGGTATAGCTTAGCAGACTGTAAACAGCCAGAAACAGCGATATGATCAGAATCTTTTGGAAAGTGGTCCGGTTTTTCTTTCGTTTTGCCATGAAATACATCCTTTCCAGCTTGCGTTGCATCGCTTAAGTTGTTTTCTACATTGCATGCCATGTCCGTTCTGTTCTCATGGCTCCCATATTTTTCTTCTGCATTCCTCTCCAATAAAATATTGTTTTCCAAATGCGTCAATATTATAGCACAGCTGTTGAAGAAAACAAAAA
>DHDO01000104.1:1421-2354 GCA_002399435.1 Firmicutes bacterium UBA4874
AAACAAAAAGGTGTGGCTTTCTACGGCTTTCTACATCGGAGTTTTGGCAGACTGTTTTTGGACAGAAGATGCAGACGAAATGTGAATTTGGCGAAAAAAACAGGCAAGTTATCAAAGTGAACCTGCCTTGTTTATCTCCTGTCTGCTGTTTATTTAATTTCTGCCTGGGAGCGGCTTTCAGCCCATATTTTCAAGGTATTTCTGCCTGCACTCCCAACTGCAGAAATGATGATATTGGTTATTTTTGTATATAATATAAGCTTTACTCTTTTCAATCAGCTTGCCGCAGCAGTCATCCCGGACCATATTCTCTTCTGCAGGCTGGAGCTGAGGTTTGGACTCCTGTTCCTCCAATTTTTGCTTCAGCAGCTCCAGGTCCCTCGGATCCAGTCGAATGGCATTCTTCTCTGCTTTCTTCATTTTCCTGGTTACTATTATCCCGGTCAGGATGGACAGGCCGGCCCGAACCAATAAAACAATCATCAGTATCTTCAATAAAGTTGGGTAAAATTGACCCATTCCTCAGGCCTCCTTCTATTGTCATTATAGTATCACTCTATGAAGAAAATGTGAAGGTGCTGTGAATGATGTTATAGGGTTTATAACGTTTTTTTGGCAAAATCCATGTGGCAATTCAGGTTTTCATGTGATACTATATGCATAGAGTATTGAATTTTTGTAAGAATGGTCGGAACTCTGCAAAAGATAAGGAGATTAAAGGATTTTGCTGGATTTCGGGTGCTTCAGGATTCCTGAGAAGGAAAAGCTCGGGAAGATCTCAGTAATATCTCCGGAAAGATCTCAGGAAAAGCTCAGGAGGATCTCAGAAGGGAGGATCTCAGGAAAATCCCGGGAAGATCTCTCAGGAAGATCTCTGGAAAGTCCCGGGAAGATCTCTCAGGAAGATCTAAGGAAAGTCCCGGGAAGATCTTA
>DHDO01000104.1:2605-3311 GCA_002399435.1 Firmicutes bacterium UBA4874
CAAAAAGACCAAAAAGATGATAAGGTGATAGTTTGATACCATTGGGAAATGATTGGGACGATCTGTTGAAGGATGAATTCAAAAAGGATTACTATCTGAAGCTGAGACAGTTCCTGAAACGGGAGTATGGGATGAAGACCATTTATCCGGATATGTACAAGATATTCGAAGCACTGCGGCTAACTTCCTATAAGGATACCAAGGTGGTTATATTGGGGCAGGATCCTTATCATGGGCCGGGACAGGCTCATGGGCTGGCGTTTTCCGTGCAGAAGGGAGTCCGGATTCCTCCTTCACTTGTAAACATTTACAAGGAACTGGAGACGGATCTCGGATGCTATATTCCAAACAACGGATCCCTGATTCCGTGGGCAAAACAGGGGGTCCTGCTGCTGAATACCAGTCTGACTGTTGTGGCGGGTCAGGCCAATTCCCATCGCAATGTGGGATGGGAGATCTTTACGGATCGAATCATCCGTATGCTGAATGAAAAATCCACACCGGTTGTGTTCCTTTTGTGGGGAAGCAATGCGAGGAGCAAGGCTGCCTATATTACCAACAGCAGGCATCTTGTGCTGACTTCGGTGCATCCCAGCCCGCTTTCTGCCAACAGGGGGTTCTTCGGGTGCCGGCATTTTTCCCGGGCCAATGCCTTTCTGACAGGCACGGGGCAGGAGCCGATTGATTGGCAGATACCGGATCTTCC
>DHDO01000104.1:3605-3802 GCA_002399435.1 Firmicutes bacterium UBA4874
TATAAAGCATCAAAGGTATAAAAAGGAGGAGTGTGATTTCTTTGATCATTGTCCTTATTTATTTTCTTCTTAGTATGACAGGTTTTATTTTGTTTGCCAATCTCCAACTGGACCGTACCAAAGGAAAAGCCCTGGACGCAAGACACGAAGGAGCTGTGCACATAGGAACTGGACACAGGGTAGCTGTGCACGAAGGA
>DHDO01000104.1:3962-6928 GCA_002399435.1 Firmicutes bacterium UBA4874
AGGAGCTGGGCACATAGGAGCTGGCAACATAGGAGCCCAGGAAGTGAAACACAGTATTTCTGTTATTATTCCAGCCAGGAATGAGGAAAAAAGCCTTCCCAATCTGCTGCGTTCCCTGAAGGAGCAGACATTACAGCCCGATGAAATCATTGTTGTGGATGACTTTTCCTCCGATCGCACCAGGGAAATTGCAGAGGAATATCCTGTCCGGATTGTTTCCAACCCTCCGCTTCCGGAAGGGTGGACCGGCAAGAACTGGACCGTCTGGAATGGGTATCTGCACTCAACGGGAGAGATCCTGGTTTTCCTGGATGCCGATGTGCGGCTTGCTCCAAATGCCCTGTATTCTCTTATCGCCACCAGGGAACGATGTGGCGGGGCGATTTCCGTTATACCATACCATCATATGGAAAAATTTTATGAGCGGTTTTCCATGGTCCTGAACATTCTCGGATTGTTGGTTTTTACTTCTCCCTTTGAGAGAAAAAGCGATACCCATGGGCTGTATGGCTCCTGCATTGTGGCGGCAAGATCGGATTATGCGAAAATCAAAGGGCACAGCGGTGTCCGGTCCGAGATCATGGATGATTTGAGCCTGGGGAAACGTTTTTCGGAATCCGGGATTCCCGTGAACAATTTCCTTGGAATGGATCAGGTTTCCTATCGTATGTATCCGGGAGGCCTGAGAAGCGAAATAGAGGGATTTGGGAAAGGCGCCATAAGCGGCATGAACGCCATGCAGCATTCTACTATATGTCTGGTGGCGATGTGGGTCGTCGGTTTGGTGACGATCGAAATTCTGACCCCGCTTATACTGATCCTGGGACGTACTTCAGCACGCTGGTTTTTAGTCAGTTACCTGATCTATACCGTACAGATTTTCTATTTTGTGAAGTATACCGGCAATTATAAAGCACTTATACCTGTTTTTCATGGCTTATCTTCTTTATTTATGATCTATATCATGCTGTATTCCCATTACCGGTTAAACATTGTCGGCAGCATTCCCTGGAAGGGGCGTCAGGTTCATGCAGGGGGTGGACAAAATCAATGATTGTGCTGTATATGATTGTAGAGTATTTTTGCGGTTCCCTGATGTTTTCCTATTGGTTGGCGCGGCTGGTGAATAAGGATCTGACAAAGGTGGGAGACGGCAATCCGGGCGCCTTCAATTTATGGCATGCAGCGGGGTACAAGCTGGGATTGACCGGCGTTGTGCTGGATTTTCTGAAAGGTTATTTTCCCCTTGTACTTCTGCTGAGGAATGATTCCATTCAAGGGATGGGAATGATTCCTGTGGCCCTTGCGCCCATACTGGGACATGTCTTTTCTCCCTTCCTTGGATTTCAGGGAGGGAAGGCCATCGCCGTGACTTTCGGAGTGTGGAGCGCGTTGACACAATTCCGGGTATCCCTGGTGTATGCCATTATTCTTGCAGTTTTGTCGCTTTTCGGACGACAGGTCTCCCATGGGAAACCTCTGCCAACTGAAGTGGATGGACTGATGGTGGTATTCGGTATGGCTCTGGTCGGTATTTATCTGTTTTTGCAGAATTATCCGGATTATCTGATCCTGATCTGGCTATGCAACCTGATTCTGCTGAGATATACAAACCGTGGAAAGATTAGCAGACTTGTACGGGAAATGGATGAAAAATTTCAGGTGAAGGAGTTTCTTACCCGGTTTCACCATCCGGAATGAAATGATAGTCTGAAAACGAATGAACGATTCATGCCAGCCGGGTATGACCTACGGCCCAACGATTGGGCGTTCGGAACAGAGTATTTGAACTCATGATCCGGTGTCGGTACCCGGATCGGAGAGTTTGAGCTCATGATCCGGTCTTGGTACCCGGACCGGAGAAGCCTGAGCTCATGATCCGGTGTCGGTACCCGGACCGGAGAAGCCTGAGCTCATGATCCGGTGTCGGTACCCGGACCGGAGTGTTTGAACTCATGATCCGGTGTCGGCACCCGGATTTGCGCCGGCTGACCCCGACTGCTTTTCTGCCGCCATCTGAATGGCTCCCCATGCGGCATCCCCCAGGGATTCCCGGATGCAGACCATCGGATAGGCGTGGTTCAGCAGGCAGGTCAGCTCTTTTTTTACCTGTTTTCCTTTCACCAGGACACCGCCCTGCATGGCGAGTACCGTCCGGTTTTCCGGAAACCGCAGGGCGTTCAGTACGGATTCGACGCAAAGGAACAATTCCCGGGCAGCTTTCCGTGCAATGCGCAGGGCCGCCGGATCCCCGGCTTCACAGGCCGGGTCCAGCAGTACGCCCAGTGCGGCAATGTCGCTTTTGCCGGATTCGGAATGATATACAAAAGGGAGCATACTTTCAGGGGAGGGCAGGTTCCATTCATCCCTCAGCAGGGATGACAGAATGGTTTTTTCCCTGCGTCCGTCATAACTTTTCATGACTTCCATCAGGATCTGCCGGCCGATATCGTATCCGCTGCCCTCATCTCCGATAATATGTCCCCAGCCGCCTGCCCGGTGGGAGGATCCGTCCGCCTTTTGACCGTAACAGATGGAGCCGGTCCCGGAAACAAGGATGATTCCTTCTCCCTTGCCCAGAGCGCCATAAAGGGCGGCAACTGCATCGTTTGTGATAAGGATACGGCACCGGATTCCAATCCCTGCAAGAAGCTCTTTCAAAATGACATGATCCTGCGGCCGGTCCGCTCCCGCCATTCCCAGGCTGACGCAGCCGAGATCCTCCATGCGGATCTGCGCCTGTGCCAGACCGCCCTGAATGGCCTGTTCAAGATTTTCCCGGACCGTGTCCGTGCTGCCACTGTACAGGTTGGTCGGCCCGCTCTGACAGGATGCCAGCAGATTTCCTTCGGGGCCCGCTATTTTCAGAAGCGTTTTGGTCCCGCCGCCGTCAATTCCCATGATATATCCTGATTCTGTCTTTTTTAGGGTATCTGTTGGATCTGTCCTATCTGTTGGGTTTGCCG
>DHDO01000104.1:7066-8087 GCA_002399435.1 Firmicutes bacterium UBA4874
GTTTGCCGTATCTGCTGGGTTTGCTGTATCTGTTTGATCCATCATAGGATTTGCCGCATCTGTTGGATCCGTCCTATCTGTTGAATTTGCCGTATCTGTTGGATCCGTCCTATCTGCTGGATTTGCTGTATCTGTTTGATCCATCATAGGATTTGTCGTATTTGTTGGATCCACCGTACCTGTGGTATCCATTGGACTCTTTGGATTCATTGTTTTTGTCCTTTCCCTGGCTTCTTCATCCTTGCCTGGATTCTCTTGCCTGGATTCTGGCTGTATTGCCGGTATTTTTCTACCTGATGATTCTCCACCTGACCCATCGCATATGAGTGGCATTTTCTCAGTACAGAAAATACTTTTGCCGGATCTTTTCAAAGCCGGCAAGATGGGAGTCCGCGTCTTCCAGGAAGGAATTGACACCTCCATTCTGAATGGCTGCTTTCAGCTCTTTCGTTCCGGCCAGCAGGTCGAATGGGGCCGTTCCGCCTGCCTTATAAGGCGGCAAAAAGGAAAATTCTTCATCATTTTCATGCAGGATGCAAAGGATTGCCACTCCCATCCGAAACGACGGAATGCGGTATTTGTCCCGTATCTGGATCCGGATTCCTTCACAGTGTTCCCCTTCGTATTTTGAAAATGTGGGAGTAAAATAACAGGGGCAAAATTTCACGCCGGGAAGATTCAGATGATTCAATTCCCGTGCTGTCTGAATTCCGTTCATCCATGGCGCTCCGATCATCAAAAACGGCTGGGTGGTACCTCTGCCTTCCGATACATTGGTTCCTTCAAACAGACAGGTTCCAATATAGGCGAGAGCAGTATCCAGGGTTGGAATGTTGGGGGAGGGGGGCAGGAAATCCAGGCCGGTCTCTTCAAAGTACATATCCCGTTTCCATCCATCCATTTTTACGACTTCGAGGTCGCAGCCGATGCCAAATTCGCAGTTGATCAGTCCGGCCAGCTCTCCTGTGGTAAGGCCGTATCTCGCCGGAATGGGATATCTGCCGATAAAGGAGGTAAATTC
>DHDO01000104.1:8349-8653 GCA_002399435.1 Firmicutes bacterium UBA4874
GCGTCTACATCCCGGAGCATGGCTTCCGTGGGCTTTCGGTTCTTTCCATACAGACTGTATACCTTTACGCCGCTGTTCCTGTCAACGGAGTCCGATACGGCTGCTCCTGCCTGCAATTCCCCCCGGACCCCATGTTCCGGGGCAAACAGGCAAACCAGATTTCCCGATTCCTTCAGGATATCGATGGTACTGTCGAGCTCCCGGCTTACACCGGTGTGATTGGTGATCAGACCGACTTTCTGATTTTTCAGGATTTTGGGATCTGCTTCGATCCGGTCGATCCCGCACAGTATGGGTTTCATAT
>DHDO01000104.1:8877-12589 GCA_002399435.1 Firmicutes bacterium UBA4874
ATTTCCAAATTATTTACTGATCTTTTTCCAGGCTTTCTCTCCCTGATCCAGAATATCCTGCAGGCCGATGGGTTTCAGTTTATCATATTCCTTGTAAAAGTCGTCCACGGAAAGTTCTCCGATGACACACTGTGCCACCATGGCTTCCAGTTTTGGCATAATATCCGCCTGTTTCTCCGAGTAGGCATCCGTGGTCAGTGTCGGAACCGGAGTGAAGAAGAAATCCTTACCGGCATACAATGCGTCATAGAAGTACTGCATGGGCTCCGTCAGCTCTTCATAGGTTTTGCCGCCGGTTGTGATTTGCATATAGGCATCTTCCGTAAACAGATGCGGGAATGGGGTAAAGTTCAGTCCGGCTTTCCGGGCATCATCAAAGGAGTTGATGTAGGGTTCCTTCAGCACAGGCTTGGAGTCCTTGATCTCATGATGGGTCCCTTCCAGTCCGTAGGACATGAGTTTAATGCCATCCTCGCTGAATACGTAATTGAAGAAGTCGATAATCTTCTCCGCCTTGTCTTCACCTGCAATGGTAATGGAAGCAGTAGGGGAGACCCGTACCCGGGAGGGAATGCCCTGCTTTCCGTCCGGTCCCTTGATGGGCGGTACGCCGATCATGGCGGCTTTCGGATCGATCTCTCTCATGGCTTCCGTGGAGGATCGGGTATTGGCTGCCCATGTCATCACTGAACCGACCAGGTTTGCGGACAGTACCTTCTCCAGCTCGGGATTGTCAACAAAGGTGCCCCGGGTGGCGAATTCCTTGTCCAGCAGGTCTTCCTTGTACATGGACTGCATTTCTTTCAGGAATGTCCGGAATTCCGGCATCTCGTACATTAAAGTGTATTTCCCGCCGGAGTCCACGGTAAAGCCGATTTTGCTGGAAACATTGATTCCAAAGGCCGGCAGCAGGCTATATACATCTCCTGCATAGGGAATCTCGTTGGTGGCGTCCCCGTCCTTGTTGGCATCCTTATCCTTAAAGGCCTTCCAGACGGTCTTCCATTCGTCCCATGTTTCAGGCATTTTTGTGATTCCCACGTTGTCCAGCCAGTCCTTCCGGACCTGCATGGCATAGGCAGGCGGGAAATCCAGGATAAATGGTACGGTATAAATATGTCCATCCCTGGCGGAGCGCATATACGGGTAATCGTCATCCGTCAGCTGGGCGAGAATATTTTTCCCGTGGCTTTCCAGCAGGTCGTCCAGGGGGATGATCGCGCCTTCGTCCACCAATCTGGCGGTTCCTCCCCCGGAAAGGACATCCGGTATATTGTCGGAGCCCAGTATTGCGGTTACTTTTTCCTGGTACTGATCTGTGGGATACCAGTGAAAATCAATTTCGGTGTTGGTCCGTTTCATGAGTTCGTCAAAGATGGGAGTTCCGTCCTGGGGATGGACGCCCCAGATGGTGCTCATGTAGCTGAATTTCAGGGGCCCCTTTTCTTTTTCGGAATCCTTGCCTCCCGTGCCTGTTTTTGCAGATTCCTGCGGCTTTGGATTGCCTGTTTTCGCATTATCCTTGGAACAGCCGATGAATGCGGAGAGCATTACCAATGCCAATACAAGCCCGACAATCTGCCTTACGGTCCTTTTTTTCATTCTTTCCGACTCCTTTCCAGTGTGAATTGTTTTTTTATTTTATGGATTCCCCGTAAACCAGGCAGGGGGAATCCTTGTGTACTTCTTTCAGGCCTTGATGGATCCGATGAAGATACCCTTTACAAAATAACGCTGAAGAAACGGGTAGATAATCAGCATGGGGATCAGGGATACGAAAATCACGGCATTCTGCACCTGTTGCGGGATCACCATGCTGCCTTCCCCGGCATGCACCGCTGCTTCCACCTCATATAATTTTCCGGAGGCCTGTAGAACGATATCATGCAGGACCACCTGCAGGGTGTATTTGTCTGTGTCATTCAAATACATGAGGGGCAGCAGGAAGCTGTTCCAGTGCCCGACGATGAACCAGAGTGCCACCGTGGCAAGAACCGGTTTCGAGACCGGAATGACAATCCGGGTCATGCAGACCACATCATTTGCCCCGTCCAGCCTGGCCGACTCAATCAGGGATATGGGGATGCTCTGAAAAAAACTTCTCAGAATGATGATATAGTAGGCCGGAGCCAGGGAACTGAGTATCAATGCCCAATGGGTATTCAACAATTTCAGATTCCGCATGACCAGATAGGACGGGATCATGCCGCCACCAAACCACATGGTAAACAGGATCATGAACGCATAGGGCTTTTTCCCGTAAAAGTCGCCAAATGCCAGCGGGTATGCCGCGGCTGTACTAAAAATAATTCCCAGCACACAGCCGATCACTGCTACATAGATGGTATTGGCGTAGGATCTCCAGATATGCTGATTGTTGAAAATATTGTGATAGGCTTTTCCTGTTATATGGATGGGGTAAAAGGTCACTTCCCCCCGCTGTACCGGGAAACTGGAGCTGAGCGATATGGCCAGTACATTCAATATCGGGTAGAGAAACAAAATAATCAGGAGACACATGAGAATCACATTGAAAACATCAAATCCCTTTTCTCCTTTGGTTTTCATGGTTGAAGCCGACATGAGAACTTCCCCCTTCTTCATTCTCTATATTAAACTGATTTCTGAATACTTTTTGCTCAATTTGTTTGCCAATGCCACAAGGACCAGACTGATCACTCCGTTAAACAAGCCGACAGCGGTTGCCAGGCTGTAGTTGTTGTTCACCATACCTCTTTTATAGACATAAGTAGATAATACTTCGGATACACCTAGATTTCGGGAATTCTGCATCAGATAAACCTTTTCAAATCCCACTGACAACAGGGATCCGATCCGCAGGATCAGCATGATAATAACGGTCTGCGATATGCCCGGGAGAGTAATGTGCAGAACCCGTTTCCATCTGCTGGCGCCGTCGATGACGGCTGATTCATATAGCTCCGTATTGATTCCGGCAATGGCAGACAGAAAGATAATGGAACCCCAGCCTATTTCCTGCCATATTCCGGAAAGGATCATAATGGGGCGAAAATATCTGGGCTCTCCGATAAAGTAGATTTCCTTTCCTCCCAGTTGTTTCAGGACGGAGTTGACGATGCCCAAGGAAGGGGAGAGGATATTCCGGATCATACTTACGACCACCACAATGGAAAGGAAATGCGGCAGATAACTGATGGTCTGCACACCCTTTTTGAATTTTCCTCCTGCCAGTTCGTTCAGTAGAATTGCAAAGATAATCGGGGCGGGGAAGGAAAAGACCAGACTCAGAATGTTCAGATACAGCGTATTCCACATAATGCCCAGAAAATCCGGATTGTTCATAAAGGATTGAAAGTGTTTCCATCCCACGAATTTGCTTCCTGCGAACCCCTTCAGGATCCGGAAATCGTAGAAGGCAATCCGCAGCCAAAGCATGGGCCAGTAATGAAACAAAATGTAGTAGACCACAACCGGAAGAATCATCAGATAGATCCATCGGTTGGCCCATATCTTCCTGCCGACTTTCTGCCGATTTGTTTTAGGACTGATGGTTCGGTACTGCATGGATGCATTGGACATGCTGTTTCTTCCTCCTTTTTATAGGGTTTGGATTTAGGCGCCCGGCCAGGTTGAAGCATTCCCTTTGCCGGACCCTTTTGCTGTTCAGTTGCTCTTGTGCTCATGTTCCTTGTGTTCATTTTCCTTGTGCCCATGTTCCTTATCTTCATGT
>DHDO01000104.1:12704-13969 GCA_002399435.1 Firmicutes bacterium UBA4874
TTCATGTGCCTTGTGTGCATGTTCCACGGCCTTTACGATGAATCCGTCTTCTTCTTTCAGCCATTTGCAGGCGGCTTCATAATCGGATCCTGTTTCGATCATGACGATGGCTGTCTTGGGACTCCGGTGACTTTGATCCAGGTAATCCTCCGCTTCCCGGTAGGATACGCCGGTAGCCAGCATGATAATCCTCTTGGCCCGTTCGATCAGCTTCTTGTTTTTGGGATTCAGGTCCACCATCAGGTTCTTGTATACCTTTCCAAGCTTGACCATGACGGCAGTGGAAATCATATTCAGGATCATTTTTTGTGCTGTCCCGGCTTTGAGTCGGGTGGAACCCATCAATATCTCCGGACCCACCACGGTGTTAATGGAGATATCCACTGCCCGATCCAGGACAGAGTGTTCGTTGCAGGTAATGGAAATGGTAAGGGCACCATGCCTTCCGGCTTCTTCCAAAACTCCGATAATGTAGGCTGCCTGGCCGCTGGCGGACAGACCGACGACAGTGTCCCGGCCGGTGATCTCCTGCCTTTGGGCCTCTCTGATGCCTTCTTCCTTTCTGTCCTCGATATCCTCCTGCGCGATGTGGAAGGCATTCTGTCCTCCTGCCATGAACCCCTGAACCAGCTGTGGATCCGTACCAAAGGTAGGCGGACATTCCGCAGCATCCAGGATTGCCAGTCTTCCGCTGGTTCCCGCGCCGAAATACAGAAGCCGGCCGCCTGTTTTCATCCGGGGGACGATCTGGTCCACCGCCCGGGCAACATCCTCCAGACTTTTTTCCACCGAATAAGCCACCTTTTTATCTTCCGCATTCATCACTTTCAGGATATCCAGAGTATCGATCCGGTCGATGTTCCAGCTGTTGCTGTTTTGCTGTTCCGTTGTCAGGGAACCCAGCAGATCCCCGGTGTTTTGCATTTTTTTATCTTCTGATTGACTATCTTCTGATTGACTGCCGTTAACCAATTTACTGCTTTTATCCGAATCTTTTTCTGAACCCTTTTGATCTTTCATGTGAACGCATCATCTCCTCGTAACTTCGTTCTGCAGCGCCATCCATATCCCTGTAAGTTTTATGCAGCACAGGGGTATTTGTGTGTTTTCGCCCCAGGTGCAGGCCGCTCAGACCTTTCGGATCGAAGTGGCTCCGCTGGTATTCTCCAGGGACTCCATACTTTTATCGTATTTTTTCATCGCCACATTTACAAACAGGATATCAATCAGGTTCATCTGAGCGATACGGGATGCCATGGCTCCCA
>DHDO01000104.1:14230-14627 GCA_002399435.1 Firmicutes bacterium UBA4874
CAGCGTCATTTTTTGTCAGATTGGCTGCGGATGTCAGCTGCAGATGGCTGTCCGGATAGTAGTGACATAAGGTATTGATTCGGATGAACTTTGTCATGGCATCATAGGCCACGATGCCGGACGCTCCCATCCCTGTAAAATCAATCCGCTGGGCCCTGGATAAGATGCCGATGGCTTTGTCCAGTTCACTGATGTCCAGCACGGAGGCTGTCTGGTCAATCGCCTGCCTGTTGAACTCCACGATTTTCGTCATGATGGTGGTGGTGGAATCGTCTCTGTTGATGCCGCCAATGCTGTCGCTCTGGGAAGGATCCTGCCGGGTCAGGGATGCGGCAATCTTGATTTTCAGCTCCTGAAATCCCTTCAGGCTGAGGGTCCTGGAAAACCGGACAATGCT
>DHDO01000104.1:14834-14960 GCA_002399435.1 Firmicutes bacterium UBA4874
CTCCGCTATTTTTTTTTCGGAAGGCTTGAACGAATCCTTCCATTCCTTGATATTGAACAATATATCTCTCATATCATTATCCTTTAATTCCTATATAATTTGGAAGGAACCTTTCATGGATCACTT
>DHDO01000104.1:15272-18062 GCA_002399435.1 Firmicutes bacterium UBA4874
TTCCTGAAGGGAGTGTCGGGTATGCCTTACTCCTTACCCGACGGACAGACATACATTACAAAACCAATGTGGCTACTTCTTTTTCGTTGTACTGGGATGAAATGATGCCTCCGTCGGACAGTCTGGAATATACCCCCTGAAATGTTCCGTTATATACAAAAAGACCGGACATATTGCTGTAAGGTTTAAATGCTGCCTCCTGATCCGTAAAGCAGATATTCTCCGTCCGGTACGGGGGACAATATTCCTGATAAATAGATCCTTTATTGAGATTTTTCATTACAATTGCATTCCATTTTTCCTTGCTGTAATCCATGCCCGCAAACACGCCTTTTGACGCATAGGAGTCCAGTGGCTTGATAATCCACCGGTCCTTATCCGCGGTCACCTGATTCACGTCGCAGAAATGCTCATCCAGCAGATTCGTATAGGGAATATGTTCCTTTACAAACATCTGTTCCTCTCTTGTCAGGAGGCTTAATGTGGGCTGCTCACGCAATGCCTTGAAAAGCCATTTATTGTGAATGATCTGGGTGCAGAATGATCCCATTACGCAGACATCCTGGTGGCGGACAGCTTCTGTAAAATCCTGTACTTCATCATAACGGGCCATGATATCCGTGGTGACCGCTCTTCTGTATATGAGGTCCACCGGCTGTCCGGAGGGGGAATACAACACATGATCCCGATATTTCATTTTTGTGATCTCACACACTTCACAGGAATATCCGTATTTCTGAAATCGCTTTTTAAATTCCTCAAACTCGGTGACGGTGCCATTTTCGAGAAAATCCACGATGGCGATATGTGGCTTTTCGACTTTCTTTTCATAAGTGTCATATAAAGACAAACAGGTTTCCACCCAGGTATCAAAGAGTTCAAAGGACTGAAATGAATGGCTTTCCTTTACATATGTATGCGCGGGATTATAGTTCAAGGCCTGATTCAGCACCCTGTCCTCGTTCATCCCACTGGTGCCATCCGTATTGATCTCGCAGAATTTGAACGTATGATCCTCTTCATTGAAAAAGATATCAAATCTTGTCATCGGAAGAAGACTGTCATAGAGATTCGGAACAAGGATCAGTTCCCCGAGTTCCTCTGAGAATGGGAAGTTCTTCCTGTATTCCGGATGATCCAGATATTCACGGATCACCTTGGTGAAGATACGATAGGCTGTCTGAACGATATTCTGAAAAGTTCGGATCGTATCCTGCGAAAATACCTTGGGGATCTGAAGCGGATGCACATGAACGTGTCCATGGTAGTAAGCGGGTGAATGGTAAAGAAAGTCTTCCACGGTTAACGCGGATGCGGCATTTTCCTCCATATGTTCTGTTATATAGGATTTATACTCTTCCTGTATTGATCTCATTATTGATTTCAAAATGTATCCAAACTCCTTTTTGCGGAAAGTTTATTTTAGAATTCTCCGCAGGTTTTTCTTTTGATATTCTGCAGCCAAAGTTGTCTTTTGATTCACCAGAAGGATAAAGGGATCCAGGAATTTCTCTTCTCCGTTTGTGAGATGATCTTTTACCATCTCCAGCAGCTCTGCTGTAAACTGGTTGGCCGGTACTCCATAGATTTCTCCCTGATACCCATCCCTGGAAAGGGACTGGTCTGCTTTGTGGATATCCTCAATCGTTATGGGATATCGGCTGAGCAAGCCCTGCGCAACTTCCTGTTCAAAGAAAACACCCTTGACAAGGGCCAGATACGCCATCATATATTCGGCGGGCATGCTGTCTGCGCCGCGGATTTCCACATAATTTTTCAGCCGGACGTCCACAAAAGTCATGGAGAGGATATGCTCCACATCATCGGGAGTCATCCGTTTTTCGCTCCAGATATCGCTGACACGATCCTCCCCTGAATAGACGAAATCCCCGTCTTCCGGCTTCATCACAGGGGGCATGTTCCACAGATATTCAGCATAGGTATGGAAACCAAAATCGTCGTCAAAAAGGCCGTCCGGAATGCCGCACCGTTTCGGATCCACATTGTCCCAGATTTTTGTACGGACAAGATGGCCCGGCCAGGGTTTCCCTTCGAAGATCGGCGCATTGTCCGTCAAAAGCCTGATAGCCGGCATAATCAGATATGCCGTGCGGTACTTGCGGACAAAGTCTTCCTCGCTGCAGTAATCAATGGATATCTGCGTCGCCGCAGTTCCTCTCATCATGTTTCTTCCCCGGGTGCCGGAAGTCCTGAAGTATTGATCCATATACCGATATCTCTTTTTGGGAATCAGGGGCAGGTCATCCACATGACTTTCCGGCTGATATCCAATGTTCCATAATTCGTACCCCTCCTGATCCAGAATCGGCTGTATCCTGTTCAGAAAGCTGCGATAGATCCTCATAATGGTCCGGATGTCTTCCCTTGGTGCAATACTGATCTCAAACTGGGCTGCCGGCTCCAGACTGATGGAATAGTCGGCGTTGGACAATCCCAAAAGATTGTCCTTCTCATAGGTAAAATGAGGATAATATGGTTTGAGCTGCGCAAGCATCCAGCCAATTCCATGATCTTCGTAATAAGTTACTGCTTTTCTGGACTCTTTATGTACGATGATATGCTCAATCTCCATACCAAGTTTTTGAATACAATTTAATTTACATCCATTGTGAAAATAATCTTCCAGAATGTCTAAATTCTGTTGCTTAAAATAACTGTTCACTGATTGTCCCTTCTTTGTCCATTGCTGTAGTTATGTTCCATTTCGTACATTAGTATACCATGAGCCCGGGAAAAGAACAAACGGCTCCCATTTGCGGAAACGGCTCT
>DHDO01000104.1:18247-24004 GCA_002399435.1 Firmicutes bacterium UBA4874
CATCTGGGAAACGGCTCTCCCATTTACAGAAACGGCTTTCCCATTACGGACAGTGTCAATTTACTGTAGTCTATTTTACCGATTTCTGCCCTTTACTCCAGGGAGGAAAAAAACATATTGTGCAGCAGCCTGCGGAAACGGATGATTTTCTGGTTTTCCCTGCCATAATGGACCCTGTTGGTCAGACAGATGAGATAGACCCCGAGGGAATTGTCCAGCCAGATGGAGGTGCCGGTAAAGCCGGTGTGTCCGTAAGAACCGGGAAGAGCCAGCTCGCCTCCCGCGTTGGCATAGGAATCCGTCCCGGGAACCCGGTCTGTTTTCAACGACCAGCCAAGGCCGCGGTCCTCTCCCAACGCGTAGGTATAATTTCGGGTCATGGCCGCAATGGAAGCTTTGGACAGAATCTGCCGGTTCCCGATTTTGCCGCTGCTCAACAGCAGGACAGCGTATTTGCTGATATCCGGCGCATAGGAGAACAGTCCGGCGTGTCCGGCTACTCCGCCCAGGAACCGGGCATTTTCATCGTGGACAAGCCCATTTTCGGCCATACTGGTGTGGTGATTTTCCTCTGTTGCGGCAACATTGTCCGATGCCGGACAGAAGCCGGTGTGATGCATACCCATGGGCTGATAAAGGTATTTTGCGCACAGGTGATCCAGGGTGTCCTTGCCCACGGCTTCCAGGATACGCCCCATGACAATAAAGCCCAGATCGCTGTATTTTACCTGTGTCCCCGCGGGAAAGCGGATTCCGTGTTCTGCAATCTGCCGGATGTCGTCTTCCGGTTTGTCACACAGATCATACAGCGCAAGGTCAGGGGCAAGTCCGGCAGTATGGGTCAGCAGCTGTCCCAGTGTAATGTCCTTTCCCGCACCTTCAGAGAAGGAGGGAAGGTAATCGGCGACTTTGTCTGCCAGACTGATTCTTCCCTGTTCCACGAAGACCATGGCCAGGGGAGCCGTCGCCAATACTTTTGTCAAAGAAGCCATATCAAACAGGGTGTTTTGGTCCAGAGGCAGCTTTTCCGGATAAACGGACCGGCTGCCTGCAGCATACTCAAACAGGACTTCATCCGGGGTGCCTGCCAGAACGGAAGCACAGGGAAAGGCATTTTCTGCCACAGATGTCCGGATCAGATCCCGAATGGCTGCCCTTTTTTCTTCTCTCATTTTCATATTGCTGACATCTCCTTTTGATCTCCCGGAAATACTTAGGATGGACATATTATACCATCCGGGGACGGTCTTGTAACACGGGGGCAGGAATAAATGGAAGGAAATTTGCAAAATTTGAAAAAGCTATTGAAAGATCGGTCAGAAGGAGGTATAATGATCAGGAAGGCAGCATTTATTTCGATATAGCCTTTGATATGGGCAATTAACTCAGCTGGCAGAGTGCTACCGTCACATGGTAGAAGTCGAGGGTTCGAGTCCCCCATTGCCCACCAGCACCGCAGCTTGCCAGGGACAAAATGGCAGGCTGCTTTTATTTATATAAAGAGGAATAGCAACGATACCCGGCATGTGTTTTTTAAAAAATTTTAAGTATATAAAAATGATTTCGTCAATATTCCCTTATTTTCGCTCCATTTTGTTATAATTTTTTATAACAAAACCAATTTATTTTACCACACTTTACTTCATGTGATATAATGGATCCAATAAAAGGTGACAGCATGGCAGGGTTATTCTGCACGGAGTTTCCGGGATCAGTGGAAAAAGGAGACAGAGACAAAGGGAGGAATCTTATATGATCGGTGCGATTATTGGCGATATTGCAGGCTCTCGGTTTGAATTCAACAATTATAAGAAGAAGGACTTTGAACTCTTTTCTGAGGAATGCCATGTGACGGACGACAGTATCCTGACGCTGGCTGTTGCCAAGGCAATTATGGAAACCTGCAAAGTAATCCGGCCGCTGATTGGCAAACCAGAAACCAGGGAAAAGTTTTATGTAATGGCGGAATGGATGGCCAACAAGTATCTGCGGGAGATCGGCAGGAAGTATCCGGAATGCGGTTATGGAGGAATGTTTGCGCAGTGGATTCAAAGTGTGGTTCCCAAACCGTACAACAGCTTTGGAAACGGGGCAGCCATGCGGGTGAGCCCGGCGGGTTTCGTAGCAGGGACAGAAGGGGAAGCCATATCCCTGGCCGATGCCGTTACGCAGGTTACGCATAACCATGAAGAAGGCATGAAAGGCGCGGAGGCCGTAGCCGTAGCCATTTTTATGGCAAGGCACGGGAAATCAAAAATGGAGATCCGCAAACGAATCAGCAGCGACTATTACCTTCTGGACTTTACGATCGATGTGATCCGGGATGCATATGAGTTCAATGAAACGTGTCAGGGAACGGTACCACAGGCGATTGAGGCATTTCTGGAATCCACTTCTTTTGAAGACGCAATCCGCATAGCCATTTCTTTGGGCGGAGACAGCGATACTTTGGCGGCAATTACCGGTTCCGTGGCGGAAGCCTTTTATGGAGTGCCGGATGAAATCCGGGAAAGAGCCCTTACTTATCTGGATTCTTACCTTCGGGGCATTTATGACGACTGGGTTGCCTTTATATTGGACAGGAAGGGAAACAATAATAAGTCAACGGAACCGGAGGGAAAAAATAAGGATCATGGCATCTGAGAGTAAACAGATAAAATGATTGCATCCGATAAAAGATAAAGGAAAGAGGAGAAGCAATGCGGGAAGTATATGATTTTCTAAAGAAAGCTGAAACCTTTTATCTGGCCACGGTAGAGGGGGACAGCGCGCGGGTCCGTCCCTTTGGCGCCGTAGATCTGTTCGAGGGCAGAATGTATTTTCAAACCGGCAGGAAAAAGGCTGTGTACCGGCAGATGAAGGCACACCCCAGAATTGAGATCTGTGCCATGCTGGATGGCAGATGGATCCGTATCAGCGGCACTGCAGTGGAGGACAACCGTCTGGAGCCGAACGTTCATATGCTGGAGAGCTATCCGTCTCTGAAAGGGATGTATGCTCCGGGAGACGGGAACTGCACCGTATTTTATCTGAAAGATGCCACAGCGGTGATTTCCTCCTTTACCGAGCCTTCGGAAGTCATTAAGTTCTGATTGGAATACCAACCCATGGATTGTCATGGAACAGACGCTTAGAACAGATGCATGGAACAGACTTATGAAACAGATGCATGGAACAGACGCATGAAACAGCCAGAAGGAGGGATCTTATGTCTCTGATGAACCCATTGGAGCTTTTACAGAAAGCCACAGAGGAAGGAGTGGCGGTGGCGGCCTTCAACGTACACAATCTGGAGACCATACAGGCTGTTGTGGAAGGCGCCGCAGAGGAAAGGGCACCCGTCATGATTCAGACGACGCCGGGTACCCTGCAGCATGCGGGGATCCCCTATATCGCAGCGTGTGTAAGGGAAGCCGCAAAGCTTTATGATATTCCCATTGCCCTTCATGTTGACCATTGTCCGTCGTACCGGACCATTGTACAGTGTATTCAGCACGGGTATACCTCCGTTATGATCGACGGATCCAAACTGTCTTATGAAGAAAATGTGAAATTGGTAAGAAAGGCAGCGGAAACGGCTCACTGCGCCGGTGTGGCAGTGGAAGGGGAGCTGGGCCGCATTGGCGGCACGGAGGATCTTCTGACCGTGGACGAGAGGGAAGCGACATTTACCGTTCCCTCAGAGGCGAAGGCATTTGTGGAGGCTACCGGGATTGACAGTCTGGCCGTTGCCATCGGCACTGCCCATGGAGAGTATCACGGCGAGCCAAAGCTGGATTTTGAACGGTTAACCGCCATCCGGCAGAAAGTCGATGTGCCGCTGGTGCTGCATGGTGCTTCCGGGGTGCCGGACGACAGCGTCCGGGAGGCGATTCGGCGGGGGATCTGCAAGATCAACATTGCAACCGAGTTGAAGATTCCCATGGCGGAGGCGATCCGCGAGTGCTTCCGGAACAATCCGAAGGAAAACGATCCCAGGCATTATATGGGCGCGGCAAAGGAAGCCGTTAAAGAAGTGGTACGCAAAAAAATCCGATTATGCGGCAGCAGCGGATTTGCTTCCCGGTGGTGAGAAAGATGGGAAAACTGCTGATGGGAATGGACATTGGCACATCCGCCTGCAAGGCGGCCCTGTTTGATCCGGAAGGAAATGTGATGTGCCGGTCCACAGAGGAATATCCGGTCTATTATCCGGCGCCGGGCTACGTGGAGCAAAACCCGCTGGAATGGTGGGAGGCGGTCTGCCGGGCTGTCAGGCGGATGATCGATGCTTCCCGTGTTGATGTCCGTCAGATTGCCGGCATAGGTGTGGCAGGACAGAGCTGGTCAGCCATCCCCGTGGACCGGCAGGGTCATGTGCTCTGCAATACTCCCATCTGGATGGACACCCGCAGTGGGGAGATTTGCCGGGAGGTCCTGGAGAAGCTGGGGCACGACCGGATTTTTCAGGTTTGCGGGAATCCGTTCGAGCCCACTTATACCACGCCGAAGATTTTGTGGTTCCGGGAACAAAGGCCGGAGATCTTTCGGAACACCTTTCAATTTCTGCAGAGCAACAGTTATATTGTATATCGTCTTACCGGCGTCTTCACACAGGATCTTTCCCAGGGGTATGGTCTGCACTTCTTCCACATGCAGAACGGGCAATGGGATGAAAAGCTGAGCGGGGAACTGGGGATTCCTCTGGAAAAGCTCCCGGAGCTGTTTCCGTGTGATAAGGTCGTGGGAGAAGTCACCCGGGCAGCCGGGGAAGCCATGGGCTTGCCTTCCGGGATTCCTGTCGTTGCCGGGGGCCTGGACGCGGCGTGCGGAGCCCTCGGGGCAGGAGTGATTCATCCCGGTCAGACACAGGAGCAGGGAGGGCAGGCCGGCGGCATGAGTATCTGTCTCAGTCAGCCAAAAGCGCATCCCAGACTGATCCTGGGCCAGCATGTTGTTCCGGATCGGTGGCTTCTTCAGGGCGGCACGGTGGGAGGCGGCGGGACGCTGAAATGGTTCCGGCAGGAATTCGGCGCATCTGAGGAAGCACAGGCGAGGCAGTCGGGCAAGGGTGTTTACCAGATCATGGATGAAGAGGCTTCCGGAATTGCCCCTGGGTCCGAAGGCGTATTGTTTCTGCCTTATATGGCAGGGGAACGGTCTCCGGTCTGGGACAAGCATGCCAAAGGAGTATATTTCGGGCTGGATTATCACAAGACCCGGGCGCATATGATCCGGGCGACCATGGAAGGCTGTGCCTATGCTCTTCTGCATAATTTAAAAACAGCCGAAGAAGCGGGGGCGGAGGCTCTTGAGCTGACGGCCATGGGAGGAGCGGCCAACAGCAGGCTGTGGACCCGGATCAAAAGTGACGTGACGGGGAAAACCATCCGGGTTTCGGCTTCTGATACCGCCACCGCGTTGGGTGCTGCCATACTGGCCGGCGTCGGCACGGGTGTGTACCGGGATTTCCAGGAAGCAGTGAAACGGGCCTGCAGGATCACCAGGGTTTACGACCCGGATCAGAATCTCCATCTGCAGTATGACGGATATTATGGAATTTACCGGCGCTTGTACGATCAATTGAAGAACGTCTTCCGGGAAGCGGAAAAGGTTCCGCAAATGTGCGGCGGGGATCGGAAACCAGGAGCCGATTGAGTCCGGAGCCCTCTGTTTCAGGATTTTTTGGGTGTGGACAGTTCACATCTGTAAAGACTCCAAAATGGTCAGAATTTCAAAACGGTCAGGATTTCAAATCGATTAGGATTTCAAACCGGT
>DHDO01000104.1:24144-26366 GCA_002399435.1 Firmicutes bacterium UBA4874
TTCAAACCGGTAAGGGATCCAAACCGGAGATTGATTCCAATGGTGGGGACCAGTTTCAATTTGCAGGGATTCCAGTTTTGGACAGAGACCGGATTTGGAGGGAATGGTATTGGAACGAATCCAGTTTTGAAACAAAGATACGTTTTGAAAGGAATCCGGGGCAATCCGGGAAGGATTTGGGAGAAAACCGGGGAAGAATCCGGATGGGCCCGGGTAGTTTTATGACACTTATAATGCGTTCAATCTTTTTCAATATTTAAAGAAGGGAATGGATAGGACAATGAAGGCTGCGGTACTGCATGCGAACGATGATCTTCGATATGAGGAGTATCCAACGCCGCAAATCGAAGACGGGGAGATATTGGTAAAGGTAAAGGCAACCGGGATCTGCGGATCGGATGTACCCAGGGTACTTCATAACGGTGCGCATTTTTATCCCATTGTATTGGGGCATGAATTCTCCGGCGAAGTTGCGGAAGTCGGAAAGGATGTCCGACGGATCTCTGTCGGGGATAAAGTTGCCGGAGCGCCGCTTCTTCCCTGCCTAAAATGCGAACAATGCCAGAAAGGAAACTATTCCCTGTGTGATTCATACAGCTTCATCGGTTCCCGGGTCCAGGGAAGCTTTGCCCAGTATGTCAAACTTCCGGAACAGAATGCCGTGAAGTTTGATCCGGAGATTTCCTTTGAACAGGGCGCATTGTTTGAACCTTCCACCATTGCCCTGCACGGTCTGAGGCGGGCCGGTTTCCGCGGAGGACAGGATACCGCCATTCTGGGAGGCGGCACTATCGGGCTCTTTGCCGCACAATGGGCCAGGATATTTGGCGCAAGGCGGGTGTTTGTATTTGATATTGACCCGGATCGGCTGAAGCTGGCGAAAAAGCTGGGAGCGGACGGAGTCGTCAACACACAGGAAGACGGCTTCCGGGGACAGGTGAAGGAATGGACCAAAGGCAGGGGCTTTGGGTTTATCTTTGAGACAGCAGGTGCGGCGGCCACCATGAAGCTGGCTTTTGAGCTGGCCGGCAAGCATTCAGATGTCTGTTTTATCGGCACACCTTCCAGGGATCTGGTTTTTTCGCCGCAGCTGCTGGAGAATCTTCACCGCAAGGAATTTCGTTTGACAGGCTCCTGGATGTCCTACAGTGCTCCGTTTCCGGGGGAGGAATGGGAGCTGACCGCCCATTTCCTGGCAACCGGTGCACTGAAATATGACGAGGATCTGATTTTCCGGAAGCTGCCTATGTCGGAAGCCAAAAAGGCCTTTGATTACTATAAGGTACCCGGCACGGTAAAAGGTAAAATCCTGCTGTTGAATGAATAGGATAAAAATAACCCGGCAGGGAAACAGGTTTGATAATGTCAAATGTCCGGAACCAAAAATGATTTCATTAAAATAATGGATGAGGGGTATTGGGTGAGGGTATTATGATACTGGCAGTCAACATGAATCCGGCTATGGATAAGGTATATGCGGTGGACGATTTTCAGGTGGGGAAAGTCTTTCGCCCACGGGACATGACGGCGACAGCAGGGGGAAAGGGACTGAATGTGGCACGGGTTGCTCATTTGCTGGGAGAAAAGGTAATCGCCACCGGACTGATCGGCGGCAGCACCGGCAGGCAGATTGAGGAAGAAGTGCGAAACGGGGGAATGGACAGCCGGTTTGTTCCCATTCAGGGGGAATCCCGGATCTGCATCAATATCATGGATCACAGGAACAGCACTTCCACTGAGGTGCTGGAGCCCGGACCGGTGGCAACGGAGGAAGACGCCGGAGCATTTTTGTCCCGTTATCAGGAATTGCTGGGAGAGTGCAGCGTGGTGACCGCTTCGGGCAGTCTGCCAAAGGGTCTGCCGGCGGATTTTTATTTCACACTTATCCGGCTTGCAAAGGAAAAGGGAAAGCGATTCCTGCTGGATACCAGCGGGGCGTTCTTTCGGGAAGGGATAAAGGCAAGGCCATTTCTCATCAAGCCCAACAGGGATGAGCTGACTGCACTGCAAAATGCAGAAACGGGAAGCCGGCAGACCAGTGAGAAATCGGAAATGGTCCGGGAGGATATTGTGAAGGCCGTTCAGGCTTTTCAGGCCCGGGGCATTGGGCTGCCTGTTGTATCCCTTGGGAGAAAGGGCTGTATTGCGGCTTTGGAAGACGGGGTGTATCATTTTACAACTCCGGCGGTGGATACCGTCAACACAGTGGGATCCGGGGATTC
>DHDO01000039.1:0-2976 GCA_002399435.1 Firmicutes bacterium UBA4874
TCCTTGACTTCCGGACCATATATGCTATAGTTTTCAGTGTGGCAACTAGAGCAATGCTCTAAATTTGTCAATGGTTCACTGAAACACGAAACCTTCCTGATTTCAGTTGTCATGGAAGGGAAACAGTGAAAAAGACAGTCGGGACAACAAAAGCAGAACAATGGAACAAGGAGAGTGGAAAACTTGAGCAAAGCATTTCGTATTCCCGCAGTACCGCTGATTACCTGTGACCCCTATTTTTCAATATGGTCCTTTGCGGATCATTTGTATGATGAGGATACCCGTCATTGGACAGGGCACAGAAAAGCCATGAGGGGGTTCCTCCGGATTGACGGCAGAACTTATCGTTTTATGGGATCCGGTGACGGGGAAACCGTAAAACAGAAATCGGTTGAAATTACCCCTGTTTCTTCGATCTATACCTTTGAAGCCGGAGGGATGGAGCTGATGGTAAAGTTCATCACTCCGCTTCTGTTGAACGATTTGGAACTTACCTCCAGGCCCTGTACCTATGCTTCCATATCCTTATGTTCCGTGGATGGAAGAACACATCAGGCATCCCTTTTGTGGGAAGTCGACGCAGAACTCTGTTATCATACAGACAAGGACGAAACGACAGGAATGCAGGATAACCCCGGAAGCGGATGCGGGAAGGAACTTTCGAAAGAACCTGCTGTCTGCGGAGGGATGCACTATATGAAAGGATTCGAGGCAGCCTGGATGGGCCGCACCCGGCAGGGCATCCTCTGTCACAGTGGAGATGATATTACCATTGATTGGGGCTATGCCTATCTGGCTGTTCCGGTTCAGGAAGGAAGCCGGGTATTTTACACCCATGACGGAGATCCCGAAGGGAAGTCTGAGGGAACGGGAACAAGCCGCCCTGCCATTTCAGCCAGTCTGTCCTTTGGAGAGGTGGGTACGGAAAAGGCAAACCGTCTGATTACCATGGCTTACGATGATGTGGCTTCCATTATGTATTTTGGACATCCTCTGAGAGGCTATTGGGCAAAAGATGGGAAAAGCATAATGGAAGCATTGGGGGACAGCATCCGCTCTTTTGACGATATTGTACAGAAATGTGATACATTGGATAAGAATCTGATGTCTGCTGCCAGAAAACTTGGCGGGGAGGAATATGTCTCCATCGTATCTCTGGCTTACCGGCAGAGCATTGCAGCACACAAGCTTGTTGCGGGGCCGGAGGGAGAAGTGCTGTTTCTGTCCAAGGAATGCTTCTCCAATGGCTGCATTGGTACCGTGGATGTCAGCTATCCTTCCGTTCCCCTGTTTTTGCTCTACAATACCGAGCTGGTAAAGGGAATGCTTCGGCCAATCTTCCGTTTTGCGGGAATGCCGGTATGGGAATATGATTTTGCCCCGCATGATGTGGGCAGGTATCCTTATGCCAACGGGCAGGTATACGGTCTTTCCGATACAGCAGGGAAGGATGGAAGGAAACAGTGGAGAGCCGGGGACGGGGAAGTCTACCCGCCCTATTGGATATACCCCGGAGAATCCAGGATTTATTCCCTGAAGCAGCAGATGCCGGTGGAGGAATGCGCCAATATGCTGATTATGACAGCGGCAGCTGCCATTGTGGATGGAGATGCAGCCTTTGCGCAGGAGCATTCCGATTTGCTTCAGAAATGGGTGCAGTATCTGGTCAAATATGGGCAGGATCCGGGCGAGCAGCTTTGTACGGATGATTTTGCGGGACACCTTGCACACAATGTCAATCTGTCTGCAAAGGCAATTATGGGAGTGGCATCCTGGTCCATTTTGTGCCGCATGATGGGCAGGAAGGAAGAAGCGGAACAGTTTATGCAGCGCGCCGGAGAAATGGCCCATACCTGGGAGACCTCCGCTGTGGAAGGAGACCATACCCTTCTGGCCTTTGACAGGAAAGACAGCTGGAGCATGAAATACAATCTTGTGTGGGATATCCTGTTTGGCACTGAACTGTTTGACAAAGCCATAATGGAAAACGAGATTCAATGGTATCGTAAAAAGAAGAACCGATATGGCCTGCCGCTTGATTCCAGAATGAGTGACAGCAAAACAGACTGGACTTTGTGGTGTGCCGCCATGGCGGACTCGGAAGAGGACCTGAAGGAGCTGATCCGGCCTGTTTATTTGTTCCTGCAGGAAAGCAGGAGCCGTGTTCCGTTTTCGGACTGGTATGATACGGAGTCAGGAGATGCCAGGAATTTTCGGAATCGGACGGTGCAGGGAGGCCTGTTTATGCCCTTGCTGCGTCAATCCGGAAGATGTTCCATCCATTCATGAATTTCCATATGTCGATAGCCTAAAATGCAGATTCCTCCTGGCGGCGTGAAAAATGCGCCGCCATTGTTATGCCAAAAATAATTTTGAATTGGATCCGGCACTTTGACCTGTCCACTGTATGAATGGTGAAGAGAGAGCAAAGTGTATAGCGACAGGATAAATACAAAGCCTCGCGGGAGTACTCCCGTGAGGCTTTGAGCAAGCAGGATATCAGTAGACAGCTTCCTGCATCACTTTGCCGATACTGTCCTGAATAATGAGATCCGCTTTTTTATCATAAGGGGTGGGGGATTTGTTGATCAGTATCAGTTTATTGCCCCTGTAGTACTCAATCAAAGTAGCCGCGGGATAAACTGCCAGGGAAGTCCCCCCTACGATCAATACATCGGCATTGTGAATATAACGGATGGAACGGACCAGAGTATCCTCATTCAGCATTTCGTCATAGAGAACGACATCAGGCTTCACGATCCCCCCGCATTTGCTGCATTTTGGTATGCCTGTGCTGTTTACCACATAGTCCAGATCATAGCTTTGTCCGCATTTCATGCAATAATTCCGATGGATGGACCCATGGAGCTCCAGGACATTTTTGCTTCCTGCCATTTGATGAAGCCCGTCAATGTTCTGTGTTATGACCGCTTTCAGCTTTCCTTCCTGCTCCAGCTTTGCCAGTGCAAGATGAGC
>DHDO01000039.1:3180-3504 GCA_002399435.1 Firmicutes bacterium UBA4874
CTCAACATGACTTCAGGAGAGTTTCCGTATTTCGTTTTTGTCCGGTAGATACCGTTTTTGCTTCGGAAGTCCGGTACTCCACTTTCTGTGGAAACCCCTGCGCCACCAAAAAACACAATGTTGTCACTTTGGGCAATGATTGAACTTAATTTTTGAACTTCCATGCCATTACGCTTCCTTTCCTGAATCTTCGCTATATGAGTGTTTCTATTCCATGTCGTAATTTCATGTCCCGGCACGTTTCACTTCATTATATCATGTATCCCTTTTTCTGTCTTGTTTCTCAAATTTCGCAATTGCTGAACAAGAGTTCATGGAATGGAT
>DHDO01000048.1 GCA_002399435.1 Firmicutes bacterium UBA4874
ATTCTATAAAAGTATAAAAGACTGTAACAAGGGAAAAGGAGTTTGAAATGAACAGCATTGTGGAATCCAGGCTATTGAGTTCTTTGGAAAAGGTTTTCCCGGATGAGGAGCTTTCCGCTTTCCGCTGGGAGAAGGGATCCGCTTTGGCGGATGAGGTATATTCCTTTCAGATTGCCCTGCGGATCCGGCCCGATGCGGCACAGGAGCACCTGTCCGCTGCCCTTTTTGTGCAGACGCAGCCGGATTTGGCACCCTTTGTCCTGCTTCGGCAGGTGGTGCCGGTTCCGTCGGACTTTCCGATTCGTGAGGATCATGATGAAAATGTGCTGCGGACCGGGCCGGGACTTTACCCGGACCTTCTGCTGCCGCTTTCAGGCCCGCTGACTTTGTCCAGGCAGTGGCAGTCCGTCTGGGTCACTGTAAATCCCCAAAGACAGGCGGTTCAGCCGGGCCAATATGCCATACAGCTAAAGCTTGCCGCAGAGGGTTCCGGAGAAACATTGGCATCGGAGACCTTTGATCTTCTTATCATGGGGGAGAAGCTTCCGGAACAGTCGCTGATCCATACCATGTGGTTTCATACCGACTGCATTGCCACCTGGTACGGGATTGAGGTATTCAGTGAAGCATACTGGAAACGGGTGGAACAATATCTCCGGAATGCGGTAAAACATGGTATCAATATGATCCTGACACCGGTTTTTACACCGCCTTTGGATACGGAGGTGGGAGGGGAACGTCCCACCGTACAGCTGGTGGATGTTCAAAAGTCCGGGAACGATTACCGGTTTGGATTCGACCGGCTGGAGCGTTGGGTGAATCTTTGCCTGGACTGTGGTGTGAAATATTTTGAATTTTCCCATTTATTTACCCAGTGGGGAGCGGAACATGCCCCAAAGATCATGGCGACGGAGAATGGGCGGGAGAAACGGATTTTCGGATGGGAAACCGATGCGGCAGGACCCGAATATGAGCATTTTCTGGATGCCTTTCTGCCCGCGCTGGTGTCTTTCCTTCGGTCACATGGACTGGAGAAACGCAGCTGGTTCCATGTATCGGATGAGCCGCATGCAGAGCACCTTGCCGCCTATGAAAACGCAAGCCGTATCCTGAAAAAGCATTTAAGCGGTTTTCCCATTGTGGATGCCCTGTCCGACTATTCCTTTTATGAAAACGGACTGGTGGAACGGCCCATACCGGCATCCAACTGGTTGGAACCCTTTCTGGAGCATCAGGTGCCGGATTTGTGGACGTATTACTGCTGCAGCCAGTACAAGAAGGTATCCAATCGCTTTTTCTGTTTCCCTTCCGCCCGGAACCGGATTCTCGGCACGCAGCTATACAAATATCACATAGCTGGTTTTCTGCAGTGGGGCTATAATTTCTGGTATTCCCAGTATTCCATACGGCCCATTGATCCCTTCCGGGTAACGGACGCAGGCGGGGCATTCCCGTCCGGAGATGCCTTCATCGTATATCCGGGGGAGGATGGCCCCCTGGAGTCCATTCGGTCGGAAGTGTTCCATGAAGCCCTTCAGGATATGCGTGCCCTGACTTTGCTGGAGGAGAAAATCGGACGGGATGCCGTGATCCGATTGCTGGACGACGGACTGGAGCACCCAATCACTTTTCAGGAATATCCGCAGGACGACCGTTGGCTTCTGGAAAAGCGGGAACAGGTAAATCAGCTGATTCGGAAAAATGAATGAAATCGAGTTATCAATTATCATGCCTTGCTGGTATGTTTTTGAGTCTGAAACGGAAAAAGCATATGGATGGCTTTGGAAAGGCAATATAAAGGGGAGCCGGGCAGTTCTTTGCCTGGCTTTTATTTCATCCTTTTTTTCAGGATTCACGGTGGGTGATGCGGTAGTCGCGCAGGAGGAAAACCGAATCTCTCTTGCTTCCCATACCGCAGTCAGCCACCTGTCTATGGATAAATTTCATAAAAGGATTTCCTCTTTCTTAAACTCCCAGACCACGGAGATATTTCCGGCTCATTTCGGCGCATTCCATGGAAGTTTTGCCCAATGCCGGTTTGTCCTGCTCGACGATGACCCACTCCGCGCCCGCTTCTTCGGAAGCAGTCAGAATGGAGGGAAAGTTCTGTACACCGTATCCCACCGGACGAAAGCCGAATACTTCTTCTTCGTCCTCTTCCTTTGCTTCCTCTTCCTTCTTCTGCGGCTCGGTGCCGATCAGTTCGTACATCTGCTTTGGCTTTTTCTTTCCACTCATGACAAAATCCTTCAGATGAACGACCGGAGATCTTCCGGAATATTTTCTCACATACTCGGACGGATCTTCGCCGGCTACATTCACCCAGCATGTGTCAATTTCCGTCTTGAGCAAATCGGACGGTATGGATTGATACAGAATATCCAGTCCGTATTCCCCGTCTATTTTTTTGAATTCAAAATCATGATTATGATAGAGCATCTGAATGCCGTGCTCCTTTGCGACAGCGGCCAGGGAATCAATGTCTTTGATGGTTTCTTTAAACCGGTCGGTGCCCGGCCTGCGTTCTTCCTTAAGATAGGGAACGGCAATATACCTGCATCCTATCTGAGCATAATCACCGATCACCTTATCCGGAGCGTCAAGCATTTCATCAAGGGGTACGTGAGCAGAAATCGGAATCAGACCGATCTCGTCCACCATGCGTTTCACTTCTGCCGGTTCCATTCCGTATAATCCGGCAAACTCAACGCCATCGTATCCTATTTCCTTTACCTTCTGCAGCGTACTCCTCAGGCTTTTCTCAGCATAATCCCGGACGGAGTAGATTTGCAAAGCAACGGAAAATGCCATAATGTATTCCTCCTATTTCTCTTATTGCAGTTGCTTCCCAAGCACCCTCTTAAAAGATGCTTATCTGGTAAAATTATATAGCATTCACGAATAAATTGCAAGATTGGTTCTGCAGCCGAAAAGACAAATTGAGTATACAGGCTCCATTTTATCCTTCTGTTTTCCACTGATGCTGCTTCATATCGACATACCCGTTTTCCCGGAAGGTAATTCCTTCCGCTTCCAGAAGCTTTCGCTGGCCGCCGGCACCGCCGAAGGAGCGGCAGGCCGTAAGCTCACCGGATTGGCGCACTACCCGGTGACAGGGAAGGGAAAGCATTTCCGGCGCCTGCTTCATGGCGTTTCCCACGGCCCTGGCCGCAAAGGGATTTCCCGCCAGGGAAGCGATCTGGCCATAGGATGCCACTTTGCCTCTGGGGATTCGGGCAGTAATGGCATACACTTTTTGGTAGAAAACAGGCATTTTTCCAGGATCGGAACAGGCCCTGCAATTCATGAAATCCTTCCTTTCAAAAACAGCTGAATTTATGATATCATAGGTTCCATACAGATCTATCCTTATCTTATCATAAGGAGAAGTTCCGCATGACGAAAAGCGGAAAACATTAAAATGCCCGGTATCAGGCAGGAGAAAGACAGCCGGGGCCGGACATTGGAAACGGAAGGTGTAAAGATGAACAAGGAAGCATTGAAAAAGTATGCACAGCTGGTTGTGAAAACAGGGATCAATATTCAGCCGAATCAGACCCTGGTCATTTCGACTCCGGTGGAATGCGCCCCCTTTGCCAGGATCCTGTCAGAAACCGCTTACGAAGAAGGGGCCAGAGAGGTCGTTCTGAACTGGAGCGATGAGATTTCATCCAGGATCCGTTACCTGCATGGAGCTGATGAAATTTTTGATGAGGTGCCGGAGTGGCGGAGGGAGTTTTACCTTTCCTATGCCAGGGCAGGTGCTGCATTTCTCAGCATCAGCGCATCCGATCCCGAGCTGATGAAGGATGTGGACCCGGACCGGATGTCCAGGGCCGACAAGGCTTCTTCCGTCGCCCTGAAGGAATACCGGGAACGCATGATGAGCAATCAGAACACCTGGTGTGTGGTTTCCGCCCCCACAGTGGCATGGGCAAAAAAGGTGTTTCCCGGCGAACCGGAGGAGCAGGCAGTGGCCAAACTCTGGGAGGCAATCCTTCAGTCCGTGCGGGCTGATACAGCGGATCCGGTAAAGGCATGGGAACAGCACAAGGCCAGCCTGAAGGAGCATATGAATGCACTCAACCAAATGGAGCTGCAGTGGGTCCATGTGAAAAATTCACTGGGTACGGATCTTCGGGTGGAGCTGCCGAAGAATCATGTCTGGCTGGGCGGAGCGGAAGTTGCCGCCGATGGGGTGGAATTCATCGCCAACATGCCCACCGAAGAGGTGTTTACCGCGCCAGCGCGAACCGGAGTCCACGGAACGGTGGTCAGCTCCATGCCGCTGAATTACAACGGAAACCTGATCGAGAATTTCTCCATGACTTTTGAGGACGGCAGGATTACCGGCGTCCGGGCTGAAAAAGGGGAAGAAATCCTGAAGCACCTGATTCACACGGACGAGGGTTCCCACTATCTGGGCGAATTTTCTCTTGTACCCTGGCATTCGCCGATTTCCGAACGAGGCATATTGTTCTACAATACCCTGTTTGATGAGAACGCTTCCTGCCATATGGCCATCGGCAAAGCTTATCCGACCTGCCTTACGGACAGTGAATCCATGGACAGGGAAGGGCTGATCGCTGCCGGAATCAATGATTCCCTGATTCATGTGGACTTTATGTTTGGCACGAAGGATCTTTGCATTGAAGGAAAGACAGCGGACGGAAAGACGGTTTCCATATTCAGGGACGGGGACTTTGATCTGTAAACTTAAGATCTGTAATCCAAAACCCACGATCAGAATATCGGTACGCAATATGGTGGAATTCCTTCTTCGTTCGGGGGATATCGAACCGACGGGGAGCGGCGGGAACAAGGCCATGCAGCGCGGCACAAGGGTCCATCGGAAACTGCAGAAGGAAGCAGGGGAGAATTATCAGGCGGAGGTGCGGCTTTCCTGTGAAACGGAATTTGCGGAATTTCTTCTTGTAGTGGACGGGATTGCCGACGGCATTTTCGATACAGGGGAAGGAACCATCCTGGAGGAAATCAAGAGTACCATGACTCCGCCGGAACAGATTCAGGAGGATTCCAATCCCCTGCATTGGGCCCAGGCAAAGTGTTATGGATGGATGCTGCTCCACCGGATGGATTTGCCGGAAGTTACCATCCGCCTGACCTATTTTCATGTGGAAACGGGGAGAATCCGGCGGTTTGACAAAACATTTCAAAGGAAGGAACTGCAGGACTTTTTTCAGGGCCTGGCGGAGCAGTATGCAAAGTGGGCGCATATTTCACTGCAGTATAAGGGTGAGCGGGATCGCTCCGCACGGGCGCTCCCGTTTCCCTTTCCCCATTACCGCAGGGGCCAGAGGGAATTGGCTGTAGGCGTGTACCGGGCCGTTCGGGATCAAAAGCTGTTGTTTGCCCAATCCCCCACCGGAACAGGCAAGACCATTTCCACCCTGTATCCGGTGGTAAAGGCCATGGGAGAAGGAATGGGAGAGAAGATTTTTTATCTGACGGCCAAAACGGTAACCCGGCAGGCAGCAGAGCAGGCGATCCGGATTATGGAGGAACGGGGGCTGGTTTTTCGCCGGATTACGCTGACGGCGAAGGAGAAAATATGCTTTTGTCCCGATGCTTCCTGTGATCCGAAGGAATGCGATTTTGCCTGCGGCCATTACGACCGGATCAATGAAGCCGTTCTGGATTTGCTGGCTCAGGAACGGGATATCACCCGGGAGACGGTGGTGAAGTATGCCAAAAAACACCGCGTCTGCCCTTTTGAATATGAGCTGGACATTTCCCTCTGGATGGACTGTATTATCTGTGATTACAATTATGCATTTGATCCCCGGGCTTATTTAAGGCGCTACTTTGATTCCGGCGGGGACTATGTGCTGCTGGTGGATGAAGCCCATAACCTGGTGGAGCGGGCCAGGGATATGTACTCTGCGGAGCTTTCCAAACAGGAATTCCTGAAGCAGAGGAAAGTCCTGAAGGAAGCTGCGCCGAAGGCATATCAGGAGATCAGTGAGATCAACCGGATCTTTCTTGCCATGCGCAGGGAATTTGCGGAGGAGGAGGGGGCCCGGACGGTGGAGCTGCCGACCGGGCTCCATGCCCATGTGGAGCGGCTTACGGAGGCTTTGGAAGCCTTTCTGGAAAGCAGGCATTCCGGCAGGGGCGATTCGGGCCTGCTGGATCTGTTTTTTCACTGCAGAACCTTTCTGACGGTGTTCCGGCTTTATGATGAGCGGTATGTCACCTGTGTGACACGGAGAAATCAGGAGATCCGGCTGAAGCTTTTCTGCGTGGATCCGTCCGCCCTTCTCCGAAAGGCCTGTGAAAAAGGACGCTCAGCTGTTTTCTTTTCCGGGACGCTGCAGCCCCTGAGCTTTTATCGGGATATGCTGGGAGGAGAGGAAACGGATCCGACCCTGTGCCTGCCTTCCCCTTTTCCGCCGGAAAATCTCTGCGTCATGACGGCGGGGAATATATCCACGCGCTACCGCGACCGGGAGAGCAGCTATGCCGGCATTGCAGGATACATCAGAGCGGTGACCCGGCGGGCAGGCAATTATATGGTGTTTTTTCCATCCTTTCAATATATGGATCAGGTTTATGAGGCATATCGAAGCCTTTGGCCAAAAGAGGATACCCGGATACAGGAAAGCCATATGAAGGAAGAGCAGCGGGAGGAATTCCTGAATTCCTTTGAGGCGGATCCGTCCCAATCCATGATTGCATTTGCTGTCCTGGGAGGGATCTTTTCCGAAGGGATTGATCTCACCGGCGACCGGCTGTCCGGAGCGGTTATAGTCAGCGTGGGACTGCCGCAGCTGTCTCCGGAGCGGGATATCATGTCCCGGTATTACCGGCAGTGCAACGGGCACGGGTTTGAATATGCCTATCAGTTTCCGGGCATGAACCGGGTCCTGCAGGCAGCCGGCAGGGTGATCCGTACCGGGGAGGACAAAGGGTTTGTGCTGCTGCTGGACGATCGTTTCCTGCACCGGCGTTACCGGGATCTTTTCCCGGCGGAGTGGCGGGGCGTCCGAAAGGTTTTCTCCCCGGAGGCCGCGGGCCGGATTCTGGACGACTTCTGGAGCCGATGAATTCCGGGGTATAGGAATGAATTCCTGGGTATAGGAATGAATTCCGGGGCAGGAGCGGTTTCCCGGGCTATGGCTATATTTTTTCTGAAATCGGGAAAGATGATAGGAATGAGAGACGATAGGGGACGATTGGGGGCGGAATATCCGGGAGAAGGTTGATATTTGTTGAAGATGCGCAGCTTTTTAAAGCTGGTGGAGATTCAGACCAAAGCGGCCAGCATGGTCCCTTTCGTTTTTGGCACCGTTTTTGCCTTTTTCCGATACCGGCAGTTTGAATTTTGGAACTTTCTGTTTATGCTGATTTCCCTGCTGAGTTTTGATATGACCACAACGGCCATCAATAATTATCAGGATTATAAAAAAGCGAAAAAGAAAAAGGGATTCGGCTATGAACGGCATAATGCCATAGTCCGGGATCATCTGAAGGAAACCACGGTACAGGCCACGATCCTGGTGCTTTTTGCCATTGCTGTTACCTTCGGGATCCTGCTGTACCGCCGCACCTCTCTTATTGTTTTGATCACCGGGATTGTCTCCTTTGCCGTTGGTATCCTGTATACCTGCGGGCCGGTTCCGATCTCGCGGATGCCTCTGGGCGAATGTTTTTCCGGCTTCTTTATGGGATTTGTCATCATTTTTCTGTCCGTATGGATCCAAATTCCTGATGAGACCCTGGCTTATCTGACTTTTGCCGGCGGGCTGGCGGATCTTCATGTGGACTTCCATGAGCTGCTGCGCCTTTTTCTGGTGGCCTGGCCGGCCAACGCCTGCATTGCCAATATCATGCTGGCAAACAATATCTGCGATATGGAAGACGACCTGGAAAACAGACGGTACACGCTTCCGATTTATATCGGGAAGGAAAAAGCCCTGGCCCTGTTTCAGGGCCTCTATTACTCAGCATTTGTCAGTATCCTTCTGCTTTTGATTCCTGGCATTCTTCCATGGACGGTTCTCCCGGTTCTGTTTACCCTCATTCCGGTCCGAAGAAATATCGATGCTTTCCGGAAGCTTCCGACGAAGAAGGACACATTCGTAGTTGCCATCCAAAACTTTCTGCTGATCAATGTTTCCCTGATTCTGCTTGTTGCTGTCGGAATCCTGCTTTGAGGACATGATAACCGAACTTTAGCTGAAAATGGGTCGGAACAGCGTATACTGCAGAAAAATATGCTATAATGATTTTCGTAGCTTATTTAAAAAGTCAGCGATAAAAGGGATAAGGGAAAATCAGTGTGGCAGGGGTTCATGCTGCAAAGTTGGGGGTTGCCGTGGAAAGCAGTATTGTTGTTCGTCAGGTCATCGTTTTGTTTTTGGTGCTGCTGGTTGGGCTGTATTCCAGAAAGAGAAATATCATATCCGCGGATATGGTTGGGAGATTATCCGATCTGCTGCTTCAGGTAACGCAGCCGCTGCTGATCGTTTCTTCCTTTGATTTTGACTTTTCGGAGGAGATGCTCCGCAACGCCGGACTGGTGTTGCTGTTGTCCCTGGTGATCCATCTGGTTTCCATGCTGGCAGGCAGGTTCCTCTATCTGCGCTGGCCGGATTCGACCCGGAATGTATTGAAATACATAACGGTATTTTCCAATTGCGGGTTTATGGGTTTGCCGGTGCTGGACAGCATTTTTGGCAGCATAGGGGTATTTTATGGCGCCTTGTATTCCATTCCGTTTCAAGTTCTGGCTTTATCCTACGGGGTCATGATTTTTACGGGCAGGAGTGACAGGGATGCCCTGAAAAAGATTCTGACCCACCCCATCCTTCTTTCCGTTGTCGTTGGCATGCTTCTCTTTCTTTTCCAGATTCCGCTGCCGGATGTGGTGATGCAGGCTGTTTCCATGGTGGGATCCATGACGACGCCTCTTTCCATGCTAATCGTCGGGTCTTTGCTGGCAGAGGTGCCGGTACGGGAGCTGTTTCGGGGGAAGGAAATTTATTACGGGAGTGTCGTGCGGCTGATCGTTCTTCCCTTGCTGGTTTATGCCATGCTGAGCCCCCTGAGGCTGCCAAAGGACGTATTGCATGTCTGTGTCATTCTGACTGCCATGCCTGCCGCAGCCAATGCTGCAATTTATTCGAGAAAATATGGCGGGGATGCCGGCCTGGCTTCCCGATGCATCAGCATTTCCACCATTTTATCCATTTTTACCATACCGTTGATTCTCATGATTTTTTGAACACAGGCGGTGAGGATTGTCCTTGACAGGCCATGTGGGATGAGAGATGCCAAAATCGTTGAGGGAAAGTCGGAGAAACGGTTTTATACAAAAGAATGGAAGGTGTTTCAAATGGTTCCGGAAGTCATCCAGGTCTGGTCCAAAAATAACGTATATCAGCATATTGAGGTATTATGCCGCAATCGGGAAAAGCGAAACAAATACGGGGAGTTTTTTGTGGAAGGTGTGAATCCCATTTCCCGCCTGGTGGAGAACAAATGGAGCATTCACTCTCTGATCTATACGCAGGATGTCCGCCTGTCCGAATGGGCACGGAACATCCTGAAAACAGCCGGGGCAAGGGAACACATCGAATTGCCGGCAGCCCTTATGGCGGAGCTCAGTGACAAGGAGGAGCCTTCGGAATTGCTGGCGGTGGCCGACATGCCGGATAACTCCCTTTCCCGGATTCGGATTCACGATCATCTGCTGCTTGTGTTGTTTGACCGTCCTTCTGATTATGGAAATCTGGGAACCATTATACGGACCTGTGATTCCTTCCGGGCAGACGGGCTGATTCTGACCGGCCATTGCGTCGATCTTTATGATCCGCGCACGATCCGGGCCAGTGTCGGCTCCCTTTTTACCTTACCGGTCCTCCGGCTGCCGTCCCATAAGGAACTGCTGCCCTGGCTGACTGGGATCCGGAGTGCCCTGCCGGGGTTTCACATTGTCGGCTCGGACGAAAAGGCGGATACCGATCTTGCGGATCATGACTTCACTGCTCCCACTGCTCTCGTTCTCGGAAACGAAACCAGCGGTATGAGCCAAAGCTATCGCAGCCTGTGTGACAGTATGGTTCAGATTCCAATCCATGGTTCCGCTTCTTCCCTGAATGTGGCATGTGCAGCATCGATTCTGCTGTATGAGACTGACCGGCAGAGACGCCGGTTATAGTATCACCCGGGTATAATAAAAAAGGAGGGCTCTAATGGACCGCAATGATATTGATCGGGAGAAGAAAAAGCAGTGTATCGAGGACATCAAGGTTTATTTTGAAAACGAAAGGGACGAGGTCATAGGGGATATGGCTGCCGAGCTCTTTCTGGGATTTATCCTGGAGAAAATCGCTCCGGTTATTTATAATCGGGCATTGGAAGATGTGTACCGCTTTTTGGACGATAGGCTGGATGATCTGTTTGTCCTGGAGAAATAATGGATTGGTCAATTGCATACCCCTAAGCAGACGTCTGAAAAAGTAAAATCAAAGCGCAATAAATGCAAAAAAATGAAATGATTATGTGAACGTCAATTCGTTTATAAACAATATTAATTACAAAATTAAATATATCAAAATAGAGTTGACAATATTGAAATACTGTGTTTAAATATAAACATGGAGGTGATAAATATGAGATATCAGGTGCCGGGGAAGTGCAGTATCTGCGGGCATGAAATTACCATCACCGGGTTTGTCTGCAGTCATTGTCATACCAGAACGGAAGGCGAGTTTACTCCCTGCCGGTTTTGCAGCCTGGAGCGGGAGCAGGCGGACTTCATCGAGGCATTCCTCAAATGCAGGGGGAATATCAAGGACGTGGAAAAGGAACTTGGATTATCCTATCCCACGATCCGCAATCGTCTGGACGAAGTGCTGCAGGCCCTGAACCTGTCAGCAAAAGGAGCGACGGCAGAGCCTGCACCGGTTCAGCAGAACTCGCCGGATGAAAAGGAAACAGCTGAGATTCTGAATGCATTGGAAAAAGGTGAGATCAGCCCGCAGGAAGCACTCAACAGGCTAAAAGGGAGGAGCAAAAGCAAGTAAGGGAAAACCAGGCCATTGGAGAGAAAGACGGCTGCTGAAGGCCTGAAGGCATAAAAATAAGGAGGGTTTCAAAATGAGTGAGGAGAGGTTACGGATTCTGGAAATGTTCAAGGCCGGGAAACTGAATATGGAGGAAACCATGGATCTGCTGGAGGCACTTGGGACTTCGAAGGAGGATGGGGAGGCAGACCCGGAGGCGGAAGGTACGAATCAATACGGTGAATCGCAGGAAGATGCTTCGCAGGAAGATGCTTCGCAGAAAGACGCTTCGCAGGATGATGCTCCGCATTCTTCTCATCACGCGGGGAGTGGAGAAAAAGGGGAAAATATATTCATCCGTTCCCATGCGCGCTATGATGGTGAAATAAAAACCGGTCAACTTAGCATTTCCGGCATGGGCAGCTTTACCGGCCCCGTTTCTGCGGATCAGATCAGTATTTCCGGCATGGCAGATTTTCAGAAGGACGTTCAGGCGGACAGGATCAGTGTGGCAGGGAAATTCAAAGGCCATGGGAAGGTCAAAGGGGACAGGATTTCCATTTCGGGAATGGGAGAGTTTCAATCCGATGTGGAGGCGGATCAATTGTCTGTCAGCGGTCAGTCCAGGATAGAAGGCAATCTGCATTGCGATTCCCTGGCAGTTTCCGGTGGTATAAAGATAAAAGAGGAAATATCAGCGGACAGTATATCCGTCAGTGGAAGTTGCCGTACAAAGCGTGGCATTCATACGGACCGGATCCGACTGGCCGGGTTTTTGCAGACCGGCGGGGATGTGGAGACCGATCAGTTCCTGTCCAAAGGCGGTTTTGCGATTCAGGGACGGCTTGTTTCAGACGGCATACATATTGAATTAAATAACAACAGTCAGGTAAAGGGAGACATGGTTGCCGATCATGTTGTTGTAGAAAAAGGAAAGACCGTAACAGAAGCAGAACTGGAAGTGAACAGCATTCAGGCCGATGTCATTCAGGTTGTCCATACCCGGGCAGATCTGCTCATGGGAACGAATATTCGGATCGGGGAAGGCTGTGAGATAGGGAAAGTGGAGTATGACGGAGATCTGATCGTTGAGAATGGGGCAATTGTTCATCAGCAGATCAGGAAGGATTGACTGCATTTCCATTTTTCATCCGTATTGCATCACCAAAAAGGGTATTGATTTAGGTGTTTTCCAGGTCTTTTGGCGTGAAGGAGAGGATAGTAAATGTATTTATATCGATATCGTCTGAAGCTTTTTCTGATTGCCATGGGATTATGTCTGGATGCCATGCTGGCATTGGCTTTTGCTTCCTGTCTGTCCTATCTTGTTGATAATATATTGATTGGAGGGAAGGAAGCTCTTTTTCCTTCCTGGGTTCTTGGGACGGTCCTTATAACCATTTGCAGCTGTTTATCCAATATTTACATGAACCGCTTCCTGCCTCTAAAGGAAGAATTGAATGCATCTATTGTGACATCAAGGAATACACTCATGAATCTTTTGAATCTCAATTATAAAAACTACAGCCGAAATGACAAAGGATATTATTATAATGTGGTGACGAACTGTGCTTTTGCCTATGGGGAAATAACGACCAATCTGTATACCTACTGGATTGCGAATATTATAATTGTTCTGGCAGTTATGGGAATCAATTTTTACATTAACCCGATGATAGGCGCATTGTTTGTGCTGTATATTCCCATTACACTGGCTGCTACCATAAAGCCCAGCCAAATCAGCAGTGATTTTCAGAAAAAAGGAATGCCAACGCAGGATGCCTATTTAAATGAAACCAGACGAATCATCGAATCCAAGCGGGAAATCAACATAAGCAGAACGAAAGATTACTTCATTCATCGGTACAGGAAAATCTCAGGGCAGTATTTGAATTTCATTACAAAATTCAGATTTTACGAAATTTTGTCAACGGCTCTGCCAGCCACGGTAAGTAAGTTTTACAGTATTTTGATTCTTTCGGTATCTGCGGTCCTGTGCTTCCATGGAAAAATGACCGTGGGCTCCATTCTGTTCATCTATCAGGTTCTCAATTATGTTTCCGATCCCATATCCGCTGTTTTTGATTCCCTGATAAGGAAAAAGGTAAACCAGACGAATATCAGCCGTGTGGAAACGATACATGAACAGGCAAAAGAGCCATCCGGATTTGAACGTCTACGCGCCACGGACCATCTGGTGGATGCTTCCTCTTTTTCATTGTATCGGGACGACCGGGAGAAAGATCTTTTATTTAA
>DHDO01000061.1:0-22733 GCA_002399435.1 Firmicutes bacterium UBA4874
TCATCCACCTGAAATCGGATAACATGAGTGTCAAAACAATCCGGCGTTTTTTTCTTCCTGTGCACAAATGGCATGGTAAAACACCCAGTTGACAGGCGTGGGAATGTCAAGCTCCCTTCCAATCTTTACCACCTTGCCGGCAAACATCTCAATCTCGGTCTTACGGCCTTTCTCAAGATCCTGCAGGGTAGAAGGCTTGTTGTTAAATGGAAGTTTTTGTATCGTACCTTCCTGCTTCTCCATATCCCGCTTGCCGATATCAATACCGAGCCGATTGGCAATCCGCACGACTTCCCACATGGCCTCCCGCCGCAGTGCATTGGCATGCTCACTGACACGAAATACCCCAAAGGGAGCCCCCAGCATCGCACAGGTCATATTTTCTCCAATATTGCACATAAATTTTAACCACAGGCCGCGAATCATATCCGGTTCGACCACATAGTTTATCCCGCAGGCCTCAAACAGCTCCGCAATCGCTCTCACCCGTTCCGAAAATACCTCGTTTTTTGCCTCCCCGAAATGGACGCTGCCGGCTTCCGGGTCAAAGTCAGCTGTAGAATCCTTCATGGAGTTGGAAAACCTCATATAGGAGTATAGCACATGCTCCCAACCGTAAACCGCAGCAACCCTTTCCTCACTGTCAATTCCATTCATAACGCAAAGAATCTGGGTATCTGCACCAACCTGGTTCCGGATGTCTTCTATCGCCTGATCCAGTCCCGGATCCTTTACCGCCATAATGAGCAAATCGGCCGGGTCCCCTTTAAAATCCGGTGAAATCACGCGGAAATGATGGGTTACGCCATTGAGCGTAACTCCGCTGGACTCGATCCGGCCCCTGCGTTCTCCTGAGGCCAGTACACGAAAGCGATCTTTCCCAAGGCAGGCGTCGAGTTTCGGTGCAAAAAATACTCCCATAGCCCCAAGACCAATTAACGTTACTTTGTTTATCTTCATCATTGGCCCTCCTGTTATTGTTTCTTTCTGCTATTGTTTTTTCTGGCGTTATCCGGATTCATGCTTTTTGCTTCCATTCCTTTTTTACTTTTCTTCCTTTCCTGCCGCTTTCTCTTTTCCCCTTTTTCTTTCCACAGCCCTGGTCCTTTTTCCTTCCTGGCATCGCTTTTTTCCACTTAACCTTGTTTATCCTGTCACCCGGTTCGGATCATCCCAACACCAGTATCGAGGAGTTCGGATCATCCCTACACAGCATCCAGAAATTCAAATTATTCAATACAACATCCAGGAGTTTGGATTATCCCAACACAACATCCATGAACATCATGATGACAAACCCGACCATAAGCGCATACGTAGCCAGTTTGGAATTTCCTCTGTCGGTCTGACTCTCCGGTATTACTTCATGTGCAATGACGAAAAGCATGGCTCCTGCCGCAACCGCCAGCAAAAATGGCAGCATGGGCTGGGCAATATTTACGAGCCCGACGCCAAGCAAACCTCCGATAGGCTCCACTAACCCTGTTGCCATCGAAACCAGGAAAGCCTCCCATCTAGGGAAACCTTCCCGGATCAGCGGCAATGCAACTGCCAGCCCTTCGGGCATATTCTGCAAACCAATCCCGATTGCGATGCTCAGGCCGTTGGAAATATCCCCATCGCCAAATCCAACCCCTACAGCCATTCCTTCGGGAAAGTTGTGTACGGTAATCGCCAGGATGAACATCCACACTTTCCTCATCTCAGGCCGATTAATATCAAACAATCCATTTTTTGAGCCGGTATCCGGCATGGAATTGGCCATTAAATTTGTATTTGGAAAACACTTGTCGATAAGATCCAGGAAAATACCGCCAGCCAGGATTCCAACCAGGACAATACCGGCACCCCGGGCACCGCCGCCTGCCTTTTCAATGGCAGGAATCACCAGGCTGAAGGAGGTTGCTGCCAGCATAATGCCTGCAGCAGTCCCCAGCAGTGCATCCATCAGCTTTTTGGAAATGTTCCGGGCAAAAAAGATTGGCAGGGTACCAACACTGGTCAACAGTCCTGATGTCAAACTGGCGAGAAAACCCACCAAAATAATATTGTACTGCGAAAGATATTGTACCATTCCGTTTCCTCCAATAAAAACATACTAAACTATTTCATAATATGGATCCGCAAAGGAAAATGTGAAAAACAGCGAAGCAACTGTGTTTATACAACCCGACTGTGGTATACTTAAGTATGTGGACGTGGAATGAAAAACAGCCGGATCCATAGGGAAGAAAGTGTGCTGTGTTACCCATCCGGCGGAGGATTGCTGTCCGTTTAAAAAAACCAGGAACTGCAGGTGACGATATGATCTCAAGCGGCAACAACATTGACTTATCCATAATTATTCTGATTGTCAATATTATACTTGCATTCATTGTCATCTTTTTAAGCCGGAAAAACCCCAGTGCCACCTGGGCATGGGTCCTGGTTCTGATGTTTGTTCCCATTGTGGGATTTATCCTGTACCTGTTCCTGGGACAGGATCTGAGAAAAACAAGGGTTTTTTCCCGTAAGGAAGACGAAGATATAAAAAAGCTGGAATCCCGGTATCAGAAGCTGCTGACGGAGGAAAGCCGTGGCAATATCGATCCTGCTGTGGAAAAAGACAAGGATCTGATTCGCCTGCATTTGCAGAATGCAGATGCCATTTTCACCCATAATAACCGGATACAAATCCTGAAGAACGGACAGGAAAAATTTCCCGTTCTGATCAAGGCATTGAAGGCCGCAAAACAACATATCCATATGGAATATTACATTATCCGAAACGATGAAATCGGCAGGGAAGTCCGTGACATCCTGGCATCCAAAGCAAGAGAGGGCGTGGAAGTCCGATTGCTCTATGACGGGATGGGCTGCCTGCATTTACGTCGGTCCTTTTTCAAGCCAATTATTGATGCAGGCGGGAAAGTGGCAGTGTTTTATCCTCCGTTCCTCCCCTATGTCAATATTCGTTTAAACTACCGGAATCACCGGAAGATAACCGTCATTGACGGCAAACAGGCATTTATCGGAGGTCTGAATCTGGGCGATGAATATATGGGAAGATCCGCAAGATATGGCTTCTGGCGGGACACCCATTTTCGAATGGAAGGAAGTGCGGTGGACTTTCTGCAGCTGTGGTTTATCTCAGACTGGGAATTTGCATCCAAAAGTGATCTGCCGTTCAGCGACAGATATTTTCCAAAAAAGGAGATTGTAGGGTCAGCGGGAATCCAGATCGTCCCCAGTGGTCCGGACTCCAAATGGGCATCCATCCATCAGGGATACTTCAAGATGATCGTCAATGCAGAGAAAAGCGTTTATATCCAGACTGCTTATTTCATCCCGGACGACAGCCTGTCAGAGGCTTTGAAGACGGCTGCCCTGGGCGGCGTGGATGTCCGGATCATGATACCCGGGAAAAAGGACCATCCTTTCGTCCACTGGGCATCCACCTCCTACCTTTCCGACCTGCTGGATTCCGGAGTAAAAGCATATATTTACAATTACGACCGTTTTATGCACACAAAAGCGGTCATGGTGGACGGCAGAATTGCTTCCGTGGGAAGCGCCAACTTCGATATTCGAAGCTTCCAATATAATTTTGAGATCAATGCCGTTGTCTACGATCCCGCTACCGTCTCTCAATTGGAACGGCAGTTCCGGGAGGATATGAAGCAGTGCATTGAGCTGACCCGTGAGCTCTATGACAGCCGCAACCTCTTCATCCGTATCCGGGAATCGGTTTCCCGTTTAATCTCGCCTTTGCTTTAAAAAGGCCCGTACCTGTGGAATAGACTCAACGATTGATTCGAATGATAAACTTATTCCGGCCTGCAGGATAAAAGCTTTCCGAGTATTCGACAGGTTTGTCATTTTGATCATACCCTACGGACGAAATAAAATGCGCTGGAGAGCCTTTTGGAACCTCCAGCAGCTTGGCGGCTTTTCCATACACCAGTTTGATCTCCAGTTCCCGTTCTGCCCTGCATATAGTGATACCCTGACTTTCCAATGTTTCATATAAAGATGCGTCTTCCAGATCGCAGGACAATATAGCCGACGCCTCATTGCAGGGCAGATATACGGTAGTCAGCAGCACCGGCTGTTCCTCATAATAGGGCGTGGCATAGCGCAGACGGGTCAGCTTGATTACCTTGTCATCCGGTCGGATATCCAGTTTGGATGCGATCCTGTCATCACATGGAATGACACGAAACTCCAACACCTGGGTTTTGGGTACAAGCCCCTTGGCTTTCATCTCCTGATTGTAACTTTCTATAAACTGAACAGATTCCTGCTCCAGCTTCGGCTTTGTCACAAAAGTTCCATTGCCTCTCACCCGAACCAGATATCCCTGATTTGCAAGCCGCAACAAAGCATTTCGAACCGTGGGGCGGCTGACACCAAACGCTTTGCTCAGCTCCATTTCCGTAGGCAACTTATCGCCTTCCTTCAATCTGCCCGTCTTAATGTCTTTCATGATTGCGTCAAGTATCTGATCATACAGCGGCATTTTCGCTCCTCCAAATAAAACCTTTTCATCCAACATGGTGATGGCCTGATAAAATATCATATTTATGAGCACATTTTTACATACTGACCTTCCTCACCGTTTCATTATACTATAGACCGATCTGACATATAAATACATATTGGGTACACAGTTGGCACTGCATTGATAAATGTAATGACATATGCTATAATCCAACTTAGAAATCATCTGGAGGTAAGTACATGCATACATTCCCTTATCACTATGACAAATTTCCGGAGACAAAGATTACAGGCTATGACAGCCAGGCTTTTTCCGGCTATTCATCCATTACAGCGGAATTGAAAAGAAGGATCGGCGACAGGAAACGTGCTGTTGTCGTCCTGGACTTCTACCCCGGAGTAGATGAAAGGGAAGTGCTTCGCGGACTGTCCGGTTTACACTATCAACAATGTTTTCCGGCTGATCTGTGCATCTATGATACCGATACCTATGAATCCATGATACAGGGCAATCTGACAGAGGACAGGGTTTTTGGAGTTCTTACGACCAAAAAACTATCGGATTTCTTTATCCGGGAAAAAGTTCTGAAATTAAGAAGTATCATCGACAGAATTGAAAGTGGCATCATCCTGGTTTACGGCGTCGGTGCATCCCTGATCACCTTTGGCGATCTGTTCATCTACTGTGATCTGGCTCGCTGGGAAATTCAGAAACGATATAAAAAAGGGATGCCGAACTACAACGGCAGAAATTCAGGGGATCCGCAACTGGCAAAGTTTAAGCGCGGATATTTCGTCGATTGGAGGCTGGCGGACCGTCATAAGAAGAAATTGTTCGATCGGTTCGATTATGTACTGGATACCAATGAAGCGGATCACCCTAAAATGATAACAGGGGAAGCCTTTGTGCATGCCCTGAAGGTTCTGGTTCATCAGCCTTTCCGTCTGGTTCCCTACTTTGACCCCGGTGTATGGGGCGGGCAATGGATGAAAGAAGTCTGCGGCCTGGACCGGAGCAAGCCCAATTTTGCGTGGAGCTTTGACGGCGTGCCGGAGGAAAACAGCCTTTATATTCGTTTTGGAAAGATTCGGGTCGAAATCCCTGCCATTGATGCCGTGTTCTATCAGCCACGCACCCTTCTGGGAGAGAGGGTTCATGCCCGCTTTGGGGATGAGTTTCCGATCCGATTCGACTTACTGGATACCATGGGAGGCGGAAATCTTTCCCTTCAGGTACATCCGCTGACCGAATACATTCAGCAGACCTTCGGAATGCATTACACCCAGGACGAAAGCTATTATATCCTGGACTGTGCAGAAAATGAAGAAACTTATGTGTATCTGGGGCTGAAGGACAACATTGATTCCAGGAAGATGATCAGGGAATTGAAACAGGCTTCCAGCGGAGAACTTGCTTTTGATGCAGAGAAATATGTCAATAAAATACCGGTCAAAAAACATGATCATATCCTGATTCCGGCGGGCACCATCCATTGCTCCGGAAAGAATACCATGGTTCTCGAGATCAGCGCCACCCCTTACATCTTTACCTTTAAGCTCTGGGATTGGGGGCGTGTGGGGTTGGACGGGCTGCCGCGGCCCATCCATATTGAGCATGGAGAGCAGGTGATCTGTTGGGACAGGACGACCAAATGGGTCTCCGACAATCTGGTGAACCGCGTCAGGGAGCTGTCCTCCGAGCCCGGAATCCGGGAGGAACAAACCGGGCTTCATGAAAGGGAATTTATTGAGACGAGACGTCATACCTTCACAAAGCCGGTCCCCCATTTCTCCAATGGAAGCGTATGCGTTTTCAACCTGGTTGAAGGGGAAGAAGCGGAAATCATCAGTCCGGACGACCGGTTCGAACCCTTTCCTGTTCATTATGCAGAGACGTTTATCGTTCCTGCCTCGGTTGATAAATATATCATCCGGCCGATATCCCGGTCACAGGGGCAACAGCTGATGACCATAAAGGCATATGTAAGATGAAAATTAAACTTATTTGATTGGCTATTTATTTCATTCCAGTCAGGAAAGAAGGATGGTAAAATGAAATCCATTTCAATCGACTTAGGCGGTACAACCATCAAGCTTGCCGTTGTGGAAGACGGCAGGGTTCTGAAGCAGCAGCATATGCCTGCCTTTTCCGGAAAGGGCCTCTTAAAGCAACTTCCCGGGCTCGAAAAAAAGATCAGGGAAATGGCGGATTTACGGACAATCGATGGCATGGGGATAGCATTTCCGGGAATTGTGGATCCGGTAGCAAAACGTGTTCTGTCCATTAATGATAAGTATGCCGACGCCGGGGAGATGGATCTGAACGGATGGTGTCAGGAAGCCTTTGGACTTGAAATGGTTTTGGAAAACGACGCCAATGCTGCTCTGGCAGGGGAATTGGCTTACGGTGCCGGAAAAGGCTGCGGCGATGCGGTCATCATGATTCTCGGAACGGGTGTGGGGACAGCGGCAGCGATTGGCGGGCATTTGCTGCGAAGCAAGCATCACCAGGCCGGGTGTCTTGGCGGACATATTGCCGTGGAAATGAACGGAAGGCCATGCACCTGTGGGAGCAGAGGATGTCTGGAGGCCAATGCCAGTACCTGGGCTCTTCCTCTTCTGGCAAGGGAAGATCCAGGCTTTGCAGAAAGTGGTCTGAGCACGGAAGACCCCATCGATTACCGGGCCCTTGAAATCTGGTATAAAAAAGGGGATCCATTGGCCGTCCGGCTTTTTGACCACAGTGTAATGTGTTGGAGCACGGGAATCATCAACCTGATCCATGCCTATGATCCGGAACTGGTGATCTTAAGCGGCGGGGTCATGAGGTTTCAGGAGCTTTACGATCCGATCGTTCATCGGGTGCGGGAACTGGCGTGCACTCCCTGGGGGGAACCGGAATTCCGCCTGGCAAAGAATCCGGAACAATCCGTGGTACTGGGCATTCACAGTCTTCTCCAAACAAGATAACCCTCTCCATAAGGGGATATGGATAAGTGGCACACCGCTTTTATCATATCAAGAAAAAAGGACGCCGCAGCGTCCTCCTCCTCTTTCCTTTTGTACCCAGTTTTCCCAGCCAAATTTATGCCCAGCCATATTTATACCTGCCTGAGTTATGCCCAGAACATTTTACCGGTATCCTCATATATCAATACTTCCTTCAGGAAGGAAATCGCTTTCTGAAGGCCTTCGTTCCCGGACATCAGGCTGTCTTCATGTTCAATGCTGATCACATCGTCATAGCCTACCATTCTCAGGTTGCTGATGATATCTTTCCACAGCTGATAATCATGACCATACCCGACTGAACGGAAGACCCAGGAGCGATGAATTTCATCACTGTAATGCTTGGTATCCAAAACGCCGTTGATTGCGCAGTTGATCGGGTCAATCTTTGTATCCTTCGCATGGAAATGATAAATTGCCTTGCCCAGATAGCGGATGGAGGCAATGGGATCGATGCCCTGCCAGAACAGATGGCTGGGATCATAGTTTGCTCCAAGGATGTCCCCGACAGCGTTTCTCAACTTCATCATAGTCTCCGGATTGTAAACGCAAAACCCGGGATGCATTTCAAAGCAGATTTTCTTTATGCCATGATCCTCAGCGAAAGCCGCAGTCTTTTTCCAATAAGGGATCAGGACTTCGTTCCACTGCCAGTCCAGAACTTTCAGGAAATCATCCGGCCAGGGACAAGTCACCCAATTGGGATAAGTAGCGTTGGGACCGTCGCCTGGGCACCCGGAAAAGGTAATGATCTTTTCAATTCCCATTTTTTCTGCCAGCAATACGGTTTTCCTGAAATCAGAATCGGCCTTGTCTGCCACTTCCTTTTGAGGATGAACGCCATTCCCATGGCAGCTCAGGGCATTGATTTCCAGATCATATTTTTTCGCAAGGTCCTGCAGGTCTGTAATCTTACTTTCATCGGCCAGCAGGATATCCGGATCACAATGGGCCTTTCCGGGAGAACCGCCGGTTCCCAGTTCGACTGCCTGAACTCCCGACTTGTTCAAATACGCAAAGGCTTCTTCTGTGCTCATGCTGTTTAAAACCGGACTAAACACTCCTAATTTCATCCAAAATTCCTCCTCGTTGTATCGATGTCCCTATATTTCTTTGTGCCTTCCTCTTTGTGGCTTCCTCTTTTATATTCTTCATTTGTCCTGGAATACCTTCTGATTTTCATTGGCTTCTCCTACATTTCACGCCTCCAGCCTGTTTGACGGAAACGCTGAAATGAAAACCTGACAATAACAAAGGCCTGACAAAGACATGGCCTGACAATGACAAGGCTTTACAAAGACATGGCCTGACAATGAAAGGGCTTACCGGTATATGCCCTGATGCAGAAAAAACCAAAGCAGCTTACCGGCAAGCCCTTATATCAGAATAACAACCAACTCAGAAAACCAAACTGCATCAGATAATACAGCAACAGCGCAACCACGCCCAGCATCAATACAAATTTCAATACCTTGAACGCAATCTTGAGGATAAAGAATATAGCTACCACTGCGATGAAAATGGCCAATATATCCATCATATCTTAAACCCCCTGTCCTTCTGTATCTTCAATCCTTCCCTTACTATTTTATCATATCGGCAAAAATTTGCCACTGACTTTGCCAAACTTAAAATAATCTTAACTGATTAACAGGGAACCAGTAAGAAATTCTGCTGAAACCGTTGGAGTCTGAAGCAGCTGAAATGTATCAAAAGACAGTGGATGCAAGCGGAAAAGCATGGAATAATCCACAAAGGCAAAAACAAAAATGAAGATAAATGAAATATACAATTTCAAATCCTTCATTATAAAAGTTTACTTGCAGAAAGTGAAAAGAAGTTATACAATGGTTCTTAAGTTATAAATGGCATGAGAGCTTGATCAAAAGCCCAAAAACATTAACATATTTTTTAAAATGCCAGTTCAAAGGGGATAGGACGAAATGAATAATCATAATGAAAATGATGCAAACATGGAAAGAGATCAGTTTGTCGCCAGGCTCTCGGAATTTGCTGCGGACAATAACAAAATCGATCCCTTTCTCTTTGATTATTTTGGTGTCAAAAGAGGTCTTCGCAACAATGATGGTACCGGAGTCCTGGTAGGTCTGACCCAGATCGGGGACGTTCACGGATATATCATGGATGAAGGTCACAAGGTACCCGTTGAGGGCCGCCTCCGTTACCGGGGCATCAATGTGGAGGATATCATAAACGGATGCAGGGCCGACGGACGCTTCGGCTTTGAAGAGGTGTGCTTCCTGCTGCTCTTCGGAAAGCTTCCCAACCAGTATGAGCTGAATACCTTCCGGCATATTCTGAATGAAAGAAGGACCCTGCCCGACGGATTCGTGGAGGATGTCATCCTCAAGGGAGCCGGGGGCAACATCATGAATAAATTGGCCCGGTGCATTCTTGCCTGCTATTCCTATGAGGATAATCCGGACGATTTATCCATTGGCCGGGTGCTGTGCAGATGCATTGACCTGATTGCCAGGATGCCGGCTTTCGTCGCTTACTCCTACATGGCAAAATGCCATTATAAGGATAACAAGAGCCTTTATATTCATAATCCAAAAGATGGTCAGAGCACCGCAGAGTGTTTCCTTCATATGGTGCGGCCGGACAGCCAGTTTACACGACTGGAGGCGGAAACTCTGGATCTTGCCCTGATCCTGCACGCAGAGCACGGCGGCGGCAACAATTCCACGTTCGTCACCAGGGTGGTCACCTCCACGGGGACCGATACCTATTCTGCCATAGCTGCGGGAGTCGGCTCCCTGAAAGGGCCCAGACACGGCGGCGCCAACGCCAGGGTCATGGAAATGATCCGTGACATTCAAAGCCATGTTCCAAACTGGGAAAATGAGTCCGCCGTCCGGGATTATCTGATTAAAATACTGGACAAAGAAGCGTTTGACCACACCGGCCTGATATATGGAATGGGGCATGCGGTTTACACCCTTTCCGATCCCAGAGCTGTTTTGCTGAAAAAGAAAGCAAAAGAACTGGCAAAAATAAAACACATGGAAAATGAGTTCACTTTATATGATACAATAGAGAAGATCACGCCGGAGTTGTTCGCGGAACGAAAGGGAAAGGAAAAAGGTTTGTGCGCCAATGTGGACTTTTATTCCGGCTTCGTTTACAAGATGCTCGGAATCCCCGCAGATCTTTACACCCCGATTTTTGCCATTGCCAGGATGCCGGGCTGGTGCGCCCACTCCATGGAGGAACTGATCAGCGGCGGGAAGATCATTCGTCCCGCCTACCGCACGCTGATTCAGATTAAGGATTACAAGCCGCTGAAGGAAAGATGACCGGTTAAATTCAAGAAAAGCCCAACGAATTAGAAAGTCCAACAAATTAAGAGCCAGGACGAGATAAAATGAAGAGGAGGAATAGTATGACGGATCATTCCCAGCCAAACAGGAAACCACGCAAAGAGATCAGCAGGAAGGATGTTCCCTACGATCAATATATGAAGGATGTAAACCATTCCCTTACCCACGGGGGGATCTTTCTTACGACAAAGGGAGAGAAAGCCAACAGTATGGTGATTGGATGGGGCGGTATTGTATATTTCTGGAATGCACCAGTCTTTCTGGCACCGGTCCGCGCCTCCCGTTATACCCATCCGGTTCTGGATTCCACCGGATTCTTTACGGTCAGCATCCCTTTGGGACGGGATTTGAGGAAGGAGATCGCTTTCTGCGGAAGCAAATCCGGAAGGGACTATGACAAGCTGAAGGAATGCGGGCTGACGCCGGTTCCCGGAAAAACCGTCCCGGTCCCGATCATTGGAGAATGCGGGCTGCATTATGAATGCAAGGTTGTTTACAAACAGACAATGGATCCTGCCTTACTGGATCCGGAAATCAATGAAAAATGGTATCCGGATTATCATACCATGTTCTATGGCGAGATCCTGGCATGCTATACCACGGAAGTTTAAGTCTGCTTTTTTGGCCGGGGACCGGATTTCCCTGCCCGGTCCCTACGGCTGAAAATCAGGATGGCATTGACTTCCCCGCCGAGAAGGATCAGCTGTGCGCTGATAAACAGCCAGATCAACAGGGCAATGATCCCGCCAAGGTTTCCGTAGACAAGGGTTGGATTCCAGAATTGGTTTACATAAAAAGCAAATATAAAGGAGACAAGCAGCCACCCTACTGTTGTAAAGACAGCACCCGGCAGGGCATTTCGCCATCTTATCCTCTTACAGGGACTGTATCGGAACAAAAGAGTAAAAACGCCAATCATAATCAGAACAGCCGCCATATACCGTATGACATCCCATCCCTTCCAGTACTCCCACATCATCCCGGCATGTACCAGCAATTCACCAATCTGCTCCCCAAATATCAGGAGAAGAAAATAAAAAACGGCCAATACTGTAACCAGGATGGTAAAAGCAATTGAGAGGGGGACAGAAATCCAAAATGGCATCCTGTCGTCTCTGCACAGTGCCTTGTTGATTCCGCGCATGATCGCGCGCATGCCGCTGGAGGACGCCCAGAGCATAGCTACAAACCCAAAGGACAACAGCTTCATATTCCGGGTTTTCACTACCTGCTCCACATTCTCCTGCAGTGCGTGATAGGATATGGACGGCAAAATACTGGCCAGGGGTTTCAGAATATCAGCATCGGATATCGGCAGATAGCCGATAATCGTAATCAGGAAAATCGAAAAAGGAAAAAAAGCCAGTAAAAAATAGTAGGCCATTTGTGAGCTGTAGGCTGGTACCTCATCATCTACATATCTCCGGAACAACATCTTTATAAAATGAATTAATCGGATTCTCCTCACTTCCTTCCGCATCCTGTTTTACAGACAGCTCCATCTTATTTATTATTATTGAGTCCACTGTGTTTAATATGCCCGTTTTTTGTTATAATGGTACCGAATCAAAAAACGAAGGGTGAGGAAATGTTTCGTCTATGGGGAAAAATACGGAAAAATAACAAAACAGTCCGGGATATCACAGTAACCAGTGAAGAACCCGGACTGTCCAGGGAAGAAAGGCTTCAGGAATGCATCCAGAAAATCTGCTATGAATTTGACCTGCAAAGGCCTATGTGGCTGCCCAACAATCAGAGGGACTATGACAAATATCAACGGGTGGAACTGATACAGGACAACTTCATTGAAACCATAGATTTTGATTTCCTGGAACTGGAACTGATTGATGAGTAGAACTGTCCTCCCGGGATTGTCCTGAAGTCCTCCCGAAATTGTCCTGAAGTCCTCCCAAAATTGCCCTGAAGTCATCCTGATCCTGTCACAGGGACGAAATGGGGATTTTCCAGAGAACAATCCTTTCCCGTTTCCATGTGTAGGTCACGAGGATTTCATCCTCATCGGCAATGATTGCGGGATAGGAGTATTCACCTTCTTCCTCTTCCAGCGTCCATACCTGCTTCCAGGTTATACCGTTATCCCGGGACATGCTCAGGATAAGCGGCGTCCTGGCGCCATGGTTCCGGCCTACCGGATTATAAGCCAGGATCAGTCTGCCGTCCAACAGTTTTACAACATCAATTCCACTGTTGTTATTCGGCAGAACAGTCGGATACGCAGGACACCATGTTTTCCCACTGTCCGCCGAATCGCTGCGGAAAATCCGTCCTTCCGTGCTTCTCAGCAGCATATGCACCGCTCCGGGATCGGATTCCCAAAGCGTAGGCTGTATGACCCCTTTTCCGTGAAAAACATATTGCGAATCCAAAGAACTGGCAGGATCCGGTCCGGCTTCCTTCCCCCTCCGCTCCGGCTCTTGATGAACAATCGGAACCATTGCGCTTTTGATCCACGTTTTCCCCTGATCCCTGGAAATATCCACAAAGGCATCCCAGGATTTCCCCTCTATCGAAGCAGGAGCCAACCATGTACCATCCTTCAGCTTGATGACTTTGTTCCGGACCGGGCCCCGGCCGCCCCAATCCCCTTCCACCAGAGGCCTGGGACTGGACCAGAAATATCCGTCCTCAGAAGTCATAAAGCAGGTATACCATTGCGAAATACGATGTCCGACCTTATAATACAGGATAATCTGACCATTTTCTCCCATAAACAGGACTGGATTCCAATGCGGCAAACCGGCCTCATGCGAGAGCTTTTTCGGATAGTCCCAACCATCTTCCGTGCGCCTGGTATACCAAATCGCCACATCCTCCGCACCTTCTTTTGAGCCTCCGAACCAGGCGACAAGAATGTCTCCGTTGCTCAGCTTCAATACGGTGGACGCATGACAGCTGCGAAAGGGCCGGTCATTCAAAAAGATGAATTCCCTGACAGGTTCGGCAATCATTTTTTTCCTCCCTTCTTCAGCCCCTACAATTCCCAATACGAATGGATCTCCTTGCATAAAAATCCCCCCATATTTAATGAATACAATATTCAGACTGGCGATGATTCATACAGCCAGTCCAGTGTTTCAGGGTTTTCTTCCAAAAGGCTCCCGCTTTTCTGCTGAAGCTTTATGTCTTTTGGTATCACGCCCACGACCAGATAACTTCCTGTTCCAAAATACAGCTCGTGAATCCCTTTTTCGTACTGAAAAGTATGGACGTTCACAGAGGGACATCCGCTGATACGAACTGCATTCCGAAACTGTACTTCCAATCCTCCCCGGTCGTCAGCATGGGTATCGGTTTCCAGTTCGGGTACCTGCAGCCACTGGGTTCCCTTTGCCTGCATGTATCCAATCAGTACCCGGCTGTCTTCCTTCAGATCCATTTTCAGGGAAATCCCTTTCCTTTCTGCCATATCACTGCGGAACCGTATTCCGGTCAGGCCATCCAGCTCCGGTATCACCTCCCTGATCCTATACTCTCTGTCTGTAAAAGCCAGGCTTCCCTTTCGGACTGGATAGGTTTCGCATCCTTCGCTCAATACGCTGAAATCTGCCTGTTTCAGCGGCTCCGCCCTTCCTGCAGCTGTTTTATGTTTTATCGTCAGGCTGCCATCCCTGATCCTTTCGATATTTCTTTTAAAGTTCCTGTATTCCTTTTCGTATTCCGGCAGGCATTGTTCCCAATGACAATAAAGCTGACCGTCCGGAAACGGAATCTTCCTCTGCGGAGTCTGCATACTGTTTGCGTAAAGGTAAGTATCACGGGTAATCTCCGTAACCTTTCGATATGCCTCCAGACTTTTCCCCATCCAGTCCAATGCCTTCTCCAATAATGTGATATCCCCATGCAGGGGATCCGCCATGGTATATTTATATTTCAATATCTGCATTGCGCCCTTCAGTTTACAGCAATAAAATCGGGTAAGATAGCAGATAGCTTCCACATCCTGCCGGACTCTGCCCGCCTCCTCATTCTGTTTTCCCTGAACGCCCATGCCCTCCATAGCCATATGACACTTTTTCCAGGCATTTTCCTCATCCGTTGTTACTTCCCGGATCATATCATATGGCGTTTCCCCGATATGAGGCTCGCCTGCCAATTCCCTCCGGATATAATCGTCCGGCTGCTCTCCGACTCTGGCAACCGAATTCCATAGTTCACGATTTGGACGATACCGGTTGACATTGGTCATCTGGCTCATCGTCATTCCAAGACTGAAGGTCTGACGGTTTCCTTCCGTAATGCCAATCCTTCCAAGTATCCTGGGGGCGCAGTGCCCTGCACTTTCCATTGCCTCCAGCAACAGGCCTGCCACGTCTTCCGAACATGAAAAATGCCTGGCAATTCTCTTTGTCCAATAGACATCTTCGTCTTTTTCATTCCGATTGGGATTCCAGGCATATCGAAACCAGGCTTCATACCACATCCAGTCCCGATCCATCTGGAGTAGCCTTGGCGTCCTCTTATCCGGAGAATAAGGCCAATCCCAATAAAACAGGGGATACAAATGCAAGCCGTTTCCACCCAGCCGGTTCTGCCCTGCCTGCATACATTTCATAATGAAATTCGGCGCCTGGAAACGGAAGGGCTCCAGATCCGCAAGAATATGAACATTCAGGATATGGGTTGTTCCCAGCCGACTCAGTGCCTGATGCTGTTTCTGCCAGCTTCCCCTTGGGAAATAAGTCGTCAGTCCTTCCCCGTTGTACTTCCACATCGTGTACAAATTGGAATACAACTTTTTCGCACCCTTTATTGCAGCAAAAGGGTCGCAGTCATGGGCACGCAGGATCACAGGTGGCTCTTCCTTTAAACCTGCCTGCCGCATTCCTTCTTTCACAGCAGGAATAATCGTATCCACAAACCAGTCCGTTTTATTCTGGTTTCCCCGCAAAGCCTCCCCCAGGCAAACCATCAGACCAATATTGGGAAATGATTTGATAAATTCGATGATGCATTTTTTTGTATAGTCCGCAACCAATGGATTGATTTTGCTCTGGCGCTGCTCCAGACCATGCTGCACCGCAAACGGATACGGAATATGAATATTGTAAAATTTCAAAACGACCCAGATTCCTCTTTTATCACATTCCTCTGTCAGCCACCGGAACATTTCCTGATTCTGCCCGAATTCCTCCTCTGTTACCTCCAATGCTTCCGGATATTCCTTCAATTTGATCAGGGAAGAAAAAGGATGGCCATTCCAGATATAAAGCACATTGCAGCGATATTCCAGTAATCGATCCAGGAAATCCGTCCATCTCCCTTTCTCATAAAACCACGGGAATCGGTCCGGCGTAATGGGATATTCGTATGTCAGGCGCGGAGGCTCAATTTTTGTTTTCTGCAAGCCAACACACGGCCCTCTTAATTGAAACACAGGCGCATCATAAAAGGCAAGATTCTCCGGAATCCGATGCTTCTCCCGAATCCTTGCGGCCAGCTCCAGGCAGCCATACAGTGTGCCGGTATCGCTGCCGCCGACAACGACGGTCAGCCGGCCCGGGCAGGTTTCCAGATAAAAGCCTTCCTTCTTCGGCTCCGGCCCATGATACAATAACAATTCCTTTTGCTCCAGCCAGGAAAGAAAGGGATCGGTTCCCCGTTCCCCTATATATATTTTATCACCACAGTACTGCCGATAATCTTCCAGCCGCTCCGGCAGTTCAACTCTCTGTGTGCTATACCCGGCATCCTGCAGTTCCCTTTGAATACGATCCATTCCAAATTGAATCCGTTTTTTCCTTATCCTATCGGTTATAATGATCGCTGTTTTCATATAGCCTCCCATCCACTTGTTCACGGACATCAATGATGGCATGGAGTTTATATTGATCCGCCCCATGCATGCCTAATGGTGTCTGCTCCTTTAACACCGGCATCAATGACCGGCATGGAGTTTTTATTGATCTGCCCCTGGTTCGGCCGCCGGCCTCTCAACAAACCTCTGGATTTCCTCCAGAAGATCGGGATAGTCTCTTTGTACTGCCACGCGGAAAAAATCATCTCCCAATATTCCTTTGATAAAATAATGATGATTTTCTATTTTAAAAAAGGGTTTTTTCAACATGGAAAGATATATAAAAGAGCCAAGAGGCCGGAGCCCAAGAATTTCTTCCTCCGTAATTGGCTCTGCCAGTAGAAAATCGTAGGCATACCAGCCGGCCTCGGCGCAACGCTCCTGCGATTCGATCCGTTTTATGACTTTTATCATGGCTTAAATCCTTTTCACCGTACATTTTTTGTGATTTCCTTCAATGCACTTAGCAGGCACTCCATCTCCTGCATGGTATTCAAAGCGGACAGACTGACGCGCACAGTTCCCTTTGATTCCCTGCTTCCAATGAAAGAGTGAATCAATGGAGCGCAATGGAGGCCGGCCCTCACCACAATACCGTAGCCATTTTGCAGAATATAGGCCGTATCCGCCGGGGAAAGCCTCTGTATGTTGAAGCTGACAACCGGACCGGTATTGACATCTTTCTGCCCATAAACCATTACACCGCACAGCTGTGACAGCCCATCATACAGAAAGCGGACCAGTTCCTGCTCCCGGGCCTGTACCGCCTCCACTCCCTTTTTCAGAATCGCATCCACCCCTGCTTTCAGGGCAATCAAGCCCGGTGCATTCTGCGTGCCGGCATCGTATTCATACTCTGCATCCGTTTTATAAATCAGCCTGGAGCTGTCCCTTCCGGTTCCGCCATACAGGAAAGGCCGAAGGGATTGTTTCCGGCTGATATAAAATCCGCCTGTTCCTTGTACGCCAAACAAACCTTTGTGCCCTGTAAAAACCAGGGCGTCCGCCCCCCACTGATCTCCACGGATCGGCAGGCACCCGGCACTCTGGGATACGTCTGCCAAAAACAGGGCGCCATATTTTCCAGCCACCTGCCCGATGGCCTCCATATCCTGCACCATACCGGTCACATTGGAACAGTGATTTACAATAACAAGTCCTGTGTTTGCTGTCATGCGTCTTTCCACATCCTGCGGCCGGACTTTTCCGAAACGGTCACAGGGAACAATGACGATTTCATTGTCCTTCAACTGCGAAAGATTGTACAACGGACGCAATACGCTGTTGTGCTCGGCAGCGGTAGCGACAATCCGCTTCCCACGCAAATCCAGCCCGGAAAGCAATGCGTTCAGGGAGTGGGTGGCTCCGGATGTAAAAAAGATCCGCTCCCTGTCCCTTACCCCCAAAATACAGCTCATGGCAGTCTGACAGTCCCCATAAAAATCATACGAACCAAAGCTGCTTCCCCGGAACTGTCCCTGCGGAGGATTTGCCAGTGCCGCAGCATGCGCCTCCAATACGCATGGCAGTTTGGGATAGGTGGTTGCGGCATTGTTCAGATAAATCATGTCCTGTCCGTCCTTTCCGGCTCCCTGCAGCAGCCTGCACCTTTCAGTCCATTAGCCCTGTGTCACCTGAAAGCCCATAATGCCGGATAGTTCCTCCAGCTGTCTGCTGTAATCCCCGAAAATAAGCACCTGATGATGGCCAAAGTCCGCCAGATGGTGCATGTACGCCCTGGCATCGTCCATCCGGATATAGTAATAGGGGCTGCAATAGGTTTCCTTATATTCGGAGCGGATTACCTCTCCGGTTTTTACGCACATGGTATCCCCTGCCGGATTAAACCGGGCCAGGGTAACTGTATTGCTTTCATTTTCGGTAAAATCCACCTGCAGCTTCCCGCCAAAACCCTGGCCGGTAAAGGCCCATAGTTTATAGTGCAGTGGCTCTGTCCCATATCCATTCATGCAAAGAGCCGGAACCGCATGGTGCAGCTTCAGCAATTCGTCCGTTTCATAGCTTGGATTACCCATAAAGGCCGGGCGATTTGCCGCATACTGCAGGATCGTCATGGCCAGCAATGTGTTCAAATCCTCTTCACAGGCACTGGGTATACCATCGTCCTTCATCAGGGAATGGCATACACAGGGTGTAAATTTGCGCTTCTGTGGAATTTCCGAGGTGCATAGTTCATGGCAGGCAGTGGAAAAAGCGTTGCAGTCATAAACATCCATCATCTTTCTGGCAGCCAGATAATACTTGATATCATTTGGAAACCAATCCGTACGAACCTTGACCTCGTCCGCTCCCGCCAGCAGCTTCTCCACTGTTTCCTTTGTCTCCTGATCCGAAATTTCGTCCATATAGGGCACAATGGATGGAAACGGAAGCTTGATCACCTCAAAGCCATAACGCTGCCGGAGTACTTCAGGATCGCGGATCAGACTCTGAACCCCAAAGGTTGGCTGGGAACCAGCCGTCAGCACCAATGCCCTGGTGTTGGCGACGGCCTTGCGGATCCACAGCAGATGGGCAATTTCATTCAGGTCCTGAATATCCATTGCCACATAGGCTTCCACCCCAATTGAACGGCAATAGGCGCAAAAATCGATCCCCTCATTCCCATTCTGCATAATAACAATCGGTTTCCGATAGCGCTCCAGCCTGGGAACACGCCAGTTCATGCAGAGGAAAAAGTCCACTTTGTCCATATCGGTTTCTATCTGCTCAAACACCTTGCGGCTTACTACAAATTTTTCATCATATCGGGCATCAATGGGCTCCAGAAACTCTATCTCATCCGTCGCCTCCCTGAGCTTTTGCTGCGCCTTGGCAAAAGCGTTGTCCGCCTGTTTTGTCTCCGCTTCCACGGTCATATTTTCCCGACGTCCGGCACGGCACGGACCTTCCCAGAAATGGGAGTGGGTCAGGCAGCCCACAATGGGCCGGACCACCAGTTTGGTATCGATTGCCTTTTCCTTCATATCCTTTTCTCCCCCTTATATCATTTGAACTGTCCCTGCTGTCAGAATCCGATCAAAGCACCGCCATCCACCGGCAAACAGGCTCCCGATATATACCCTGCCGCATCGCTGGACAGGAAAACAGCAGCCATGTCGACATCCATGGCATTGCCGATTTTTTGCAATAATTTCAGGCATTGTTGACAAGTATGGTTACCGGCCCCTGTTCTGCAAGAATCCGCTCAGCCATTTCCTGAGTTTTCCCGGTATCTGTAATATCAAAAGGATAAAAGACTGCCTTATGGATCGCAGCCCAATTTAATATTTTTACCCAGGATGGATTTGGAAAACCCTTTGTAGCTTTCATCAAAAGCAAGGCCGCAAATCTTTGACCAATCCATTTCGCCCGTATGCTGGACGATTTCGGGATATACCGGTATTGTGACGCCGCTTGTGCAGTAAACCGGTATCCTGCTCAAGGGGGAAACAATTCCTTTCAACTGAACCGGTCCAGAAATTGTTTCACCGGTCCAGAAATCGGTCCACCTGCCTTCCGGCAGATACACATCCCGCTTTCCTTCCGGATTCATTACAGGGGCAACCAGCAGGGAATCCCCACAATAGAACTCATCGTCGATATACCAGCAGTATGGATCCTCCGGATGATGAAACAACAGGGCTCTCATCAGGGGAAATCCCGTTTTCACGACCTGATCCCCCTGCTGTTTCAAATAAGGGATCAGGGCATACCGCAGGTTCCACCATTCCCGTACCAAATCAGCGATTTCGGGATAGTGGTATGGCTCCCTCGGAGAAGCGCCATGATATCTCATATGGGAAGTAAATACACCAACCTGTGTCCAGCGCAGATACAGATCATTTTCCGGCCAATGATTCATGAAATCCGGCAACCCGTGAAATCCCGGGATATCGTGGCTCCAGAATCCAAAACCTGAAACGCCCAGGTGGAGTCCGCCCCGTATTGTTCCGGCCAGGCCATCCCAGGTACTGGCGCAATCGCCGCCCCAATGAACCGGATATCTCTGGCATCCCGTCCAGCCGGCCCTTGCCCAGATGATGGCCTGACCCTTGCCCATGACTTTTTCGGTAATGTCAAACGCCGCTTTCTGATACAAAAGAGCATACAAATTATGCAGCTCTTCCGGGGACTTACCATAAAAGCATCCATCCATATCGATCTTTTCCCCGAAGTCTGTCTTAATCACGGAGGCCCCCAGATCAAACAAATGCCTGAGCAGTCCCTGATACCACTGCACCGCTGCCGGATTGGTAAAATCAATCCGTCCTCCATACTGCACCTTTCCGAAATTCGAACCGTCCTTTGCAATTTCCGTTTTTACAGGAAGATAGCCATTTTTTACAGCCGTTTGGTACACTTCCGTATTGCGGGCCACATTTGGTGTCTGCCACAGGGAAATATGAATCCCCTGCTGTTTCATTTCCTTCATGTATTTTTCCGGATCCGGAAATGTTTTTTCGTTAAACTTCCACTCACATTGCCAGTCTTTTGGAAACCACCCGGTGTCCAGATGAATCACATCACACGGAAATTTCTGCTGCCGTAATTTCCGTACCACTTCCCTGGTCTCCTGAGCGGAAAAATAGGTCATCCTGCTCATCCAGATTCCATAGGACCAAAGCGGCACATTCCGCGGAAATCCGGTTACTCTCCTGTATTCATAAATGATCCGATCCGGCCTCGTGCCTCCGATAAGGAATAAGTCCAGAATATCGTCTTCCACCAGGCCCTGCGCTGCCCTTGTGGAAATATCCGCCAGGGAAAGCCGTACAGAACAGGATGTCATGATCAAAAGCCCATATCCCTTGCTGGACAGATAAAAAGGTACATTTTTATATGCCCGTCTGCTGTTTGTACCCAGCGCATCCTCGTTCTCCAGAACGAATGTTTTGCCTGCCAGATTCATGCTTTCAAATCGTTCCCCGGTTCCCGCAAACTTTTCGTCATGATTTGCATGGAGGGAAAAACAACATCGGTCTGCCCTGCCGTCTCGTTCCACATATCCCAGACTGGCAGAATCCAGGTGCAATGGCGTAAACGTATCATTTGCCATAAAGGGAACAGCGATTCTGCCATCCGGAAATACGACAGCATCAAAAAAAACCTGCGGGTCCGGCTGAAGGGTACTCCATTTTTTTATAGGCTTTTTCCCTGCAGAAATCTTCATTCTCAGAACATGATCGCTGTCCGTCAAAGCCCATCCTTCCTCTGTCTTTTCCAGATGCAGAGGCTTTTGCTTCAATGTCGGATCCCATTCCATCATCTCATTGGTCTGATCCGACGGCATCCTGCCGCCAAATCCAATGGTGCATCGGATAATGTTTTCCCCATAGGCCCGTACCATCATGGAATGGATCTTTCTTTTCTTCGTTCGGTCCGGTCGAAAATCCGGCTGTTGTTGGGCCTGAAAGGGAATCTTCAATAGAACATTTCCCTTCTCTTCCACTCCGCCGATGGCCATGCCGGACAGCCAAAATACATCCTTTGCCGCATCCGGCTGCTCCAGATCCAACATGTCGTACGAAAAACGATTGGTTTGCTTCATGCTTCTCCCCTTCCTGTCCGGTTCTCCCCTTCCTGTATGGTACCTTGCCCGCCTGGCCTTTGCCGGCAGGCAGTCCGTATGGTCAGTCCCCCTTTCCCACGGCAACACAACATTCGGGAATGGATTTTATTTAACCCTGCAAAGGTTCCCAGTCCTCCAGATGCCGGAGAGTCTGCAGCCGAAACGCGGTAGGCCATGCGACAAGCCAGTTGCTGACATACCCTTTTGGAGATGGGGATGCTTCCTTTGAAGTTCCCCAATGGGTATGAAAGAACCCTTCATCCTGACTGCCGGCAGGCCGTTTTATACCAGACACTTCCAGCGTGCCATCCGAAATCCCAAATGTTCCATTGATCCAGGCTGCCCTGGCCCGCTGCCGCCATATATCCTTTCCGGTAAATCGGCTCAGCTTCAGCCAGTCCTCCACAAAGCAAAGCGCAAAGGCATCCATATGATGATGCTGGGTGGAGACGGATGCTCCGCCAAATGTATCATAATGCATATCCGAAAGCGGAGTCGCCGATGGAAACACATC
>DHDO01000061.1:23002-32089 GCA_002399435.1 Firmicutes bacterium UBA4874
GCTGCCGTCGTATAACCATCCTTTTGAAAGCAATCCAAATAAAAGGCATACCCTTTTTTCGCCGAATTCCGATATTTGCTTTCTTTTGTCAGCTCATAGGCTTTGATCAGGGGAACGACCAGGCAGCAGCCTATGGTGCCATAGGAGTTCCAGACCTCCCCATCATTGGTCCATGATTTTCCAAAGGATCCGCTAGGCAGCTGATGGCAAACGGCAAAATCGCAAATTCCCATTGCCGCCTTTCGATATTCCGGCTTATTGATATGAAGCTTTCTCAAAAATTCCCATGCCTCCAGAAAATTCAGGGCGGCATCCGATAAATTGCATGCATCCTGAACTTCCTTTCCCGTTTCATCCCCCAGTACAAAATCAAAAAGGCAGCGGATCAGTCCATTCTCCAATGTTGCATGATTCACCCAGGAATCCAGTGTATGGATCGCCATTTGATAATCGTTTTTGTCCCCCGTCCGGGCAAAATGGTATAACATGGAATTGGCGAGAGATAGATTCTGCCCCGTCCAGCCCACAAGATATTTCGCACTGGGCCGCAGGTTCCATTCCGTTCCATTCCATTTCAGCCCCTTGGAAAATCCCCGGAACTTCCTGTCTTCCACATACAAAACGTTTTTTGCATAGTCCCGGCCCAGGTTCCATAGCTCCTTCGGGGAAAACCATGGCTTCTGCTCATGATAAAACAGCTTCCAGGCAAAATCCATCATTTTGGAATAAGGAACCGGACCGTCTCTTCTTTCATCAAGAATCAAATAGAACACGGCAGTAAAGTCAGTTCCTTTTTCAACATCCAAAGATCTTCGGAACGGTTCCTTATACCGATCCGTCCCACAATACGACAACGGGGCTTCCTGTTCCGGCCAGATCAGGCGATGGACGGTTTTCCCCTCCTTCGGAATCAGGGAGCAGGAAAAAGCGGGCACAGAGGAGTCCATTTTGCCAAACAGGCCCACCGACCACCTTTTCCCTGTCGAAAAAGTAGCTCCCGGTACAGAACACCTGCTGTAGGAAAAAGTCCAGGGAACTCCGTCCTTTTCAAATCCTTTCGGCTCCCTCCCGTTTCCCCAGTGGTTCCCGTTATAGCTTACTGCCGGGATCATCGACCATTCGGAAGAAAAAAGAGCAATAAAATCGATGGCAACCGAGGCCAAATCCCCCTTTCCCGTGACAGAAAAGGACTGCGTGATTTGAAAAATTCCCGGTTCAATCTCCTCCATCTGCCTTTTCCCCGGCGAAATTCCATCCGATGGACGGACAACCAGTTCCCCAATGCATTCCTTTCTGCAGTACAGGCTTTCGCTTTGACCGTTGTTCCTTTCCCATTGAAAGCTCACGGCTTCACACCTCTCTTTTTTACCTGTGCCGATAGACTTCCCAGCCCAGGTAGTTGCCAAACGCTTCTTCCAATACATCCGCAGTGGAAGACCGGTTCATGGCGACATGATGTTCAAATCCGTTTTTTGTAATGTACTTCATCATGTTCTGCAGTCCCCTGACGTGACACACAGCGACTCCGCCTTTGGTTTCCGCCGGATCGTCCGTAAATTCCCCCTCGCCGACATAAGCCTTGATTTTGCCGTTTCGGTCGTCCGTCGTGATCTTGGCAAATGTCATGGGGCCGGCTGCCACCCGTGTCTTACAGGCGCCAAAGCAGTTCTCCGCTCCCAGGGTTGTGCCCAGGACATCCAGGTCGGATATTTCCATCTCCGCCTTTGCAAAACGTTTTGGAAAATTGGAGCAGTGCAGGCAAATGCATTTGTCACGGTCTTCCTCATAATTATTGTTCCAGTCCAGATAACCGGAAGGCTCTCCGGAAGCAAGATTCATGGCATACATGGTCAGAGCACCCAGGACATCCAGTTCGCATGCGCTGGGCAGTCCCCTTTCCCCCATCAGGCTCATGGCCAGGCAGGGCGCGCATCCATAATACTGTTCCAATGCATTCCAGCACTGAATCGCGGTGGCGTCGCATTGATTCTCCCTGACCCAGTCTTCGATCACCATGCATAATTTTGCCTGTCGGATGATGTCCTCTTCCCCGTATTGGGGGGCGATTTTGCCATAGTTTTTGATCGCTTCGGTTTTTTGGGAAACCTCAGGCGTCATTCCCATCTCCCGGGACTTAAAAATGATCTCAGCGAGATCCACCGCAGACACAGTGATGCCATAGGCCTGCAGAAGCTTTTCGGAGTACCGGACCGTATGGAAGGGATCCGGCCTGGATCCGATCGCACCGATTCTGGCATGGGACAGTCCTTTCACCACGCGGCAAACAGCTGCGAAGAATTCCAGATCTTTCGTAAAGACATCGCTGTCTATGCTGCAGGTATGAGTCGTCGTATTGGTAAATCGAATGCCTCTTTGATAGAGATTGTTACAAAGGGACAGTTTCCCGCAAAAAGCATCTCTCCGATTTTCAATCTGCAGCTTCTCCAGGCTGTCCTCACAGGCCTGCACCAGAACAGGAACCTGCAATTGTGCCTGATCAATGGCTGCGGACACGCCGGTCTCCTCTCCGAAGTTTGGCAGCACCGCAATGACGCCGTCTATCCTGTTCCGGTTTTTCTGAAACAAATCTGCACATTTGACCGCATCCGAATAGGTCTGCACCACACCCAGAGGCGTATCCCTTTCGGAAACAATGACAGATGAAAAGCCCATGGAATCCAGTTTCTTCAAAATCATTTTCCTGGCTTCCACTGCCAGATGATCCGGAAAACAACTCCGGCTGGTCACGACAACACCAAAAACCACTTTATTCAATACCTTCTCCCCCCAACAAAGTCGCAGTTTTATTTTTTGTCCCAGTAAAAAGAGGATCCGTTTTACGTGTGGATCCGTGCAATGGCCGCTTTCCATCCACAATACAGGGCTTCTCTCCGTTCCGTGGTAATTTTGCTGTGGAATACGGCATCCGAAGCATGGAGCTTTTCCACATCCTTCACAGAGTCCCAGACCTTCCATGCCAGCCCGGCCAAAAGTGCGGAGCCGAACGCGGATAGATCCGATATTTTGTTCCGCACAATCGGTACATCCAGCATATCCGCCTGAAATTGCATCAGGAAGTTGTCCCTGGATGCTCCGCCATCCACCCGTAATTCCTTCAGTTCCATGCCGGATTCCTTTCGGATCTGATCCACAATATCCTTGATTTGATAAGCGATGGATTCTTCCGCAGCTCTTACCACATGAGCCTTCCTGGTTCCTCTTGTCATCCCTGTGATAGCGGCTCTGGCCCCATTGTCCCAATAAGGGGCCCCCAGCCCCGCAAAAGCCGGAACAAAGAACACGCCGTCTGTCCCGGGTACCGAAGCGGCCAGTGGTCCGGCCATTGAAGGATCCTCAATGAGTTCCAGATCCTCTGCCAGCCATTTGATGGTATCTGCCGAGAAATTAACATCCCCCTCCAGAGCATATTCCACCTTATTGAAGGCGCCCCAGGCAATGGAGGTCACCAACCCATTCCCCACCCGGATTGGCTCGGCCCCGATGTTCATCATGACGGAAGAGCCGGTCCCATAGGTGGCCTTGGCCATTCCTTTCTGAAAACAATTGTGCCCGAACAAAGCTGCATGGGAATCTCCCAGGACTCCGGAAATCGGGATTTTTCGGTCCAGCATCCCATTCAGGTCGGTATAGCCGAATATTTCATCGGAATACCGGACTTCCGGTGCCATGCACTCCGGTATGGAGAACAGGTGAAAAAGTTCCCGGTCCCAGCAGAGGTCATAAATGTTGAACAGCTGCGTACGACTCGCATTGGAATAATCCGTGGCATGGACCTTTCCGCCCGTCAGGTTCCAGACAAGCCAGGTATCCATTGTTCCAAACAGCAGCTTTCCGGCTTCCGCTTTCTGCCTGGCTCCCTTCACATGATCCAGTATCCATTGTATTTTCGAGGCGGAAAAATATGGGGAAAGAACCAAACCGGTCTTATCCCGGACCGTATTTTCCAGACCGTCTTGCTTCAGCCGATCGCATATCTCCGCACTGCGCCTGCATTGCCACACAACGGCATGGGAAACAGGCCGGCCGGTCTCCCTGTCCCACACGACCACCGTTTCCCGTTGATTGGTTAACGCCAGTCCAGCGATTTCATCGGAAGAGATGCTGCTTTCACAAAGTACATCATGAATGGCATCCAATGTCCTTTGATAAATCTCCTCCGCATCGTGTTCGACCCAGCCCGGCTGTGGATAATACTGCGTATGATCCCTGCTGCAGCGGCAAATCCGCTCCCCCCCGTGATGGAACAGTATGGCTTTTGTTCCGGATGTACTCTGATCAACAGCCAGAATATACTTTTTTTCCACAATGCATCCTCTTTTCCCGCTACACTTCCCGGATCCGAAGCGCAATATACTGTTTTCCCGGAAGCGGCACCCTGCAGTTGCCTTCGAATATCCCTAAGGCAGGAGAGATCGTCATATCCCAGGTATCAATGACATCCATCTTATATTTTCTTCCCTCCGGCAGACACAGATCTTTGTACACAGACTGCGAAATACCATAATAGGCAAGAAAGTACCGGTTCTCTTTCCCAATGGCGGCACGGGTGTCTTTCCCGATCCATACCGGCTCCAGGTCACGGGGAGCTTCCTCCATGATTCCACGGAGGAAGGAAATCCGCTCCGGACTTTGTCCGTGCAGGGTTCCTCCTTTTGCCCACCACAGGATATCCTTTGGATCCACAAATGTTTCCCCATGGCCAACGTATCCGCCCCGCACGGTTCCTTCCCATATGCGATAGACCATTTCACAGGCCGCGATGTTTCCCCAGTACCGGCTGATGTTTCCTTCATAGCGGCATTCATCCACGATAACCGGTTTTTGATAGGTTTCCAGCCATTCATTGACTTTGGTCAGATCCGAACTCTGAATACTACAGTGGGTGACCCAGGGCTTGCCGTAGTCGTAGAACAAGCGGCAGTTATGGATGGAACGAAGGTGCTGAAAGGGATCCTTCTCCTGTACCAGGCGGAAATAATCATCCCAGTCGCTCATTGGGAACTGCTTCATCAGGTCGTATTCGTTGGCAAACGACCACCACACATTCCGGAAGGATGCCAGTCTGGATACGATATAACGAAGATACCGCTGGTTTGCCTCTTTGCCCATACTGGAATACCCCCATCTGTCATAGGGGTGAAAGAGAATCAAATCCGCTTCGATTCCCAGCTTCATGAGATCGATGATTCGCTCCTCCAGGTGCCGGAAAAACTTCGGTTGGAAACGGCTGAAGTCCCATCCTTCTTCCAGGGATCCTTCAAAAGGATTATAGAGGGGTTCATTCTGATTATAGGCATAATGCTTGGGAAACACGCACATTCTCAATTTGTTGAAAGGGGAATGCGCCAGTGTCTGAAGAGTTTGTTCCTCCAGCTCCTTTTCCTGATGTGTCCATGCGTAACATGTGGTTCCAAACGGAACGAAAGGCGTTCCATCCTCATAGGTAAAATGCAGCCGGTCTTTTACGTGAACCGGGCCGTGATTTCCCTCCGTTGCGGGAACACATTCAAACTGTCCGGTCACCCCATCCAGTTCCTTCCGGTTGCTTTGACTGGTGTAGGACCAGACCCCGACCCGATCCGGCATAAAACGCAGCCTGAAGATTCCGTCCCCATCATAGAAACCTTCCACCTTCACTTTCCTGTTTTGAAATTGGAACTGCGCACCCAAATGGACGTCCACAAAGGGGTTTCCCTCTTCCTTTCCCTTCAGGGACAGCTCAAAAATACCCCACTGCTCTGTTTTCTGCATGTTGTCATTCCCACTCCCCGTTTAAAAGTTTTTTTGCCGTCTGACAAATGCCCTCTCCGGTCAGTCCATAATATTGGAAAACTTCAGAAGGCTCTCCCGAAACCGTCGGCTCATCCGGTATGCCCAGTATCTTCATGGGCAAAGGATGGCTTTGTACCACAACTTCCGCTACAGCCGCCCCCAATCCGCCATGGATATTGTGTTCCTCAACCGTAACGATGGCCTGTGTCTCGGCTGCCGCTTCCCGAATCGTCTCCACATCCAGTGGTTTCAGAGTGTGCATATCGATCACTCTGGCATGGATCCCTTTTTCTCTCAGAAGCAGTCCCGCATCCAGGGCAATGCGAACCATCTCCCCGGCCGCAATAATGGAAATATCGTTTCCTTTCATCAGGAGATTGGCTTTCCCGATCTGAAAAGGAACATCGTCCCCGGAATAGACATCCGGCACAGGCGCCCTTCCCATCCGGACATAGACAGGGCCCTCCATATTCGCCAGTACTTTTGTCATTTTCCGGGTCTGACGAACATCACATGGCAACAGAATGGTAACTCCCGGCATGGAGCGCAGCACGGCAATATCGTGAAGGGAGTGATGGGTGGCGCCCAGGGGACCATAGCTGATTCCCCCGCTGACCCCTATTACCTTTACGTTGGTGTTGCTGTATATCACATCCACCTTCATCTGCTCCAAACTGCGGGCGGACAAAAAACAAGCGGGCCCGCAGACAAAGGGCTTTTTCCCACAGGCAGCCAATCCGGCAGCGATCCCGATGGCATTCTGCTCAGCAATTCCCACTTCCACAAACTGCCCGGGACATTCCTGCGCAAATCTTCCCAGCATTACGGATCCCCTGGAATCAGTGGTCACGGCAATGATGTTCCTGTCCTTTTCTGCGCATTCCAACAAGGTATCCGAAAACGCTTCCCGGCATGGTATTGTGTTTGTCATTCCTTACCTCACCTCCCTGATCTGTGCCTCTAGTTCCTTCTTTGCCTGTCCCATCTCATTCTCCGTAGGTACTTTATGATGCCATTGCGGCTGGTTCTCCATAAAAGATACCCCCTTTCCCTTGATGGTATTGGCAATCACCAAATGAGGCCTGTGACCCCCGGAAGGAATCCTCCGAAAAGCGGTGAGCAATTCCTCCATATTGTTGCCGTCGGATACCTCCACAACCTCCCAGCCAAAAGAGGTCCACTTGTCCTTCAGACTTTCCAGTGCCATCACCTGCTCCGTATCCCCGCTGATTTGCAGTCCGTTCCGGTCGATAATTCCTGTCAGATGATCCAGCTGATAATGGCTTGCGGCCATGGCAGCTTCCCAAACCGACCCTTCCGCCTGTTCCCCATCTCCCATCAGCACGTATACATGATAATCCTTTTGATCCATTTTCCCGGCCAGGGCCATGCCTGCCCCAATGGACAGCCCATGACCAAGGGATCCGGTATTCACGTCTATGGAAGGAAGGTGATTGGATGGATGGCCGATCAGTCCGGAACGAAACTTTCGATAGGAAGTCCGCTCTTCCCTGGGGAAGAACCCCAGATCGGAAAGGATAGCGTAATATCCTTCCACACTGTGTCCCTTGCTCAGGATAAACCGATCCCGGTCCGTCCGGTCCGGATGTTTTGGATCCAGCTTCATGACACTATAATACAGCGCCACCAGAATATCCACGGAAGAAAGGGATCCGCCTGCGTGTCCCCCTCCTGCCCTGTAAATCATTTCAAGAAGATCCATACGGATTTGCGCGGCCTTTTCCCTCAATTGTTTTAAATCAGACAATGTTTCACATCCCATCCGCGGTCTATTTCCCTTTCATTCATTCTTCATTCATTCTTTGTCCATTCTTCGCCCATTTTGAAAGATATCATTTATACCAGCTGTTATTCCCCGGAAATATCTTCTCCAACTGATATTTCAGCGCTTCCTCAGGGGTTAAACATCGGGACCAGCTTACCCGTTCCTGCCTTTTCGCGCCGGGGCCCCTGTTGTTATATTCCACGTAGGCGACCGTCTTTTCCCTTTCCCTGTCCCGCCAGTTATTCCATCCCTCTCCGATAATATGACTGCCCATTTGACAGTTCAGGAACGCAACCTTTGCATACTTTCTCCATGGCCTGCCCAGATAGACACTCTGTGGCCCGGCATCGCCGGTTAATCGGCAGCCCATAAAAACATAACCGTATTCCCGGGACTCCGGAGTAGAGGCGGCTGTTATGTACCCATTGACTTTTTGGCCCCTGTCCTTTGAAAAAATCTCACAGTTTCGAAACACTGCCGTTGCCGATCCAAAGATGAAATCCACATCCCCTTCCAGGTAACATTGGTCATAAAACTGCCTGTTTTTGCTGCCATGATGGCTGATGGTTTGCATTTTGTCTTTCCTTAACCACTCCAGATCCCCGGCATCCTGCGGCGGCGGGCCGGTGAACAGGGTATCCTGAAATCCCAGAAACCTGCAGTTCCGGAAACAGGCCTTGTCTGCATCCACATAAGCTGCCAGAGCCTGCCCGGCTCTCCCCTTCTGCCCCGCTGTGTTTTCAAATGTGATATTTTCCGCCCGGAAACCTTCCCCGGTAATGCGGGTACTGTAAGATCGGAAGGTTCCCATTTTCCCGCCATCCGGCATCCGCTTTTCTGCGCAGTCATCATAAGTCAATATTGTCTTTTCCTCATCCTCCCCGATCAGGGTGACAGATGGCTTTGCGATGTCCAGCTTTTCCTTGTATCTCCCCTTCCGGATGAATATGCCAACGGGACCTTCGAAGTCTGCCGGAATGGCATCCACACATTTCTGAACAGACGGGAAGTCACCACTGCCGTCCTGTGCGACAGTAAACTCCATATGCAGAACCCCCTTCCCTAAAATGACGGACAAAAGCCGGCTGTTCCAGCCATGCTGGAATCGTAACCCAATCAGCCAACGATGCCCGTATGTTCGATACCTTCCATAAACTGGCGCTGTAAGATCAGGTAGATGACCAATATCGGGAGAATGACCATAAAGGTACCGGCAAAAACAATTCCTTCATTAAACAGCACTTCCCCTTCCATCAGGAATTCATCGGTCTGCCCGCTGCTGAGCGCCTTCAGCGTTGCATACATATTGGGAATATTGATGGGCACCGGCCATAGCTTTTGCTTTGTCAGATAAATACCGGGTTCAAAACAGTCGTTCCAGTGCCAGACCATGGACAACACTCCCACTACCAGGGTAGAAGCCCTGGAAATCGGCAAAACGATGCTCCAGTAAGTCCGGAACGCACCGCATCCGTCAATGGTAGCCGCTTCCTCCAGCTCATTTGGCA
>DHDO01000092.1:0-2225 GCA_002399435.1 Firmicutes bacterium UBA4874
AAAACCATGACCCAGCATCAGCTGGCCAAATGGTCGGATGCCGATGTCATTATCTATGTGGGATGCGGAGAACGGGGCAATGAGATGACGGAGGTGCTGGAGGATTTTCCGCAGCTGGTGGATCCCAGAACGAAACGTTCCCTGATGGAACGCACCGTTTTGATTGCCAATACGTCCAATATGCCGGTGGCGGCCAGGGAAGCCAGTATCTACACCGGTATTACCCTGGCGGAGTATTACCGGGATATGGGCTATGATGCTGCGGTCATGGCAGACTCCACCTCCCGCTGGGCAGAGGCGCTTCGTGAAATATCCGGACGTCTGGAGGAAATGCCTGCGGAAGAAGGGTATCCCGCCTATCTGCCTTCCCGCCTTGCGGAATTCTATGAGCGGGCAGGCGTGGTGGAAACGCTGGGCAGGGAGGAGGGCTCCGTCACCATTATCGGAGCGGTATCCCCGGCAGGCGGAGACTTTTCCGAGCCGGTCACGCAGAATACCAGACGCTTTGTCAGCGCTTTTCTGGCATTGGACCGTGAACTTGCCTACTCCAGGCATTTTCCAGCCATCAACTGGCTGAAGAGCTATAGCGGATATGTGGATCAGCTGGCGGACTGGTATGAAGACAATGTATCCCATGACATCCTCGAAATCCGTGCCCGCATGCTGAAGCTGCTGCATGAGGAGAGCCGGCTTCTGGAAATCGTCAAACTGGTGGGCGAAGATGTGCTGCCCGACGATCAGCGGCTGATTCTGGAGATTGCCCGCATTCTCCGGAACGGGTTTATGAGCCAGAACGCGTTTCACCCGGTGGATACGTTTGTTCCACTTAAAAAGCAATATCGTATGCTGAAGATTATGGACTATCTTTATGAGCGGGGAGCCCATGCCATCAAAAAGGGGATTCCCATTTCCCTCGTAAGGAATGAGGAACTGTACAGCCGGGTCATGAAGATGAAACAAACTATTCCCAATGATGATACCAGGCAGTTTGATGCCATTGAAAATGACATCCGTGCTTTTTATGGTAATTTGGAACAGCAATATGCATAGATACGGGGGGATTTTTCCGTATCCCTGGAAGGTGAGAAAGTGAGAAAAGAATTTCTTTTGCTGGATAAAATAAACGGTCCTCTTATTCTGCTGTCCGGTGTAAAGGATGTGTCCTACGATGAGATGGTGGACATCAATGTGAACAACGGCGAAGAATACAGAAAGGGCAGAGTGATACGGATCGACGGAGACAAGGTGATCATCCAGGTTTTTGGCAGCACCACCGGGTTTTCCGCCCGGAATACCAGTGTCCGTTTCAGCGGCAAGCCACTGGAAATTCCTTTGGTCCCGGAGATTCTGGGAAGGACCTTTAATGGAATCGGGCAGCCAATTGACGGAGGCGGCGAACTGTATGCAAGCAGAATGGGGAACATCAACGGCAGGCCGATGAATCCGGTGGCCCGGGTTTATCCGAGAAATTTTATTCAAACCGGGATCTCTTCCATTGATTTGCTGCTGACCCTGATCCGGGGCCAGAAGCTTCCTATTTTTTCCGGGAATGGACTGCCCCACAATGAACTGGCCGTGCAGATTGTCAGACAGGCGAAAATTGCTTCGGAAAGCGGGAAGGATTTTGCCGTCGTATTTGCCGCCATGGGAGTGAAACACGATGATGCGGAATATTTCCGCAGGAGCTTTGAACAATCGGGTGTGCTGGAGAAGGTTGTTATGTTTCTCAATACAGCCGACGATCCCATTGTAGAGAGGATCACCACTCCCCGATGTGCACTGACGGCTGCAGAGTATCTGGCATTTGATCTGGGAATGCATATCCTGGTGATTCTGACGGACATGACAAGTTATTGTGAAGCCCTCCGTGAGATTTCTTCCTCCAGGGAGGAGGTTCCCAGCCGAAAAGGATATCCCGGATATCTGTATTCCGATCTGGCCAGCTTGTATGAGCGGGCGGGAATGATGAAGGGGAAGAAAGGTTCCATTACGCAAATCCCGATTCTTACCATGCCCAATGATGACATTACCCATCCGGTGCCGGATCTGACCGGATTTATCACAGAAGGGCAGATTGTGCTGAGCCGGGATCTCTATCAAAGCAATATCTATCCGCCGGTCAATATCCTGCCGTCCCTGTCCCGTTTGATGAAGGATGGGATTGGAAAGGGATATACCCGGGAAGATCACCCGGAGCTGGCAGATCAGATCTTTTCCGCTTATTC
>DHDO01000092.1:2409-8756 GCA_002399435.1 Firmicutes bacterium UBA4874
TCGGAAACGGACCGGAAATACATGGAATTTGGCCGGCAGTTTGAGGAACGGTTTGTCCGGCAGGGATTCCAGGAAAACAGGGACATTTCACAGACCCTGGATCTGGCCTGGGAGCTTCTTTCCATCCTGCCGAAGGAAGAGCTGAACCGGATCCGGCCCGAAACCCTTGAGAAATACTACAGGAAGTGAGTTGGATGGCTGATACAACACCTACAAAATCCAATCTGATGCGTGCCCAGGCTTCCCTGGAACTGTCCCGCAAGGCTTACGAACTCATGGACCGGAAGCGGAATGTCCTGATCCGGGAAATGATGAGCCGGATTGATCGGGCGGAAGAGATCCAGGAACGGATTGGCACCACGTTTGCAGCCGCTTATCAGGCTCTGCAGATGGCCAACGTTACCATGGGCATCAGCACCGTGGAGGATATTGCCCTTTCCATTCCGGAAGAAACGGATTTCAATATCCTGCTGAAAAGTGTAATGGGCGTGGAGATCCCCAGTGTCCGGTTCCACAAGGAGGAGCTGAAGCCTTACTACAGCTTTTATCACACTAACAACGCCATGGACGTGGCGCTTCTCAATTTTCACAACGTAGCCTACCTCATCCTCGAGATGGCGGAAATCGAGGTTTCTGTCTATAAGCTGGCCAATGAAGTGAAGAGAACCCAAAAACGTACCAACGCTCTTCAGAATATCCAGATTCCAGGCTATCAGGCCCTGGTGAAATCCATTCAGGATGCTCTGGAGGAAAAGGAGCGGGAGGACTTCTTCCGTCTGAAGATGGTCAAGAAAAAAACCGGCCGGGGATAAGCATAAAGTGAAAATCCGTTTGCATAAATAATGGCAATCAGATATAATAAAAGAGGGCAAGGAAGACAGAAAAATGCATCACCGGATTTGCTTATCATTAAAAAGGAGGGTTTTGCGGTATGAAATTGATCATCGCCATTGTACAGGATGAGGATGCCCAGAAGCTTACATCCACCATGATGAACGACGGCTTCAGTGTTACCAAACTGGCTACCACAGGCGGCTTTTTGAGAGCGGGAAATACTACATTCCTGATTGGTGTGGATCAGGAAAGGCTGGATCATGCCATGGAGTTGATTGAAAAGGCCTGTAAGAGCAGGAAGCAGGTCGCCACCTCCCCCTCGCCGGTCGCAGGGTCGGCGGGCGTATATGTGCCCTATCCCGTGGAAGTAACGGTGGGCGGAGCTACGGTGTTTGTAATGGACATAGAGCAGTTTAAGAAAATCTGATGAATACCCATCATATAGTTGGACAATCCCAGCTTGTCGGCAGAATGGATCGAATCCTCTCCGGCGGGCGGATTGTCCATGCTTATTTATTTACAGGGCCTGCTGGCTCAGGCAAAAAAACCCTGAGCAGCCTGTTTGCCCAGGCCCTGCTCTGTGAAGGGCCGGGAGAGAAGCCCTGCGGAGTCTGCCGCACCTGCCGCCAGTTTCAGGCCGGGAGCCATCCTGATGTGATGTGGATCCGCAGACAGGAAGGCAGGAAGAATATCCTCATTGAGCAAATCCGGGATATGCAGGAGAAAATGAAAGTAAAGCCTTTTCAGGCCGGCAATCGGATCTGTTTTATTGAAAACGCACAGGAGATGACAGAACAGGCGCAGAATGCCCTGCTGAAGACCCTGGAGGAACCGCCGTCCCATTCCGTATTTTTCCTCCTGGCGGATAGCACGTTTTCCATTTTGCCTACGATCCGGTCCCGGTGCCAGATGGTTCGGATCGGAAGCCTGCCCCGGGAAGATGTGGCAGGGATTTTGACGAAGCGGCTGAGCCTCCCCCGGGAAAAGGCGATGACCTATGCTGCGCTGTCCCAGGGGGTACCGGGAAAGGCGCTGTCCCTGGCGGAAGACGAAAGCTTTCGGGGCAACCGGGAAAGGCTTATGGGGGGACTATCCATGGCGGGATCCTCCCGGATTCTGGAGCTCTATGATGTTTTCCAGGACCACCGGGAACAGGTGGATGATCTGCTGGATATTCTGATCCTGTGGTTTCGGGATCTGCTTGTCTACAAGGAAACCGGGGATCCGGACCGGATCATAAACCTGGATCAGACCGGCCTGCTTCGGAAGCTGGCCCCCCTCTTTACAAGCAGGGACTTAAACGATATGATGGAAAAGGTGGAGGCAAGCAGAAAGATTTTGAAAAGCAATGGAAATTATCAGCTGACCATCGAAAATATGCTTCTGCATTTTCAGGGAGGTTCGTACCATGCAGCTAATCGTAGGAGTCCGGTTTAAAAAAGCCGGTAAGATATATTATTTCAGCCCCAACAGCATGGAACTGGGGGAAGAGGATCATGTCATCGTGGAAACTGCACGGGGAGTGGAGTATGGTGATGTTGTGGTAGCTCCGAAGCTTGTTCCGGAAGAGGAGATCATATCTCCTCTAAAGCCTGTTATCCGAAAAGCGGGGGAGGAGGATGACAAACAGCTTGCTGCAAATCGGGCCAGGGAAAAGGAAGCCTTCCGCGTGGGCGAGGAGAAAATAGCGGTTCACAATCTACCGATGAATCTGGTGGATGTGGAGCTGACCTTTGACAACAGCAAGCTTATTTTTTACTTTACGGCAGACGGAAGGATTGACTTCCGGGAGTTGGTCAAGGACCTGGCGTCCGTGTTCCGGACCCGGATTGAGCTGCGCCAGATCGGTGTCCGCGATGAGGCAAAGATGCTGGGAGGACTGGGCCCCTGTGGCCGGGCCCTGTGCTGCAGTACCTTTCTGGGAGATTTTCATCCGGTATCCATTAAGATGGCCAAGGAACAGGACTTGTCCCTGAATCCTTCCAAGATCTCCGGGATTTGCGGAAGACTGATGTGCTGCCTGAATTATGAACAGGAATTTTATGAATGCGCACGCAAACAGATGCCCCGGATCGGCAAACCCGTTGAGACACCAGATGGTCTGGCGACGGTAACGGAAACGAATTTGCTGCAGCAAACCGTCAAGGTAAAGATGACCATGGAGGACGATACGATTGATGTAAGGGAATTCCCGGTGAAGGAGGTTCACTCTGTCAGGAGCCAGAAGGGGAAAAGCAGCCGCAGAGTCCCGGAAAAGGAAGATTTCGGACAGAACAACAAGAAAGATGCACATTCATGACAGGGCTTTATGGCTTGAGTTTCTTACAACAAGCTCCGGCTCCAAACGAATGGTTTTTTTCCTTTTGCGGCCTTCATTGATCCGTTCCATTAAAAGTGAGGCCGCTGTCCGCCCCAATTCTTCCTGCTGCATATCAATGGAAGAAAGAGCGGATCGCGTACAGGTACAATAGTCCGTGTTATCCATGGAGACAATCGCGATGTCATCGGGTATGTTTACATGGCTTTCATAACATGCTTCCATGCATCCAATTGCGGCTAAATCATTGGAACAGACAACAGCAGACATTCTTTTCTTTCGGCTCAATAGTTTTTTCATACTGTTGTAGCCACCTTCACGGGTATAGTCGGATTCAACCATATAGGATTCATCGACGGGAATATCAGCGTCCCGCAAAGCGCAGGAATAGCCATCGGTTCGCTCTCGGCCAACCTGTTCGCTCCGGCTTCCACTGATCAGGGCTATGTCTTTATGCCCCTGGTCAATCAAATGCGCAGTCGCCAAATACATTCCCTTCCTGTCATCTACATATACATAATCGAAATTATCCAACATTTTTTCATTGTCATATTTGTTGGTCAGCACAATTGGCAGGGGACAATCCCGAACAGAAGAAATGATTTTTTCGTTAAAGTCAAAAGAAATCAATATCATACCGTCACCATACCGTTCATTGAGAACCTGGATGAGTTTCAGCTCCTGCCGGGTACTATGCCGGGTATAGCATAAGAGCATAAAATAGTCATGCTCTTCGAGTATATCGTTCACACCCTTGATCATTTTAAAATAAAATGGATTGCAAATATCAGGAACGCACATCAACACTTTATTCGTCTTTTTACTTTTCAGGGATCTTGCAGCATGCGTTGGAGTATAATGAAGATCTTTTGCGGCCTTCAATACGATTTCCCGACTTTTGGGACTGCAATAGCCTTTGTTATTTAGCATCTTTTTCTGCCAGGGGGATGTATAAGTTTACCGACTGGGTCCCATCTTATTATCTGTTGGATGAAGATGGTGTGATCCAAGCGACTTCAACAAAACTTCAGGAAGCGATTCAATTTCTTCCGCAAAAACAGGCGACCTCTGAGCAACTGCTGCAATTGACGGATGGAAAGCCGCTTCTTGTAGGAATTGACAGGTGTGATGCCTGCTTGAAAGCGTATACTTCATTTAGGAGGGCAGGCGAGTCTGTTTGTTATGCAGTACAGGGGTTGGAAACGGAGGCAGATGCCTCTTTTGTGGATACGTTTGCAGACCCACATTGTATTATTTCACATGCTTTTGAAATAGACATATACCCGACGTATCTGTATGTGGACAAACAGGGAACTTTGATTGCAGATACGGAGCGTTGATTGTCTGTGATATAATACCTTATTGAAAAGGTCCTTTTCTTTTTCTACAATTAATGATAAAATGTGTACGTATAAACAATGATGTGCTTTTGAATCCATGTAAGGGGGTGACTTCGGTGGCTTACAAAATCAGTGAGGATTGTATTGCCTGTGGTGCCTGCCAGGCGGAATGCCCTGTCGGTGCCATTTCAGAGGGGGACATCTATAAAATTGATGCAGACCTCTGCACAGACTGTGGAACCTGTGCAGATACCTGTCCGGTAGGAGCTCCGCAGCCCCAATAATGGGGAAGTCCAAAGGAAGACCCTGATCATATTGACCGGGTCTTTTTTTGTTGCCTGAAAGACCTTATTTTGGTCTTTTTATTGGAAAATATTAATAATTTAAAGGAATTCGGCGAGTTGTGTCGAAATTCTTCAGGATCCCAATAGGGGTCCCAATTATTATATTGAAAGGTGGTGAAGTTTAGTGCGGCGAGTTTTAACAATTATCCTTGTTTTGATAATTGTATTCAGTTTCGTATCGATCCGGCCCATATCTGCGACGGATTACAGTTGGATCCGTGTTGCGCTGACCTCCACGGGCACACCGGCATCGATTCCTGTCATTGTTCAGGGCGATTATCAGATACCGGAGTTCCCATCTATCAGCGTTCAGCAAAAGCAATACACTGTTAGGGCAAAAGGTGGCGGCTTGATTCTGGAGGACGGCAGTAAATCCTGGTCCCTTGGCTCCCGGTTTACTCTTATGCGCAATACCGGAAGCCTGAACATCAGGAACAGTTCCTACGGATCGCTCAATTATTTGGGCAATATGGAGTTTCGGACCGAAGGAAGCGGTATCCGTCTGATCAATCATATTCATTTGGAAACATATCTATATGGCGTTGTGCCTTCTGAAATGCCAAACAGTTGGCCAATTGAGGCATTGAAAGCCCAGGCGGTGGCTGCCCGCACCTATGCAGTGAAAGGCCTGCGGCCCAGTTCCCAGTATGATCTGGTGGATACCCAGAGCGATCAGGTCTATATGGGCTACAATCCAAATAAAAAAAATGCCATTCAGGCAGTGGATGGTACCCGTGGCAAGGGATTGACATATAACGGGAATTTTATATATGCCTTTTACTCTTCCAGCAACGGCGGGAAAACAGAGACCTCCAAAAATATCTTCTTACAGGATCTTCCTTATACCGTTATCAAGGATGATCCCTATGATGTGGGAAATCCCAATAACAAAAATGCAACATGGGAAAAGACCTATGCCAAGTCACCGGTGGACTCCGATTTGTGCAAGCAGGTGAAAAAAAGAATTAAGGACTCCCTGAAAAGCAGGGGATACAGTACCAATGATTCGGACATCCAAATCAAAAGCATAAAGGAACTGACCATTCATCATAACGACAGCGGTAGGGTGAAGGATGGTCGGATCATTGTGACTCTGCAAGCCAAAAATGCAGCCAGTGGAAAGATGGAAAGCATAGAAGAGAAGGTAGCGTTGACGAAATCCAATACACTGGCCATTCTGGGTTTAAAGAGCCTTCTGTTTGGTGCAACAACGGACGGAAAAGCCTATTATATCCATGGCGGAGGATTTGGTCACGGAGTGGGAATGAGCCAGTACGGAGCGCAGTATATGGCGCAGCAGGGACACAGCTATCAATCCATTTTGAATTTTTATTATCCCGGTACCAATCTGAAACAGCTTGAGATTGCACCGGAGCCAACGCCAAAGCCGTTCCCGAGGCCAACGCCGATTCCAGAACCGACGCCGACACCAACACCGACGCCAACACCGACACCAACGCCGACACCAACACCGACGCCAACACCGACGCCGACGCCGACTCCGGAACCAAC
>DHDO01000092.1:9063-9241 GCA_002399435.1 Firmicutes bacterium UBA4874
CCAACGCCGAAGCCGTTCCCGAGACCAATACCGATTCCAAAACCGACGCCGACTCCGGAACCGACATCAAAGCCGTTCCCGAGGCCAACACCAATTGTAACACCGACACCGGCAACGGAATCGAGCATAACGCCAACGCCGACACCGACTACGGAGCCAACGCCGACACCGACACCGG
>DHDO01000092.1:9443-18124 GCA_002399435.1 Firmicutes bacterium UBA4874
CCAACGCCGACACCGACTACGGAGCCGACTACGGAGCCGACACCGATTACGGAACCAACGCCAACAACGGAATTCATTCCGGCGCCGACGATGGAATCGCTACCGATACCGACACCAACCCCGGATCCGGCGCCTGTATACGGCCGGATAAAGGGAGATAAGGAATATAATGTTCGGAGCGGTGCAGGAATACAATATCCAATCATGGATTCCCTGGATAGCGATGCGAAGGTGGAAGTGCTGAAACGATCCGGTGAATGGTATCAAATCCGGATGGATAGCCTGGCCGGCTTTATCCCACAGGATGGTTTGATTCTGGAAAACTGCACCGGTATTGCGACAGATAGTCTGAATGTGCAAGGCGGCGCAGGAACTCAGTATCCGATCATCGCCTCCCTGGACAGTGATACCAGGGTGGAAGTGCTGGAGATTTCCGGCGAATGGTATCGGATCCAAATGGAAAGCCTGACCGGCTTTGTCCGGCAGGACGGTCTTGTTCTGGAACAGCCGCTGAACCGTACCGGCATTGTAACTGCCGGAATTCTGAATGTGCGGGACGGCGCAGGAGAGAACTTTGATGTAACGGGCAATCTGCCCCAAAACAGCGAAGTGGAAATCCTGGAGGCCAGGGAAGACTGGTATCGGATTCGATCCGAAGATCTCGAAGGCTATGTGCATCGTGATGATGTGGAAGAAGTGACAGAATAAATTCACAAAAGGGACAGGGTACCCATGCGGTATCCGGAGTACAGCCGGGAGTTCATTTTCCCGGCTGTATTTTTGTGTCGTTTTCTGATACAATCCAACCCAGCATCCGGCACAATAAATGCCATTTTTCAAGAACCGTAAATTGTGGTAGAATGAAAGGGATGTCATGAATAAAAAAGGAGGGGGGACGATGGATTCAAACAGAATAGCAATCAATGCGTTGATTATGGACAGGGGAAAGGCCGGAATCGGCAATTATGCCTTTCATCTATTACAGGAAATGAATCGGCTTTCCCATGGATTGAACATCGATGTTTATATCCAGCAGCAGATGAAGCCTTTTTTCCCATCCAACGATACCATGCACTTTCTGCCCTGCCCGGATTTCAAAAGCTCAGGGGATCGCATTTGGTATGAGCAATGTCATATGCCCTATGAATATCGGAAGCAGGGATATTCTGTCGTACATTTTCTGGATTACCTGACTCCGCTCCCTTCCATAGGATCGCAAAAAGTGGTTACCATTCATGATTTGTCCTATTTTGTTTATCCGGAGTTTTTTACAACTGGTAGCCGGCTGTTGAAGCAATTCCTGACCGGCCCGGGGATTCGCAGTGCGGCCAGGGTGATATGTGTTTCCGGTCATACCGGGAGCGATGTCACAAGGCGATACCACGCAGCGGACAAGGTGAGGGTGATCCCGCTGGGCGTGGAGCCGGATCCCGGGAACCCGGAGGGGAACGATGCGGAGACATTGGACCGTTATGGGATTACAGGCGGTTATATCCTTTATACCGGAACCTTGGAACCCAGGAAGAACATCACAACATTGGTCCGTGCGTTCCGGATCGCCGCGGAAAAAGGGGAGATCCCGCAAAGCTTGGTTTTGTGCGGAAAACCGGGCTGGAAGCCGGAGAAAATGGACCGGGAGATCGAAGCTTCCGGCCTGAAGGATCGCATTATCCGAACCGGGTATGTGCCGGACGGAGCATTGCCGGCATTGTTCCGGCATGCAGACGTCTTTGTCTATCCATCCCTGTATGAAGGATTTGGTCTGCCTCCACTGGAAGCCATGGCACACGGAGTGCCTGTTCTCTGTTCCAATGCTTCTTCCCTGCCGGAGGTGGTGGGGGATGCCGCCCTGACGTTTTCCCCACGGGACGAAGAGATGCTGTCTTCTCTTCTGATTCGGCTGTTAAACGAGCCGAAATTGCAGCAGGAATTGATCCGAAAAGGCTATCGCCGTGCTTCCCTGTTTACCTGGGAGAAAACAGCGCAGGCTACCATCGAAGTTTATCGGGAATTGCTTTCAGAAGAAAAAACAGGAAACAAGGGTTTGGAAGGTGAAAGATGAGAGTTGCAGTGGAAATACAACCCATGCTGAGCGACGGCATGACCGGAGTCGGCTGGTATACGGACAATCTGGTAAGACTCCTGAAGAATTTTGTCCGTCCGGAGGATACTTATTATCTGCTGGGCATGGATTATCATGGCTATTCCAGCCGGCTGAAGGATTATACTGCTTCCAATGTAGAGCTGCGGATAAATGGGAGAATACATTATGGTATCTATCGGAGATTGGCTAGGTTTTTGCCATTTCCGGATTATGGCAGTTTTTATCATATTCAGGCAGATCTCTATCATTTTGTGAATTATCAGGTTCCCCGCAAAGTCCGGGGCAGGATTGTGAATACGGTATATGATATGGTATATAAAACCTTTCCGGAGACCATGGAAAAGTCCAATTACCGAAAGCTGGAGCGCAATCTGAGTGACTCCTGCAAAAGATCGGATGCCATTGTCACCATTTCGGAAAACAGCAAGCGGGAGCTGATGGGCTATCTGGGAATTCCGGAGGAGAAGATCCATATTATTTCTCCCGGAGTGGACCAATCGGTTTACCGGCCGGTGAGTTCCGGCGACAAAGATAAAATCAGGAGAAAATATGGTCTTCCGGAGAAATATCTGCTGTACCTCGGTACGATTGAGCCACGAAAGAACATTCCGGTTCTGATTCATGCCTTCCATCAATTTTCCCGGAAGGACCGGCAGGGATACCAGCTGGTGATTGCCGGGAAAAAGGGTTGGATGTTTGAGGAAGTCTTTGATCTGGCAAAACGTCTGGGGCTGGAGGACCGCATCATCTTTCCGGGTTATGTGGCAGAGGCGGACAAGCCCTGTCTGTATGCCGGTGCGGATGTATTCCTGTTCCCGTCCCTGTATGAGGGTTTTGGCATGCCGCCTTTGGAGGCGATGGCGTGCGGTGTTCCGGTGATTACATCGAATACGTCTTCTTTGCCGGAAGTGGTCGGCGATGCGGGGATTCAAGCCGATCCTGGGGATATCGATGCCATCTGCTCCGCCATGCTGCATCTGACATCCGATCCGGAGGCCCGGGCGGCCATGAAGGAAAAGGGCCTGCAGAGGGCAAAGGCCTTCTCATGGGAGGATTCGGTAAAAAAATTGCTGAGCGTCTATGAAAAGCTGGAATAAAGCTCCCAAAGCCGGTCACAGTGCATAAAGCGGGCAAATTTCGTCAATAAATCAGATAAGAATGGGCGATTCATTTGTAAAGGGGGTAACAAATGTGAAGACGGCAATCGTGCATGACTGGATTACCAATCCGGGCGGTGCGGAAACGGTGCTTCAGTGTATGCTGGAGCTTTTTCCGGATGCCCCGGTTTATACAGCCGTTTATAATCGAAAGAAAATGTCGGGTTATTTTCCGGATACAGAGATTCATACATCTTTTCTTGACCGGATGCCCTTTTCCAATACAAAATATCCCATGTATCTCGGGTGGATGCCCCGCGCATTTGAACAGTTTGATTTGAGGGGGTATGACCTGGTCCTTTCCTCCTCCACAAGCTGTGCAAAAGGGGTACTGACAGACGCCGGTACGCTGCATGTCTGCTACTGCAACACCCCGATGCGCTATGCATGGGATTTCTATTTTGATTATCTGGATCAAAGTTCCAATCCGGTGAGACAGCATGTGGTCCGCAGGCTGATGCACCGGATCCGGATATGGGATGTTCTGTCCTCCAACCGGGTGGATTATTTCATAGCAAATTCCCATAATGTGGCAGCCCGGATCGAAAAGCATTATCGCAGGGAATCAACGGTTATTTATCCGCCGGTATCCCTGACGGATGTTGACCTTAAGGACTGTGAACCGGGTATGTACTATCTGGTGGTCTCCCGGCTCGTTCCCTACAAGCGGATCGATCTGGCCGTGGAAGCCTTTCGCTCGCTGCATCTTCCGCTGATTGTTGCGGGGGACGGTTCGGAATGCAAGGCATTAAAAAAAGCAGCGGGGCCTGATACCCGGTTTGTCGGAAGGGTGCCGGAAGCTCAGAAGGATGATCTGTTCCGGCATTGCAGGGGATTTATCTTCCCCGGGGAGGAAGATTTCGGGATTACCCCAGTGGAGGCGCAGGGGTATGGAAAGCCGGTCATTGCCTTTGGAAAGGGCGGTGCCCTGGAAACCGTGATCGATGGGAAAACGGGAATCCATTTTGATGAGCAGACGCCGGACTCCCTGGCAGAAGCAGTGCAGAGGGCTGAACAGACCCATTTTGATCCGCAGGAAATCCGGGAAAACGCCCGGACATTTGATCGGTCCGTCTTCCGGGACCGGCTTTGTTCCTTTCTCCAGGAAAAGATGCAGGAGTTCCAGGGTCAGAAAGGGGTGAAATGGTGAGATTATGGTAGAGAAAGGCTATACACCGCTTAAAAAAATTACGATTGCCATGGATGTTCTGCTGACCCTGTTGTCCTTTTTACTGGCTTATGAACTTCGGGATAATATCATTTTTGACCGTCATGGCCATTTGTTCAGCCTGCAGCAGTATCTGTGGGTTTTGTGGATCATTATTCCGGTCTGGCCAATCGTCCTGAAATATTTCGGACTGTACGAGGGGGTATTGACGGGATCGATGAGGGATATGATTCTGGCCATTCTCAAGTCGGTCCTGACCGCTTCCCTGGTTCTGGCTTCCGCAATTTACGTGATGAAGGACAGTCTGTTCAGCCGGTTGTTCTTTGGTTTTTTTATCAGCATCAATTTCGTCCTGCTGTTGATTGAAAAAATTATATTGAAATGGGTGTATCACCGGCCGCACAGTAAATACAATGATCGGAAGGTAATGCTGATTTCCGCGCCGGAAGGAGTTTTCAAGTTTACCAACCTGATGTCCCGTGAGGAGGATATCAGTGTCAATGTCATCGGTTATCTGACCGTGGATGACAGCCGGAATACCGTGGACGGAGTGGAATGCCTCGGCAGAATGGAGGACATGAAGCGGATCCTGCTGTCCAATGCGGTGGATGAGGTGATTTTTGTATTGCCCAAGTCCTATGTCCCGGAAATTGAAGGCTACATCATGGACTGTGAGGAAATGGGCATTACGGTCCGGATGCTTCTGGATTTCTATCATCTGAAACTGTCAAAAACCCTGATCAGTTATCTGGGTAACCTTCCCATGCTGTCCTTTCGCACGGTAAACCTGGATGAAAATCAGAAGTTTATTAAACGTATTGTGGATATTGTGGGCGCCATTGTGGGGCTTGCGGTCACAGCGGTTCTCTTTCTTATTTTCGGGCCGGCCATTAAACTGGAATCCCGGGGACCCGTTTTCTATTCCCAGATGCGGGTTGGTCAAAACGGCAGGAAGTTTCGCCTCTATAAATTCCGGACCATGTATGCTGATGCCGATGAACACAAGAAGGAGCTGGAAGATCAAAACATCATGAAAGGTGCCATCTTCAAGGTGGAAAATGATCCGCGGATCACCCGGGTGGGCAAAATCATGCGGAAGTTCAGCCTGGACGAATTTCCACAGTTCTACAATGTCATGAAAGGGGAGATGAGCCTGGTGGGCACCCGCCCGCCGACAGAGGATGAGGTGGCGGGATACGAACAACGCCATCGCAGAAGACTCAGCATCAAGCCCGGAATTACCGGCCTCTGGCAGGTCAGCGGGAGGAACGCGATTGAGGATTTTGACGAAATCGTCGCCCTGGATGTGAAATATATTGACAGCTGGTCCCTGTGGCTGGATATCCGGATCCTGTGCAAAACGGTACTGGCTGTGTTCCGCAGCACCGGAATGTGACAGGGACGGAAGATTGGAAACAGACCGTAAAATGTAAACAGATTGTAAACAGAATGTGAACAGTCCGGAAGGGACCGGTGTCCGGACTGCCGCAATCCCATGACTTTTGTGGCAGAGACCGGCTGTCCGGGCGGATGGGACAGGTTTGCCATCCCGTTACGGTTATGGTAAAATAACTACATTCTATGGAATTATGACAACCGTTGTACCGGAATGCCTGTAGGGGCATACCTGATTCCGGCAGCGGCCGAAACAGAAATGAGAGGAATCAGACTTTGAAGGCAATCAAGGAACTGTATCAGTATCGGGAAATGCTGAAGAATCTGGTTCGCAAGGATCTGAGGACCAGATACAAGGGGTCCTTTCTGGGATTCCTGTGGACCTTCATCAATCCGCTGCTTCAACTGTTGGTGTATACTGTTATTTTCACCACTATTATGCGGCTTGATATTGACAATTATTCCATGTTCCTGTTCGTTGCCCTGCTTCCGTGGAACTTTTTTTCCACTTCCCTGATGATCGGAACGGGAAGCATCGTAAACAATAAGGAACTGATTAAGAAAATCTATTTTCCACGGGAAATTGTTCCCATATCCGTGGTAACCTCCGGCTTTGTCAACCTGATCCTGAGCTTTGTCATTGTTTTCATCGCTCTTTTTGTCAGCGGGATCGGGATCACACCTGCCGTTGTATGCCTGCCGGTTGTTTTTCTGGTGGCTTATGTGATGACCCTGGGCTTCACTTTGTTGTTTTCCGCCCTGAATGTATATTTCAGGGATCTGGAGCACATCCTGGAGATCGGAACCATGGCATGGTTTTACCTTACTCCCATCGTCTATAAGCTGGATATGATTCCTGCGCGATTCCTGAAGCTGTTCTTCATGAATCCCATGACTCCGATTATCCAGGCATTCCGGGATATCCTGTATTATGGGATCGTACCGGATTTTACGGTTCTGGGGATCAATCTGGCTGCCGGGATGCTTCTGGTGGTATTCGGCCACCTGGTATTTCAGAGACTGCAGAAAAACTTTGCGGAGGAGATATAATTTTGGAATTGATCAACGCATCCGATGTCTGGAAAAGTTTTCGGATTTATCATGATAAGGGAAGCACCCTGAAGGAAAGGGTCCTGTTTCGCAGCAGGAATCGTTATGAAGAGCGATGGGTGCTGAAGGGTGTGAATCTGCATGTGGAGCAGGGGGAATCCGTCGGACTGATGGGCGAGAATGGGTCTGGCAAAAGCACATTGCTGAAGCTCCTGACACGGATTATCTATCCCAACCGGGGCACCATCGATGTTCAGGGAAAGGTGTCCAGTCTGCTGGAATTGGGGGCAGGGTTCCATCCCGATTTGACCGGGCGGGAGAATATCTATATGAATGCTTCCATTTTCGGGCTGTCCAAACAGGAGATTGACCGGAAGCTGAGTGAAATCATTGCTTTTTCCGAGCTGGCTCCGTTTATTGATACGCCTGTACGGACCTACTCCTCCGGAATGTATATGCGTCTGGCCTTTTCCGTGGCGATCAATGTCAATGCCGACATTCTTTTGATTGATGAAATTCTGGCAGTCGGCGATGTGAATTTCCAGAAGAAGTGCTTTGATCGGTTGAAGGATCTGAAAAAGCGGGGGACCACCATCGTAATCGTATCCCACGATCTTTCCAGCATTCAAAAGATCTGTGACAGGGCCGTATGGCTGGAGGACGGTTCCATTCAGGCGACAGGCGGCACAACAAGGGTAATCGATCAATACATGCAGTTCATGAACCGGAAGCAGGAGGCCACCCTGAAAGAGGAACAGGCCCGGGAGCAGGAACAGCATCGGGGGAAATCCGCCGAAGAGACGGAAGGAGATGCGGACCGGGAGAAACCCGAAAGCGATCCCAACTGCTGGGGAGGAAAAGAAGTGGAAATCACCAGTGTGCGGATGCGGAATGCCGATGGGGAACAAAAATACAGTTTTGAATACGGAGAGCCGGTTTGTATTGAAATCGGGTATATCCGCCACAGGGAGATGGAAGGGTACGTATTTGGAATCGGGATTTCCAACAGCGACGGGGTTTCGTGTTACGGGACGAATACCGATATCGACGGACGGAAAATAAAAACATTGAACAGCAGGGGCACGGTTTTTTTCCACATTGACCGGATTACCCTGGTGGAAGGAAAGTACCGGCTGGATGCAGCATCCCATGCAGAAGACGGGCGGGCCTATGATTACCGGAAGAATATCTATGAATTTGCCGTAACCTCTTCGGTGAAGGATACGGGAATCGCCAGGCAGGAGCATCAGTGGATCATAAAGTGATGCGGGAGTGTATGTATTATCAGTAAAGAAAGATAGCGGGTGAAGAGATGGAAAAAGACAATTCAAGGGAAGATTTTATGGAAATCAGGGATGACACAGTTGATGTCCGGAAGATCATGGAAGAAATCCGAAGCCGGATCAAGGAACGGGGAATACAGGAAGTGGACTTTCCGGATACGCTTTCCCTGGCAAATGAAGTTGGAGAGCTGCCTGAAAACCCGACCATGGAGGATGACCGGCTTTTGGTCAATACCACATGGGATGTGATGGCGGAACGTCCTATCACTTCGCATCGCAGATTTCTCGGCCCGATTTTAGTGTTCGGGAAAAAAGTGGTACGGAAACTGCTTCGCTGGTATGTGAATCCCTTCGTGGACCAGCAGAGGAACTTCAACGTAGCCATGGTCCATTTGATGAACGCCACACAGTCTCAGCTTGACGAAAAGAAGGAACGGATCTCTGAACTGGAGCTGACGATACAGGATCTGGAAAAAAAGGATAGGGAGCAGGAAAAGCTGCTGCAAACCGATTATAGGGGCGCC
>DHDO01000106.1:0-26741 GCA_002399435.1 Firmicutes bacterium UBA4874
TTCTTTATATATAGTGCAATACTTGTTACAGTATGGCATAAGAAATCTGTAGATGGAATGGAGACAATTTGAATTATCCTATTCCGTTATCATTGAAGAGGAAAGGACAGCTTTAAAAATGGCGGAAAGAAAAACTGTAACATTAAGGGATGTTGCAAAAAGGGCAGGGGTTTCTACAGCCACTGTATCTCGTGTATTGAATGCTTCTGAATACGTTAGTCCGGAAATTCAGGATAAGGTTCGCCAGACTATTCAAGAGCTTGGTTACTACCAAAACACTGTTGCTCGTAGTTTGAAGACCAATTCAACGATGACAATAGGTTTCGTGACGGCGGATATCTCAAACCCTTATATGATTACTGTGGCAAAAGCAGTGGAAGATCTCTTGCATGACAGACATTATAATCTGCTTGTATGCAGCACTGAAGGTGAACCAGCGAGGGAATTGGATTATTTACGCTTGCTAATGGGTCGGAACATTGATGGATTGGTACTGAATGGTACTGGTTATAACGAAGACTTTGTTTCTGAGATTAGTGGAAAAATTCCAGTTATACTTGTTCATCGGCGATATCCCATTCAAGACACTGGCGGTGATCTTATAGATAGCGATAATGAGGATGGGACATATAATCTCACCAAACATTTGCTCAGGTTTGGTCATAGAGACATCTTTGTTATTCGTGGTACCCCTAAGGCTAGTACTAACATTGAACGCTATGCGGGCTTTGTGCGGGCTATGAAAGAAGCAGGAATTCAAGTGGATGACAAATATCCATTCCAATATCAAGGTAATTTTACCCTGCAGTCAGGCTACGAAGCGGTAGAATATATGTGTAATCTAGCTACGAAGCCCACTGCTATTCTGGCATTGAATAACACTATGGCTCTGGGTGCTCTGGAATGTATCCGAGCGAAGAATATGTTGGTGCCTGAGAACGTTTCAATTGCTGCCTATAACAATATTGAGTTTATAGAACTGATGACGGTGCGACCCACCATTCATCATATCAACCCTCGTGATATAGGTCTGGCAGCCGGGCGAGCGCTATTAGAACGACTGGATAAAGGTGATCTGCCTAACCGTGATATTATCATTGAAGGTTATTTGATTCCCGGGAATGCGGTCAGTGTTCCATCGGAAGTGCAAAGGAATCGTGGCTATACAAAGTAAGGGTTCAATGATAAATGAGAGGAGGAAGTCATAAATAGATAGATTATGCTGATTGCTGCCTATGGTGTTAAAAATATGCAGAGCTCATGAACAACGACATGCAACAGAAATATACGTAGATCGGATATTTGAAAATAGAAAGGAAGAACAAATATATGGACACGTTTGTTACGGAAGACACGGGAAAGATTCATATATTAAGGCTGGATCAGGGGGATTATGTGCTGGAATCCATTAACCAGCTGATAAAAGAAAGGAATATCAAGCAGGGTATCGTTCTATCGGGGGTTGGCACCTTGGATAGATGTGTTGTACATATGGTAACGACAACAGGATATCCCACAAAAGAATACTTTGCAACTTGGGAGAATCAGCCTCTGGAGCTACTGTCTATACAGGGGATTATTGCAAATGGATCTCCGCACCTTCATATGGTGATCTCCGACAAGGAAAAAGCTTATGGAGGACATCTGGAAGAAGGGTGCAGGATACTGTATCTGGGAGAAGTGGCTATATTGGAATTGAACGATAACCACATGACAAGGGTGCCAAATAAACAAGACATAATGATGTTGGAAATGGAGAATTGACTGCAATGCAATTTTAGTCATTGAATTCGCAAAAGTCATGGTATAAAGCCCATGGCTTTTGCGCTCCTTAGCTACTTTATAAAGTTTCTCTTTTCATGAAAGGAAAGCGCACCGCTCATCTTATCCATTTCATATTTGTTAATGGCAACACTATTGATTGTATATTGGCTAAACAGTAAATTCTCTAATCTTTCAAATGCTTCCCACGCTTTGGCCTCGGAGGAGTATACACCCATCATTACAGCCTCTTTCCTATGCTTTTCACTTTTTTTATAAATTGAAGGATATATACTGATTTCATCCGATCTACACTCCTCTATACTCCTATACAAAAAACCAGGCCAAAAGGTTGGAGGCATCGTGGGGAGACTGACGTAATTCCAGTTATATTTTCTTTGCGACTTGTATAGTTGTATTTTCCTGACGGAATACTGTTTTTGCGTCATGGAACCCTGCGGAATGAAACATTCCAATTTGGTTTTCCATAGTGCAGGGCGTATCATAATGAATGAATTCGTTGTCGGCTATCCCCTGTTCCCTGCGCAATCGGGCATTTTCTGCATAGTAAAAATCCTCTTCATCCTGATTTTCCACCATATAATCACATTCGATATAGATTCCGCCGGATTTTAGGGAACAGGCTATTTTCCGATATAGCCCGGTTTTTGCTTTATGGGAAAAATGGTGCATGGTTTGAAAGGATACGGCACAGTCGTATTTCTCCGTTCCGAATGGGACATCAAAATAATTTCCGCAAATCAGCGTCATTTTCTTGTCGGGATGCTTTTTCTTCAGCCTGTCCAGCATGATCTGTGTCATATCAATTCCGGTTACCTGGATATCCGGCAGTACTTTGAATATCTCATCCAGGTCCAATCCGGTACCGCATCCAAGATCCAAAAGATGCTGACAAGTGTTGGGAACCAGATGCGCCATGACCCGGTACCCTTTTTTGCAGCCCTCGACTTCCTCCAGCATATGTTCATCATAGCCGTCCACCCGGGATGTAAAAAAAGAATCCATGTGTTCCAAACGATCTTTCATACAGTCATCTCCTGTCCTCAGGCAATTATGACATACATAGGCAAAAACTTCAATCCACGGACGAATTATATATTACCCTTAACACCCAGGAGCATATCAATTGCCGGTCTCATTTCTGGCTTTTCCCTATACTTAGTCAGCACCATCTTTTCATGATCTGAAATATAAAAGGGTACTGCAGCACTTTTTTCATCCTCTACTCGTAATAAATCCTCAACTGTAATGGACAGACCTCTGCATATGCGAATTACATTTTGAACGGAAGCCCCGCCAAGTCCCCTATTTAGCATTCCCAGTAAGGTTGTATATGGCAGTTCTATTGATTTTGCAAAACTCTTAAGCGTGTGACCGGAGTTGGAAACCAGCATTCTAACATAGTCTTCTTTTGTCAAATCGACACCTCCCTTATATGGGCATATCATAATATGGAATTTAAAAACTTGAATTTATCAAGCTGGAATTCACCAATCTAGGCAATTCTCCATATAGTAACTGTTCATTTTGATTCCCCTTGAAAAGGCTTATTTTTTGCACTTTTTTCTAATCTGCTTTTCAGAGCCTCAACCAGATTAGTTTTGCAACAACTTATGAGGAAATCAGGATAGCGTTTTTAAAACCAATCACCTTCTAAGTATATATCATATTACAGTGGTACACTGATGTAAATAGCTGTATTTTATTTTGTAACCGCAAAACTTTCAAAAGCAGCAAAACACCTTATAACGTCTTTTAAAAACTAAAATAATAGTTGACAGACACCTAAAAAGGTATTATGATTTAAGCATAAACACCGTATAAGGTATTAAGGAGAGGTGCAAAGATGTACAGGCATATCGCAAGCCAACTTATTTTGTCGGGTATCAGCAAGAGAGAGCTTGCTGAAAAACTTGGTATCAGCTTTGATTCCTTGAATAAAAAGCTGATTAGCAAAAGTGATTTCACGCTTGATGAAGCAATTGAACTTAAGCGTTTATTGAATACAAATGCATCAATTGAAATGCTGTTTAGCTGCTTCTAACGCATGCGACGGGGTTGTTTTGTAATCAAAATCCAACAAATACATAATAATTAAACGTATAAAAATATACAGATTAAGCAAAAAACAAAGGAGGCAAGAGCAATATGATGAGTCACATTAATGTGCAAAAATCAGAAAAGCGTTCAGGTAACATACGTTATTTGCGGAATCATTGGATTTTATATGCAATGTTGGGTTTACCGGTTATATTTTATTTTCTGTTTCATTACTTGCCTATTCCTGGGGTAGTCATCGCTTTTAAAGACTATAATCTATTTAGAGGTATACGGGCAAGCGAGTGGGTGGGGCTACGCTATTTTAAACAGGCGTTTGGATTCAAATCATTCTGGATGTCAGTCAGAAATACCATGATACTGAATGTTATAGGGCTTGTATTGGGTTTCCCTGCACCAATACTATTGGCTTTGATGCTAAATGAATTAAGGAATAAAGCTTTTAAAAAGGTCACTCAGACTGTGTTATATTTGCCACACTTTATATCGTGGGTAATTGTTGGCGGAATGATGTATCAGCTCTTTGCCTCATCAGGTTTTGTCAATACAGTGATCAAGGCGTTGGGCAGAGTGCCAGTGCCGTTTCTGTCAAGCAGTGGGTGGTGGATATTTACTTATTTTATTGTTGGGCAGTGGAAGAATATTGGTTGGAATACTATCATTTATCTCTCTGCCATGACTGGAATTGATTCTGAATTATATGAGGCAGCACGTGTAGATGGCTGCTCGCGCTTTCGTATGATGTTTTCCATAACTCTTCCTTGTATTTTGGATACTGTGATGATAATGCTTATCCTGGCTGTCGGCGGATTGGCAAGTATCGGTTTTGAGCAGCCATACGTAATGCAAAACAGTGTAGTCATGGATGTAGCTGATGTAATCAGTACTTATGTATACCGTGTAGGCCTTCAGCAGGCCAAATTTGGTATCGGCTCGGCTATCGGGCTTTTCCAATCGGTAATAAACTTTATTCTCGTAATTAGCGCGAATTCTATCAGTAAACGCATGACTGACAAAGGCATTTGGTGAGGAGTGAACAATATGAAGGAATCCATAGGAGATCGGATATTTAAGGCTATTACCGTAATGATTGTTGTTTTTGTGGCTGTTTGTTGTCTTCTTCCATTTTTATATATTATTGCGGTATCCTTCTCTGATAAGAATGCAGTACTTCGTAATGAGGTTTTTCTTTGGCCGGTTCATTATGATTTGACTGCTTATCAATCGATATTCAGAAATCAATCGCTGGTCAGATCCATGTGGTTTACCATTGTAATTACCATTATTTATACGCTCATAAGTATTCTAATAACTGTGTTATGTGCATATCCGCTATCAAGACCACATTTGAAATTAAAAAAGCCATTGCTGATATATGTCTTATTCACTATGTATTTCAGCGGAGGTATGATTCCTGAATACGTGAATATTAAGAATCTTGGTTTGCTTGACACTGCATGGGCATTAATCCTTCCTGGCTGTCTCTCTACTTATAATATGATTCTTGTGAAAAGCTTTTTCCAAAACATACCCAGAGAGGTTGAGGAATCCGCCAGCATTGATGGAGCAAACGACTTGGTCATTTTGGTTCGGATAGTTTTGCCACTTTCCAAGGCAATGCTGGCTACGATTGCCTTGTTTTATGCAGTCAGCCGATGGAATGGATTTATGGATTCGCTTCTTTATGTCACAAAAGAGAGTATGTATACCTTACAAGTAAGGTTAAGACAGCTAATTCAGTCCAGTCAGGTTACAGAGTTCATGGAGGACATTCCGCAAAACAAAGAAAAGGTTATTGCCGAAACAATAAAAGCAGCCTGTATGGTCTTCAGTATGATACCGGTAATGGTTTTATATCCATGGCTGCAGAAGTACTTTGTAAAAGGAGTTATGATTGGATCGGTCAAGGGATGAGTAGATACGAAGTCGTGTTTAGATAAATGTCCAGAGTCTTGAAAGGATTGGTATAACTACATTTTCGAATATATTATATCCTACTGTCCGTTAACAGTGATCTGGCAGAAGGTGTGGGGATAGTAACGTTCCGGTGATAAGCTGCCGTGACAACATAGCCCTGAAGAAATGCAGTGAGGCCGAGATGATACTGTCAGCATGGAAACGGATAGGAAACAGGTGAATTCGTTATTGTGTGGTTATTCAAAATTAATAAAGGAGGAATAAGGCAAATGAAAATCTCCATATTTGCATCCGGAAAAACCTAGTCAAAGTAGGATAAGGAATCAGTGAGTTCCTGCCCATCTGACTTTCATTCAACCGGACAAAAAAATTAAGCAGGGAGGAAAAAAAGTGAAAAAGTATTTAAGTGTGTTGCTGATTGCCATATTGATGGTTTCTTTGTTTGTTGGCTGCAGCAAGAATAACTCACCGAGCTCTACGTCTGCGAATAAACCTGCCGGAACAACTTCCGGTGATTTAAAAACAAACGCTCCTCAAGCCAGTGATAATAAGAAGCGGGTGGATCTTCGTGTTTCAATTTATGATCGGGGCAATACAACATCAGAATATGGTTCGGTTACGGATAACTATTGGACACATTGGATGCAAGAGACTTTTGGTGATAAGAACGGGATTGATCTGGAATATGTGGCTATTCCACGGGCGGAAGAGAGTTCTAAGTTGAATACCCTGATGGCATCAGATTCTGCTCCAGATATTATTTTTAGCTACGACAGCAACATGATTATGAAATATGGCAGAGATGGAGGGCTAACAATACTTGATGATTTGATCCATAAATTCGGTCCCAACATCATTAAGAATCTTTCCGATTCGCTCCCCCATGGAAGCTATGAAGGACAGCAATTTGCTATTCCGGCACTGCGTAGTAAAGTCGGGCGTTATGCAGATTTTATCCGCAAGGATTGGATTGATCGAATGGGTTATCAGCTTGAAACAAATACGGATGGATATTACCACATGAGCGTTGAGGATTTTAAGAAGATACTTTATGATGCGAAAGACATGGATCCTGACAAAAGCGGAATGGAAATATTCCCATTGGCGGTAGCCGGTGCATACAATGCAACGCAGACCAAGCCAATCATATTTGCGTTTGTGGATCGTTCTAAAATGACAGATGAAATGTCGGCATGTTATCCCCAAATGCTTTGGCCGGGATTCAAGGAAGGCGTGCGTTTTTTGAACAAGTTATATAATGACAAAATCATTGATCCGGATTTTATGGTGGATACGGATACTTCTTATCCATCAATGGCAGCAATGATCAGCACAGGGCGCAGTCTGGCATTTAGTCAGGATGACTTCTATAAAAATGGGATCATAGCACTATATGAAGCTAATCCTAATGCTGAGATTACTGCTTTCCAATTAGACAACATCCATGGTAAACAGGTAGGCACGGTCTATGCACCTACCGGCATGTATATCGCAGTTCCAAAGACATGTAAAAATCCTGAGGCAGCTATGAAATACCTGAATTTCCTTGCGGATTATGACACCTATAAAACCCTGGAATATGGTTTTGAAGGCACACATTATAATATGGCTGATGATGTTCCCAAACCAATTGAATACTCAGATGAGGATAAGGCTAAAATCAAAGGCTATGATCGCACCACATGCGGCGATATGGAACTTGTCTTTAACGGCAATCCGTTTGGATATCCACCGACCTTGACTGATAATACGGATTCGGAGAAGAAGTGGCTTGACTTGAATATAAATGCGGTCAAGCTTAGCCCAGTGGGCGGTATCCCTGAATATAACTTCAGAGGAATCATCACGAAAGCACAGGATCAATATGAAGGTTTTCTGCCGAACTTGGAGGAACAGTTGCCTTCGTTAATTTCGGCACCATCCAATCAGTTTGATACAATGTATGATGATGTCGTAAATGAGTACCTTAAGGCAGGTGGACAGGAAATCCTTGATGATCGGATAGAATTGTATCACAAACTGGAGTCAGATAAAGATTGATTTGGTAAAAGCGCCCGGAAACTTTTTTATGGGCGCTTCCTTCACTTTTTTAAGGAGAGGATAAGGATGAATCATTCCCTTTTTGCAAGTAAAATAGAAAACGGTCAGCCTATGAAGCCATTTATGGTAGCCGGCATACTGGAAAAGGAATATGAAGGCGAGCATACACAGGATGCATATGCTATTGATACAAATAAAATGTTGCAGCAGGTGGGAAGTGAGCTTGGAGGGAGGCTATACAAAGAATTCGACGAATTTAATGTGTGTGGTTTTCAAGGCCGCTGGAGGTTTTGCGACGCTCCTTCCCCGAAATATGCGGATGGGCATTATTATGTGACGGAAAAATTTTCGCTTATGCCTGTTTATGCATTGATTGAAAGTGATCAGGATCAGCAGATAACCATACAACTGAATGTGAATCGTATATGTTTATGGTTAAACGGTAAATTAGCTTTTGAAAATCGTGATTTTTACAGTCGTGAGCATGAGCGAATTTATGTTTTTGAGCATAGAGAGCAATCGAATCAGGAGACGGTATGCTTACAGCTGAAAAAAGGTATCAATACTATGCTGATATTAACAGGCCATATAGGGAGAGGAACGGGTATCAGTATCAGTATGGAATTGGTGAATTGTGAAACTCCTATTATCATGCGTGTCCGAATTGGAATGGATCCGGAAATCAGGGAGGCAATTGCCCACAGCAAAATGGAGACACATTTGATCGATGATTGCTATAAGGCAGGTGAAACACCAGGTCTTTATTTAGGCGATTTTCCGGATAATAAGTGTAGAGCTTCCGTAAGTTTGAAAAGATCAGATGAAGAATTGATACGCTTTGAAGATGCTCATGGGGAGAATATAATAAACTTTTCCAATACCCTGACACCGGGATCGTATTCAGTACATGTGGAGTGGCAAATGGCCAATGGAGTGCCAGTAGATGATCTGGTATACAATTTTATCATTGTAGGGATTATGAAACCGGATCCCGGTTTTGAAAGAATTGACGCCAGAAGGCAAATGGCATTGGAGCGTTTGGCAGAACAAGGAGATTTGCTGGCATTATATCGCTTAAAGAGGTTTAATGAGATATCCGGCGAAAAAATCGCTGGGATGTGTAGAAAAATTGAACGACGTGCGGATTGTGCGGATTTTGAACTGTTGCCACTTCTATGGCTTGTATGGGAGGATCGTGATGCACAAAAGCTCGGAGCAGATTTGCATGCGAAAATAAAGGGCGCTGCTCTTGGGTTTCGCTATTGGGTAGACGAGCCGGGGATCTCATCCATGTTTTATTGTTCGGAAAATCATCGTATTGGTTTTCATGTCTGTGAATACCTGGCGGGATTATTATATCCAAACGATTTATTCACGAATTGCGGTCAGAATGGGATGTATCATTCCCTGAAGGGGCGCATGCATTTGATGGAATGGCTTAATCAACGCTGCAGAATGGGATTTGACGAACCTCATTCCGACTCTTACTTACCGGTTACACTATCGGCTGTCCTGGTGCTGCGTGAGGTGCTGCCGCGTGAAGAGTATCCTCTTCGCAACATGGTGAATGTACTCCTTGATTTTATGAGCTTTCTGTTTGCTGTCAGTTCGTTTGATGGAATTATGGCCACACCGCGTGGTCGCAGCTATAACATCCCGTTACGGACAGGACTGTGCAGTAAAATAGGCGGCGTTTTTTGGCTGCTGTTTGGCAACGCCGGCACAAATCAGGATTTATTGCCTTCCACATTGGCATTCAGCTACTATGTGCCGCCACGGGGGATCTGCGAATTAGCATATGATCAGACTCTTTCTACACTTACTTATAAGCAGGGACTTATGCACTTTGACAAACATAATGCAGATTTTGTCATACGGCGTACTCCGGATTATAGGATCGGCGGTGTAAGGGATCATAACGTTGGTATGTGTGATATGCATTTTATTCCGGCAATGATTGTGCTAAAAAATGATATAACCATTTTTTTCTCCGCACCAAATAATGTGGCGGAAGGAAGTGGATTGCGGCCGGATTATTGGGCGGGGCAAGCTTCCCTGCCTCGTGTGTTGATGGGGAAACGTACTATTGCTATTATCTGGCATGATGTAAATGATCCGGATATCTGGATGACACACTGCCATTTTAATGCGCGTAAATTTGATGAAGTCAAATCTTATGGCGGGTGGACATTTGGACGCAGCGGAGATGGTTATGTGGGAATCTACTCGAGTACACCTCATTCCTTCCGTCTTGATGGCCCATACTCCGGCCGGGAACTGGTGAGTGATGGAAATGAGACGGTATGGATAGCTGAATGTGGGAGCCGTATAGAAGATGGATGTTTTGAGTCTTTTATAAAGAAGATTCTGGCGGCGAAATGTTGGCAGGATGATGCGGGCTTCCATTTCGATTCACCAGGCAGCGGACTTATGGAATTTGGCCTACGTGAAGGATTCACCATTGATAGAGATAGCGTGCCGATTTCCGAATGTATGGTTAATAGTCCATGGCTGCGTTCCAACTATGGTAGCGGTAAGTTTGAGTATACCTGTCCAAACTATCATGTGACACAATGGTCTTATCCGGCCAATGAATGAAAACGCCAGTCCCCCGGCTATGCTGGAGAGAAGGAGCCTTCCCTTACTCGATCACTCTGTTATTTGTTGCAGATACTGCTTTGCACCAATACCGACCGCTGGAAAGAGGCATTTCGGACAAACCCGATGCTAGCGTCCATCCCTTTGGCATGCGGATGACACCTGTTATGGTGGCGGGCGCAGTTACGGTAAGCAGGACCTCCTCTTTCTCACGCTCCCACTTTACCTCTATCCGACCAGCCGGCGCCTGATGATAGGCCTCTGCATAGGACAAACCGGTTATAAAATTGGGCCGGATGGCCAGCGTATCACAACCTTCTCCGTAGGGATTCGGCACAATGCCAGCCACACCCTGAATAAACCAGCTGCTGATATCACCGAAGAAATGATGATTCAAGGATCCCGCATTTTCTCCTTCCTGCTGGAACATTTCCCGCAGGGAGGTCGCACCCGATGCTACCCAGTTTCCATAAGAAGGAAAGTCCGGTCGGGTAATCATTTGATAGGCGAGATCAGCCTCACCAAAATCGGACAGAACATGGAAAAGGATTCGAAGGCCGATCATGCCGGCGTCAAGATGTCCGTTCTCCTGTGCGATAAATTCCTTTAACCGTTCAAAAGCAGCCTGTTTTTCCGCCGAATCAAATATATCAAAATAAATAGCCGCAGCCTGTGAAGTCTGGCAGGCGCCGCTTACCGTCATTGTCGGAAAATCGATCAGATAACGCCGAAAGGAAGCGCGAAGGCCTTCCCATAAATCCCGCGCATAGCGCTTTTCCTCCCTCATGCCCAATGCGTCAAAAAGCTCGGCGGATTTTGCAGCGATATCCAGACAAATAGCGGTGTCCGTTACCACGAGCGGTGATTTTGGTTTATCCGGAGCATGGCCGGGCTGGCACCAATCCCCCAGACCGATGGCTACAAGTCCGCGCTCATCCCGCCGGGTATTCATGTAGTGCAGATACCGGAAGATTGCCGCCTCGTTTTCCCGGACGACTTCCCGATCGCCCCGCAGCTTATAGATATAGTACGGCAGATATATTAGGACGCAGTCCCACGCAGGGCCATTCCCCCACGTAAAACCCCAGCCACCGGTGGGAACAATACCCGGCAGAGCACCCTGCTTATTCTGTGCCGCTGTTATATTCCGAAGCCATTCCCGGTACGATTTTTCAGCAGACAGATTCAAAAGCGTATGCTCGGCGGACATGGCTGCATCACCAGTCCAGCCATTTTTCTCACGGTGCGGACAGTCTGTTGGAAAATAATAAAAGTTGGCAAGGGTTGAACGTCGTGTAAGCTCCTGCAGTTTGTTGGCAGTTTTATCAGAGCAGCGAAAGTCTCCCCTTTCCTCCAGATCGGAATGCATCACTTCATAGGTCAAAAGCGCCGGTGTAGCCTGTGACGGGGTGATTCCCTCCACATACACATAGCGAAAGCCGTAATAGGCAAAGGCCGGGCTATAACTTTCGGGTGCGCCACCCCGGCAGGTATAGCGGCCAACCTGCACCAGCCTGGCGCGAGGATCGCCACGATCCTCAAAGTTAATATTCTTCTGCTCCAGAATCCCATCGTGATACCACTCACAATGGTGCATTACGATTTCCTGACCGGCTTCGCCTTCAATACGCAGACGGCAGACACCGGCTGAGTTGACACCAAAATCATAGAGGTAACCGTTCTGATACGGAACAATGGAAACCGCTGTGATTTCCGCAGATTTCACGATCGGCTCCGCCTCGCAAATCCTCAGCTCGCCCCGGGGCGGAACAGCTCTCAGTACATTCGCCCAGCCGCTGTCATCGAACCCAGGCGTGCACCACCCTGGAATCTCAAGACGGGCGTCATAATATTCTCCACAGCGAAGCTCATCGAAGAGCAGCGGAGAGGAATGTACTTTGCAGGACTCATCGCTTTCCACAGACATGCGTTTTCCCGATACGAACTCACAGTCCAGCCGAAAAGCTGTCATTGGCACATCCCGCCAGCGGGCCTTATCAAAGCCCCAGATATACCCGCCAAAAGCATTCTGCATACCATTGCCCAGCATCACCCCGATCACGTTTTCTCCATCCGTAAGCTGCTTCGTGACATCATAGCTGTCATAATAAACCAGATCATCCGGATTACTGATATACGGAGCCAGAATTCCCTTGGTGATCTCCCGTCCATTCACGAATATACGGTAAAAGCCCAGGCCGGTGATCAGCAATTTGGCCGCTTTTACCTGCGTGTCAATCCCAAAACTTTTTCGTATGTACGGAGCCGGCACCAAATGATCTACATCGGCATACTCGTTGCCGGCTTTGATAAAATGAATCGGATACTGCATCAGATAACCTCCTGTTATTTCCTGTCGTTATGAGCTGTCTATTGAGGATTTTGCTTCTATACAACGTTTAAAAAACCGCAGTGCTGCAATGATCTTATTCTTTTCCGCTGTGGAATTACTTTTGCAGTTATTATACTCTTTTATGATGCTCAACGCAATGACTTTTGTGAAGTAGAATAATCAGGGCGGTAGTCAGTTAGTCAGTTTCCGGAAGGAGCCTCTTTCGAAGATGGAAGCACTACTCTTTCATTAATCATTATCATGCTCTTTTCAGCAGGCAGAGCATATGATAAACTATCCACAGATAATCTTCTCAATATTTTGGATTTATTTCCTTTTTGCACTATATTAATGGATCTTAAAAGGAAGAGGCATGCAGGAGCAATGAAGATGGGATAAAGCTGTAAGCTATTTCCAATCTTACATTTTCCAGCATAAAATTTTGTTGACATACATAGATGATCTATGTATATTAATCTTATTCGCTCAGATATTCAGTTATTTTTGTTTTTCGGAAGTGAGAATTGTGAAAGGAATGGCGGCCAGGTGAAAAAAATAGAGCTTACGCTGGACGATGGTACCGTTCTGGCACAGTCTGACTTTTATGATGACATGTTTTTACTGACATGGACTGACGAGATGCAAAAGGGGAAAAGAAACCCGCACGTAAGGCAGGTCAAAAGCATAAAAGGATATGACTCCGAAGGCCTTGTTGTTTATGAAGATCAATAGCAATGAAAAGGCAAAATGGATGATGGCAGAATCACAAACAGAATCATAAATGGAATGATAACAGAATTGTAAATAGAATCATTGAAATGGAAAGCTCAGGCTGTCAGCGGTTCAATACGGACTGACTGTGTGCAAGGAATGCTTCAAATTCCGCCTGGGTCATTTTCCCGGTATGAACCAAATACAGATAATCAAAGTAATTTGGCAGAACAGGGAGGCCCATGGCCTCTTTGGCAAAGGCATGGGCTGCTACCTCACTGCATTTGTTGATATGTGCATGACGCTTCCATCCAAACAGCTGAAAGGTAACGATTTCATCCATCCGGCTGCTCACGGGATCGTTACTTTCGTATTCCAGGTAGTGAAAGAATTCATGGGCCAGATGCAGCTGCAGGGCATCCTGAGGGGAGAGCAGCGGATCGTCCCCGGAGGGACTGTCCCACAGTGGCGTGCTGTTTTCCGCCAGCGTCCGGATGGATTCCCGTACCAGTGTGATCTCGCATCCGTTTTTGCCGAAGGCGCTTTGTCCCCGCCATGTTACACCGATCCGGGTTTCGCCGCTTTCCTTCCACAGGATTTTTATGCCCTTCTGCGCACAGAGAGCCTCCATGTCCTTTCCTTTATAGGCCTTGGCAGCTTCGCGACCGGCGGAAAGGGAACCGTCCACAAACCGGGGGATCTTTTCATGGGGGATTTTATGAAACAGAAGGTCGCCGGAAAGCTCGCAGAGGGCGAGCACCCGGTCATCCTGCACCATTTTTCTTATGTCGGTAGCAGGACGGGCCTGCTGCGGGTTTTGTGGACGCTCCGGGGAACTTTCCTTCTTTGTGTACTCCATATTTCCTCACTCCGTATTCATGCTTCCTTGCACGCGGCCTACTTATAAGCGACTGCAATGATTTCCTCATCTGGGGAGAGCATTTCTGTTTCGATATCGAGGATCGAGTAAAGCTGCTTTGCCGTCTGCATGCCGGTTAAGTCCAGCATCTTTTCACGATAGAACAGAAAGACTTTTGGAATGGTGGCATTGGCATCGGAATATACCGTATTGGCATCCAGAAACGGATTGAACCGGGATTCCCGATCTTTTTTCGCAAACTTGAGACACTCTGCTTTTTCCCTTTTCAGCCGAACGACTCCTTCCCGGTCCACCATGGCAAGGGAGGTTCGTTTGAGATGGAGAAGGCCAAACAATGCTTTTTTCCTTGTTTTCGCACGGAAAAGGTTCCATCGGCCCGTGGAATACAGGAAGGAGGTCTGTTCCTCGTCCGTGCCCAGTGCGTCGGCGGCAACCTTTTGCATTTGCTCCCTGCTGAGGGCCCTGGCTCCGATATCCTTCTGACGGAGCTCTGTGGCTCCGCTTGCGATGGCGCGCAGAATGTTTTTCTGGGAATCCACCTCAATCGAAATATCCACTGTTTCTTCCTTTGCGCCGCTTCGGCAGATTTTTTCCATCACATCGGAACGGATTTGCTTGATATCCTCTTCCGTGGGGTTCGCGATGGTGCGCTCCAGGGTTTCCCGTACCATGGCCAGTGCGACGCCGATGGTGGAAATATACGGGGCATTCTTTGCGATCTTGCTGCGCATCTCCATTTTTTCTGCCAGTGGGTTTACGATGACCGATGCACTGCCGCCGCCTCCCACCAGTGTGACAAACCGACGGTCCAGCCCGTATTCCCCAATCAGTTGTTCCACCAGGACAGAAAGCTTCTGCATCGCCAGATCCACAGTCTGTCTCGCCGCTTCTTCAGCGGAAATTCCCAGTGCCTTGCCCGCGATATCCCATGCAGCACGGGTGCATTCCAGGTTGCCTCTGGCATAGTCGCCTTCCGGAACATAACCGAGAAGGTTGGCAGCACCCGAAAGGGTCAGGCCGTATTCTCTGCCGTCCTGGCTGACCACGCAGGCATATTCCGCAGGATCCCCTTCGCGGGGGCGGATCAGGATCAGTTTCCCCCCTGTGATGGCGCCGTCCTCCAGGTAGCATTCATAGTCTTTCCCTGCAATATGGGCGGAACGGGGACCGACATCCACGATCCTATTGTTCACAATACGGATCATGCTGCCTCCGGCAATGCCCAATGTGCGCACGTCCAGGCTTTGCAGGAAGGTTTTGTGCCCTCCGACCTGCGCATATTTGATCATGACCTTTCCGTTTTTGATCACGGAAACATCCACACTGGTTCCGCCGGCTTCAAAGAAAATGCCGTCCGAGACCTTTTCATACATCAGTGCGCCGGCGACGCCTGCGGCGAGCCCGGAAAGCATGGTGAGGATGGGACGTTTCCTCATTTCCCGGGTACTCATTACGCCGCCATCGCAGCGCATGATCATCAGATTGCTCTGGATGCCGGCTTCCTTCACCGCCTGCTCGGTCATATCCGAGGTGCGTATCATGGTGGGGATCAGGCTGCCATTCACGGCAGCTGTGCGTGTCCGCATTTTCAGGCCATAAAGCTGACTGATTTCATATCCGCCGGTGGCATAGATCCCCTGTTTTTCTGCACGTTCCACAACATAGCGTTCATTGGCAGGATTGTCCACACTGAAGGCTTCACTGGCCACGATGACCTCCGTGCCCTGATCGCGCAGATCCGAAATAGCCTGGTCGACGGTTGTTTCATTCAGGTCTTTGGAATCGAGGAAGACATGGCTGATTTTCAGAAATTTCTCGGGCGCCAGTTCAATGTCCCCCACATTGGTTTCGCCTTTTGCGCTCCGGGCGTCTGCCCCCGTGGCCATGCCCACAATGCCGACATGTGCCACATCGCCTTCCAGCAGTGCATTGGTCGCCTGCGTGGTACCGTGGGCGATGAACACGACATCCTCCGGCTGAACGCCGGTTTCCCGGATCAGTTCGGAAAGAATGCGTACTACCCCGACCGCCACGCCTTCCTTGTGTGTGGTGGGTATCTTATGCTTTGCCAACACCTCGTAGGTGGAATTGTCCAGCATAATCGCATCGGTGAAGGTACCGCCGACATCGATTCCTATTCTTACTTTTTTTGCCATAGTCAATCTCCTCCGGTGACAGGATATCTTTTGGATCTATCCGCCATAGTTTGTGCGTATTGTCCCGGGCTTCCAAAAGCAGCAGGAGAGGGAAGAACATCCCCCCTCTCTGTTTTGCGTGCTGTTCCCGGATAGCCCGGGGTTCAAAAACTAAAATATGATGAAACTTACAACGATCAGGCCAAGAATCGTGCTGACCATAATCGGGAGAATGGTTTTTTTCAGGTAGTCGTTCACATCCGTCTTGGTGAAGTCTGCCACCCATACATTCTGACTGTTCGTCGGATCGCATACGGCCTGTACATTGGAATCCAGCCGCAGGGCAAGCATGGCCGCAATGGGGCTCATTCCTGCAGAAGCCAGCAGTGCGACAATTCCGCTGCCCAGTCCCCAGACATTGAGAGGACCGCGGTAGATGGCCAGAAAACTCAGCAAACCGAATATCAATACGAACGTGACAGCGTTGCCGGGAATAATGGCATGAATAAACGGTGCGAGAACAGCAGAGACTTCAGTACTTGTTACAGCGTTCAGTACCATGCCGATTCCGATCATCAGGGCCGCTGCGCCTGCCGTATCCTGAATCCCCTCCACAAAGCCGGAAGAAACCACATGAATGATATTTCTGGGTGTGGATAAAATCAGCGTGATGATAATACCAATCATAATAGCGGGAATAATCGGAATGCCCAGAAAAATCAGGATAACAGGGATGACCGGGGAGATGAGAGCAATGCTGCGGACGTTCTTCTGTCCGGCCGCATCCTGTCCTTCCGGCATGGCCCAGGCCCTGCGCGTCATTCCGCCTTTTTTGGTAAATCGTATAATCATGAAAATCCCCACGACAATCAGCGGGACTGCGCACAGCCAGGAATATGACGTGACAGTGGCAAGATCAAGGCCCAATACATCAATGTAAACCGAGAGGGTGCCGGGACTGAACGTGACGCCCACTCCGTTGGAAAGAAGCAGCACGGTTCCCGCGGCCAATGGGGATACCCCTGCGGAAATCATAATGGGGACTACGATGGTGCCGACCAGAATGATCATTCCGATTCCATTGGAAGCTGCAAAGATAACAGAACAGATTGCGAAAAAGGTGAGGGCAATGGGGAGGGGCCGGTCGCCTGCCAGCTCCGCCGCCTTGCGGATAATGGTTTTGGTAATGCCTACCTTTGTGAGGACTTTTCCGAACCAGCCGCCGAAGAACAGGGCGGCGATGCTGCTTGCCATGCGGATGGAGCCGTCCCCCAGGACGGTCCCCATTACGGTGGCGCCGTCCTTTTCCGCATGAAGCAGCGGCATGCCTGCCACCACGGCAATTAGAACAGCCATGATGGGAAGGGCGAGAATGGTCGGCAGCTTGCGGGTCATCATCAGCCCGACGCTGACCAGAAAAATCAGCAGAATGCCGACAGCTTGGAATGTTTGCATACAAATTACCTCCTGAATGTCATAGTTACACCATGATTCTTTATTTCAGATCAGGTTGTGCTCCGGCTCATCCTTTTCCGGATCAGACTTCCAGCAGCGCTCCCTGTTTTCTGAGCGTGTCCTGCAGCTTGCCGACAGCAATGGTTCCTACCGGCAGGTTTTCCCGCACCGCCATATCGGCGGCGATCCCGGCGGCCTGTCCCATGGAACCCACGGAAGGAGTCAGCCGGATGGAAGCCTGCGCTTCAAAACTCGCGGAGGCACAGCGTCCGGGGACCAGCAGATTCGGCACTTCCTTTGGGACCATGATCTCATAGGGTATGCTGTAATATCCGCCGGAATTCTTTCCTCCCACATAATGGGTTTCGGTTCCCTGTCCGGAAGGGTTATGAATGTCAATGGGATATCCGGAGAGGCAGATCCGGCTGTCAAATTGCCTGCCGCTCAGGATGTCCTCCGCTGTAATCCGGTATTTTCCCACAAGCTGGCGGCTTCCGCGGATGCCTACGGAAGGCCCGGTAAACTCCAGAATTGCATGTTCAAATCCCGGCGCATGGCTGTGCAGGAAAGCATCCAGCTCCGCACACTGTCTGCGCCCGATTTTCTCCGCATTACTCAGGCCCTGGGCGCTGGTGGCATCTGCATTCAGTATGCGCGTGGTATTGACAATAAATTCACCGGGATGGATGGTTTCAAACATCAGCACATCCTCCCGCGGAATGGAAAGCTCCCCATCCTTTGCAGCCTGTCCCCATACGCTGTTGAATCCTGCCAGCGCAAAGGGCTCATCGGAATTCAGCAGATCCAGATTATGTTTCAAACGGGGGAAATCCTCCAGATGTCCCCTTACATAATCCTTCAGGGTTTTGGTATCCACATTCGCATATTTCATGTTCATTGTCATGGGCTGCGGGGCTTCATCCTCCGGACGGCCCCTGGTATATTCGCACCCGGACCAGGCCATGATGTCCCCGTCTCCGGTGGCGTCAATGTACACGGAGCCATGTACAGTATGCAGCCCGTCCTTGTTGCAGACGGTCAGCCCCGAAATCCTGCCGTTTTCCATTTCCACACCGCCCAGAAAGCTGTGAAGCAGGACATGGCATCCGGCTTCTTCCGTCATTTGATCCAGGATTCTTTTCAGGCCTTCCGGATCAAAAGGGGTGACATGGCTGACATAACGGGTGGTGTCGCGGACATGTCCTCTGGAATATCCGTTCTCTGTCAGTCTGTCCACGATTTCCTGCATCATTCCCCGGATGACCTGCTTCTCCCCCGCATGGAAGGTCATCATCGGTCCGACGCCGCATCCGGTCAGGCTGCCGCCCAGATAGCCGTTTTGTTCCACCACCAGAACAGAAGCGCCCTGCCGTCCTGCCGCAATGGCAGAGGTTGCCCCGGACACGCCGCCCCCGGCGACGACGACATCATAGTATTTCCGGTACAAATCACCCATGATAAAATCTCCTTATCCTTTGACGTTATGACTGAATTTTTCTATTGATAGTATTCCCCTGAAGCTAGTATTCTCCTGATTTCTTCTGATTTTTAGACCGTATCAGCCGTTTTCAATCTCCCGGCATGAATTTGTTCCCAACTAAATATTCCTTTTGGATTCTCTTTCATTTTCTCTGCTTCTCTTATCCTTACACCGTTATGCTATCATTTATATCAGAAACTGTCAATATAGTTGATATAAAAATTCGTAATATATCAAAGATATGAAAAGAAATATTTGCATCCACTTTTTTCTTCTTACCTCTGACCTGTAACAACCTGTAACAAAATATGAATGATGCCAGATCCAATCATTTTATGTTTCGGCCCAATGCCCGAATAATCTTATGTTTTTTATGGTACCCGTCATCTTTCATTGCATTTTGCCGACTTCTAAGGTATGATGAAATACGGGAAGGAGGTGCCCTATTGGCGCCTGTCATTGCTAAAATCGTTTCCATGCAGCCAAATTTCACGGTTGGCGAAAATGAAATCGCACAGTATATCATTCATCATCCTGACGCCGTCATTGCTTCCACCATCAGTGATTTGGTGAAAGAAACGGGGACCAGCGAGGCTTCCTTGAACCGGTTTTGCAAAAAGCTCGGGTATAGGGGATTCAACCGGCTGAAAGTCGCTCTGGCACAGGAAAGCGCCTATACCCAAATGACGCAGGCGGCACCTTCGGCGGGCTTGAACCGGATTGCTGCCCTGTGCCAGGACTACCAGCGTGTCCTGCTCAATACCACGGCAATGCTGGATGAGACCATTATCCGGAGTGCGGTGAAAGCTCTCCGTACGGCCGGGATGATATACGTTTTCGGCCTCCCGGACACTTCTCCGGTGGCGTTGGAATTTGCCAACAAGCTTACCCTGGTAGGGATCCCCAATAAGGCGGTAAGCGACATTTCCAATATTCAAATGGAATGCAGCCATCTGAGAAAGAACGACTTTGTGGTCTTTATTCTTTCCACGGTGTTTGAAAGGGACATCCTGCCTGTCCTGCAGCTGATGCACGAACGGGAAGCAAAAAGCCTGATCATTACAAGCTATGATGCGCCTCAGCTGGAGTCCCTGGTGGATATGAAGCTGATTACCAGCGATATCATTACGACGCAGAATGCGCTGTCCATCTCCAACAATCTGATTTTTCTGTATGTGGTGGATGTGTTGTATGCATCCCTTCTGGACAGTGACAAGTCCCTGCGGGAGAAAAAAATGAACAGTGAAGCCATGCTCAGGATGCAGCGGGACCTGAATGATTATGATTTTTGAATCCATCTGCTGCGAAAGCCGCTTTTTTTGTTCCTTTTGAAATGGCCTGGTGCTTTTCATTTTCCGGTATTTGAGATACAATAAGGAAGGATTAAGGGCAGTAACAGGAGTTGAAAATATGAGGACGAGATTTGCAGTGGAAGATGAAGTGATTCAGACTGCTGTTTTAAAGAACTATGGGATTTCGATTCAAAAACCTGTATTTCTCCCAAATGGGGACATTTCTTATGTCTATCGGATTATCGGCGCCGATGGGACAAAATATACCATGAAGCTGTTTGACAAGAACACCCGAAGCGGAAGGAAAGGCATCCGGTATCTGAAGTTTTCCCTTCCGGTCACATGGGACATGTATGACCGGGGACTTTATCAGAACATTTCTTATCCGATTCCGGATAATCATGGAGATTTTGTGGTGGATGTTGATCCGGCGAAGATCGTACTCTTTTCCTTCCGGGAAGGAAAAACATTGGAGGAGTCCAGTCCTTTCTGCCGCGAAGTATTGGAAAAAGCAGCCAAAGGTATTGCCTGCATCCATGACCTGACAGGGCAAATGCATTTTCGGACGATGCGGATCGAGGATTTTGATCTTTCCTTTCTGAAAGGCCTGGAAACAAACATGGAATGCCTGGAGCAGATGCAGGAGGAACATCATGCTTATGTCATGCAGGATGTCTTTACCGATCTGGGGAACCTTTCCGAGGAAATGGGCGAAGAAATGGAGCCAGGCGAAAAAGCAGGAGTAGACAAAGGGATGGGAACCTATTCGGAAAAGCAAATCCGGCAATTTACCGATCCGGTGATTCAGGCATTGTGTGATGAGGTTTTGCCCAAAAAGGAAAAGCTCCTGGGTTTTATTGACCGGCTCTATCGGTATCGGGAACAGATTGATTTTGATCCCTACGATATGGTTTTGACTTACGGCGATCTTCGGGGGGAAAATCTGTTGCTGGATTCGCAGGGCGACCTTTATTTCATTGACTGGGGATCTGCCAGAATCGCGCCGCGGGAGGCGGACCTGCAGCATTTTCTGACGGAGGATTTCGACTTTTTCCTGGAGAAGTACAAAGAGGCGTGTGCCGGTCCCTTCCGGCCGAATTCCAATCTTTTGGGGTATTATGCCCTAAGGACTCGCTTAAGCGGTCTGGCGGGCCGGATTTCCGGCATGCTTTACGGGAGTCCGGACAGGGAGCAGAATCAAAGGGATCTGGAGTGCATCACCCATCAGGATATCGGCCAATGGGAAGAGCTGGACCGGCGAATACAACAGATTTAGCTGTTCCCTTTGAAAGGGTACCATCATAATGCAGTCGCGATACAGTAGCAATGCCGGTTTCGGCATGTATCCGGAAATGTAATTGAGGGGGAGAACAAATGACCTATGATCTGATTGTCATCGGCGGAGGGCCGGCAGGATATCTGGCGGCGGAACGGGCTGGACAGGCAGGCCTGCACCCTCTGCTGATAGAAAAGGAGCATCTGGGAGGAGTCTGCCTCAACGAAGGATGCATTCCGACCAAAACAATGCTGTATTCCGCCAAAATCTGTGATCAGGCAAGGAATGGAAAGCCTTACGGAGTCCGGGCCGGGGAGCTAACGCTGGATCACGGGGCAGTTCTTCGGAGAAAGGACAAAACCGTGCGCAAGCTGGTAGCGGGAGTCCGGGCCGGGCTGAAAAGCTGCGGAGCGGAAGTGAGAATAGGATCGGCTGAAATTCTGAGCCGCAATGCAGAAGGGTTTCAGATAAGGATCAGCAGCGGGTCAGGCAACGGTGCAGCAGGGACTGCCGGGAAAAGGGAAGCGGGTCTTCCGGAGGAAGATGCGGTTGTTATCGGAAAGCATCTGCTTCTTGCCACCGGTTCCGTGCCGGTGATTCCCTCCATACCAGGCGTCGCAGAGGGAATGGAAAAGGGAACGGTGCTGACCAGCCGGGAAATACTGGATCTTCCTGTGGTTCCTCCCAGTCTTGTCATTGTTGGAGGCGGGATCATCGGACTGGAGATGGCCTCCTATTTTCATTCGGCAGGCAGCGAGGTAACTGTTGTGGAGATGCTGGACCACATTGCAGGGAATACGGACCGGGAGATTGCGCAGATCCTGAAAAAGGATTATCAGAAGAAAGGCATGACATTTTATCTGAATACCCGGGTGACTCAGGTAAAGGAAGGTACAGTCGTCTGTGAGTCCCATGCCCATGAGAATTCTCAGGGGAAGACATTTTCCCTGACGGCGGACCGGATTCTTCTGAGCATCGGCAGAAGGCCGTGGACGCAAGGCCTGGGGCTGGAGCGCATCGGGGTGGAATTGGATCATGGCCGGGTCCGGACAGACGAGAGATGCTGCACCAATGTACCCGGTGTTTATGCAGCCGGGGACATCAATGGTATATCCATGCTTGCCCATACGGCTTACCGGGAAGCGGAAGTGGCGATCAACAATATCCTGGGAAAAGAGGACCGGATGCAGTATTATGCCGTTCCTTCCGTTATTTACACCAATCCGGAGGTTGCCGGGGTGGGAGAGACCGAGGAAACCGCAGCGGCAAAGGGAATGGACTGCAAGGTTGCCAGACTGCCTATGAATTACAGCGGAAGATATATGGCAGAGAATGAAAGAGGAGACGGGATCTGCAAGGTTCTGGCGGAAAAGGAACAACAGCGGATTATCGGTGTGCATTTGATCGGGAACTATTCCTCTGAGATTATATATGGAGCTGCCCTGATGATCGAAAAGGGAATGCGGGTGCAGGATATTAAAAAAATGATATTCCCACACCCCACAGTCGGTGAAATCATCCGGGAAGCGGTGTTTGAGCTATAAGGAAATGAACAGGTCTGCACATAACCGGAAAGCATGAGGCAGTTCATAAGAATCATGTACCATGTGCATGGATACCTATTTTTGATACTGTACAAGTTGTGTCAGTTCAGTTGCACGTTTGGCAAGTTCGGATCTCCCCTCGCGATTCAATTTAAATATAGAAGAAAAAACAGCGCTTATTTCCTCGGCTGATAAGTCGGAGAAGGTATCGCTGTGCAAAAGGTTCTCTGTGAGCATTTCTATAATGTAGCCAAGCACAGTAACGGCTAACAGCTTATTCTCCTGAGAACTGCAATCAAGCTCATCCTTGAATGCCTGGAACAATTCCGTCAAGTTTTCCACTTTATCCTGTATGACTGCATGATCCTTCAGAAAAGCCTCCCTGGATATCTCTCCGCGCAGATATTCGCCGCTGACTTGAAAGTATTTTTCCAAAGCCGCCATTGACTTAAAATTTGGCTTGCGGCGGCCCTTTTCATAGCTGATTATGGTATGTACGGATAACCCTGTGTTATCAGCTAACTGTTGACGGGTGAGGTTTCGTGACTTACGCAAATCTTTAAGTGTTTCTGAGTATCCCATAAAAGCGACCCTACCTTTTCAGTGTTTCTTATTATTATATCAATTTATGTGTACAAATGTATATGACAATTTTAAAATTTTAGTTGACATGCACAAATGTGCCTTATATAATAAATGTAAGGGGTACGTTAGTACAATAAAATACATGGAGGATGATAAGGGTGTACCTGGTTACAGACGTTCAGGAATTGAAAAGGCGCCGGAAAGCAAAGGGCCTCAGTATGAAAGGACTTTCTGAGTGTGCAGGGCTTCCTGGCAACGCCGTACTGCGTATCGAGAGTGGGAGTACGAAACGCATCAATCACCTCAGGGCCAGAGAAATTGCAAAGGCCCTCAACTGTGAAGTAAGCGATATTTTTAAGTATAATAATTGCTCAACCTAAGCAAGTGGAGATTGTCAAACCCTTGATTGGTTCATTGTTGCCCTTCACAGGAAAATATGTGGTTATGCAGGTGCCAACAGTTATCATATTCATTGAAGATTGAGACAGTAGACAGTATGGAAAAGGTAGAGAAAATCAGAGAAAGTTAGAGGAGGTTTTGATTTCATGAAACGGTTTAGGAATCTATTGCTGGGGTTGTTGGTAGTTGTATTGTTGATATCGACTGTTGCATGCTCTGCGCCCGGTAAGGGTACAGCCAATAAGACAAGCGGGGGAACCAGGACGAATGACAAAAAGAAACCCGGCAAAGGTGAGAACAACAATCAGGACGAAACCGCAGATATTATGACCCCATATGGTAAGTATCCTGAAGTGATTGAAATGCATACGGCAAAAAGAGCAAGTTCCAAGCCTAATTTTGTAAAAGGAGATACAGTTGAAGACAATGCGATGACCCGTTATGTACAGGATAAACTGAACGTTAAATTAGTTGTGGACTGGGAGGTAGAAGGTTCTGAATTTATAAACAAACTATCTCTGAATATTATTTCAGACAATTTGCCGGATATGTTTACTTTGGGTGCTGGTGATTATCTGGTCTACAAACAATTGCTTGAAAATGATAAGCTTGCAGATCTGACGGAAGCTTATGAAAAATGTGCGGGAGATTACATGAAAGATGTGTTTAGTTCCTATGACAACAAAAACCTTGCGCCATATACTGAGGGCGGAAAGCTCTACGGAATTGCCGGTGGGCGCTATGGTTATGAACATAACTTGCTTTGGCTGCGTAAAGACTGGATGAAGGAATGCAACCTGGAAGTTCCAAAAACTGTTGAGGATATCAAACACATTTTAACGGTATTTAAAGAAAAGAATCCAGGAGGACATAATGTAGGCATGATACTGAATGCCACGGATCCTGCGGGTGGATACGGATCCGGCTACTCTGCGACTCCAATATTTGAAGCTTATGGTGCGACACCAAAGACATGGATCAAAGACAAAAATGGTGATATCGTCTATGGCTCTGTGGCTCCAGAGATGAAAGAAGGGCTGAAAGTACTTGCTGAATGGTATAAAGAAGGGCTTATCGATAAACAGTTCCCAACACGTACGGATGGTGGTGCAAATGACGCCGTATGGAATGGCAGTCAATCTGGTGTAGTCTTTGCGCCCTGGCATTTTTCTTATACAGAAGCAGATCTGCCGAGGAATAACCCTGATGCGGAAGTGATTCCTGTGAATGCACCCCTTGACTCAGAAGGAAACTTCAATGTTATTTGGCCAGGGCCTTCCGGAGATGCTGTATTTATCAATAAGAAATATGAGCATCCGGAAGCAGTGGTAAAAGTAATGAACGCTGAATACGATATGTGGCGTGGTTTTGATCCGGAAGGAACAAAGCTCATTAAGCCGAACAGAGATGCAAATGTTGATTGGGGTTATATGTTCCCAACCAGTGGTGTCAATCTGGAGTATGCAGATATTATTCCCAATGTAGGTTTGCTTGCAAAGAACTATATCGAAAAGGATAAACTGGAAGGCGCACCCAGCGCTACTGAAATGGATAAGGAAATGGCACGGGATGCAAAGAATTATGCTGATACCAAATCTTTAAAGGGCATGGGATGGGTTCACTATCATGGCCGTTATTTAGGCTCCAATTTGGTTAATACCCCTGAAGTCAAGATCACGTATCCTGTATTCTCATTTACCACGGAATCTATGGCAGACCTGAAGCCTAATCTGGATACCCTTGAATCTACTGCTTTCCTGCAGATAATCACTGGTGAGAAGCCCGTCGATTATTTCGACGAATTCGTAAAACAATGGTATGGGCAAGGCGGTGATACTGTTACAAAAGAAGTTAAGAATGAAGTGAAGAATATGGGAAAATAAGTTTCCCGCCGACTCATAAACTCAGAGGAAGGGAGAATATCCCTTCCTCCCGTATTATATTGAACATACTGGAACCCTTTTACAGGAGGGCTTAAATAAGAAACTATAGCTTACAAGGTGGAGAGAATAATGCACAGTAAAAAAAACGAGTTATATTATCATTCTATGTTATTGCCGGGAATGATATTGATATTTATTTTTAGCATCATCCCAATGTTTGGTATTATAATTGCCTTTCAGAAGTTTGTACCTGCAAAAGGCATATTTGGGTCCCCATTTGTAGGTTTATATAATTTCAAACTTTTATTTACTTATCCGGACGTTAGGCAGGTAATTTTTAATACGGTATTGATAGCAACCATCAAGATTATTTT
>DHDO01000106.1:27021-27881 GCA_002399435.1 Firmicutes bacterium UBA4874
GCTGAACCTGCGATGTTTTTGACCGCCAATAAATGGTTTCGCTCTGTAATTGTTTCTACTGATGTATGGAAAGAATTTGGATATGGTGCTGTTATCTATATAGCGGCTATGACAAATATCAATCCCAATTTGTACGAAGCCGCTGAAATTGACGGTGCAAACAGATGGCATAAGATCAAATATGTTACTTTGCCATCCATTAAGCCAACCATTATATTAATGGCTACATTGGCTTTGGGGAATGTATTGAATGCTGGTTTCGAACAGATTTTTACAATGTACAGCCCATTGGTCTATGAAAGCGGAGATATAATTGATACGTATGTATACCGTATGGGGCTTGAGAAGATGCAGTATAGCTTTGCAACGGCGGTTGGACTTTTTAAATCCGTTGTCAGTTTTGTCTTAATCGTATTGGCCTATAAGCTTGCAGATAAATTTGCAGGATACAGCATATTTTAAGGAGGATGAACAGTATGAGGCAAAAGACAAATTTCTTCGATGTACTTAACCTGATTATATTATCTGTTATGGCTCTGTCCTGCCTGATTCCAATATTAAATGCCATTGCAACTTCCTTTAGCGATAAAACCAGTGCGGCACTGGGAAACGTTTATTTCTGGCCAGTCAATTTTAACCTTTCTTCCTATCAGGAAATTTTTAAGGATAGTCGCTATTTTACAGCATTTGGCGTATCTGTAGAAAGGGTAATACTTGGTGTAACAGTAAACGTCCTGCTTTCCATCTTCATGGCATTTCCTTTATCCAAAGACAAGCATGCCTTTCCTGCAAGAAATATTTATATGTGGATATTGGTATTTACTATGTTGTTTAATGGAGGCCTTGTTCCTACATTTATT
>DHDO01000106.1:28070-44409 GCA_002399435.1 Firmicutes bacterium UBA4874
GTACCCGTTTTCAGTGTTATTATCCTCATGAATTTTTTTAAGGGTATTCCGAAATCTCTTGAAGAAGCGGCTCTGGTTGATGGAGCCAGTCCTCTATATATTCTGCTAAAAATCATGGTACCCCTGGCTAAACCATCTATTGCCACTATAACATTATTTGCTGTTGTTGGTCATTGGAATTCGTTTTTTGATGGTAAGATCTATATAAATACCCCGGCGAAGCAACCGCTTCAGACATACATCCAATCGCTGACTGTCCAGCTCAGCACTCAGGCAATGCAGAATATGCGCCCTGAAGAAATCATTCGGCAGCTTAAAATGTCGAACCTGACATTCAATTCAGCAAAAGCTGTGGTATCCATGTTGCCCATTCTGATCATATATCCTTTCCTGCAGAAATATTTTGTTACCGGACTTGTTATGGGAGCGGTAAAGGAATAGGGTAGAACTGCAGATGATAAGTACTGTTTGTTGATAGTTTTTGCATATTTCTTATGAGCAATAAAATCTAAAAAAGGAAGGCACTCAAGAGAGCACCTTCCTTATACATAGAATGCAGTATAACTTTTTCCATATGCGGGGCTATCAATTGTCATAATGTCCACGGCAGGAAAGGATTTCTAAAGTAGCTCCGCTCACTCGGTAAACAAGTCTGTTTGTATCGTCAATACGGCGACTCCAAAATCCACCCAAGTCGCCCTTTAGCTGCTCTGGCCTTCCAATGCCGCTAAAATGCCCTCTTTCAATATCTTTGATTAGCATGTTGATACGTTTTATCGTTCTCTTATCCTGCATTTGCCAATACAAATAATCGTCCCACGCTTCATCAAACCATATTTTTTTCATTCCTGTCTACCTCAATAGGCTCATGCTCCACACCTTTACCTGCATTCAATGCTGCAACTCCTCGCCTTAAGTGGGCCATATTGCTTTCACTGTAAAATGGGTCTGCGGTCAATTCAAACGGAATGCGTTTCTCTCTGGCAACCTTTCTTAAGAATATGTTGATTGCTGTTGACATACTCAGCCCTATTTCATTGAGAGTCTGTTCTGCGCTTTTCTTTACGTCATCATCCAAACGCAAGCTAATTTGTGCCATGAAATCACCTCTATCCTATACTACTAATATTATATCATTGGACTAGCATTTGTCAATCCATTTGATATACTTTCAATATATATTTGCTTCATATTTTTCTAGTATTCCGATTTTTGCTTTTCCAATACACAGATTTGATTATGGCGTCAGTCAAATCAGGCTATTTTTTCAGGAATGTCAGATGAAAACTATAATCTATAATACGATGGGAGATTATTGAGACCTCTTCTCCGGTGATTGACAATGGGATTTTCATAGGATATTATGGAAAGGATCCTTCCTTATATACAGGGCTTACGGGAGATTGCAAGCGTAGTTTTTAAGAGTCGTCTTTCAGAAAGTTCACTTAGGATCATCTCATTTGATTCCGGAAAGGAGTTTGGTTGTTTGTCTGTTCATGTTCAGGATATGACTGCGGGAAAGCCAACTGGACTGATTGTACGTTTTGCCCTGCCTTTGATGCTCGGCAGTATTTTTCAGCAGCTGTATACCGTGGTGGACACCATCGTTGTCGGAAAATTAATCGGAGTGGAAGCATTGGCCTCTCTGGGAGCTGCCGATTGGCCTTACATGTTGGTATTGGGCCTGGTGATCGGGCTGACACAGGGCTTTTCCATAAAGATCTCTCAGTGCTACGGCGCGGAAGATTATGAAGGCCTGAAAACAGCGGTTACGAACAGCATTGTGATTTCTGCGATTGTTGCTGCTGCAGTGACCGCCCTGAGTCTGGCCTTTCTGAAGCCGCTGCTGCACTTGCTGAACACCCCGCAAAATGTTTTTGGCGGTGCTGTCCGTTATCTGACGGTATTGTTTTCCGGCATTGCAGTGGTCACCGCTTACAATATATTATCCTCCATATTACGGGCGCTGGGCGACAGCAAGTCGCCTTTGATTGCCATGATACTGGCTTCCGTGATCAACATTGTCCTGGACATCGTGTTTGTCGCGTCCTTTCATTGGGGAATTACCGGTGCTGCCGCGGCAACGGTGCTGGGTCAGCTGTTTTCGTGTTTTTATTGTATGAAAGTTGTCCGGGGGGTTCCAATTCTTTTCCTGGAAGCGCATCACTGGAAACCGGGCAGAAAAATGGCAGGCTCGCTGGTCAAAATCGGTACCCCCATGGCGCTCCAGAATGCCATTATCAGCGTAGGCGGCATGGTAGTGCAGTATGTCATCAACGGCTATGGCTCTGTGTATATCGCCGGATTTCTCGCCACCAATAAGTTGTATGGGCTGCTGGAGCTGGCGGCCACCTCTTTCGGCTATTCCATGTCCACCTTTACCGGGCAGAATATCGGTGCGGGAAAGATTCAGCGGATCCGGATAGGGATGAATGCGGCCCTCAGGATCTGTGTTGCCATTGCCTGTGCCATTTCTGTCGTTATGATATTGTTTGGGCGCAGGATTCTGATGCTGTTTTTGTCCGGTACCCCGGATGAGGTGAAAGCCGTACTGGATGTGGCTTATCAATATCTTTTTACCATGTCGTGCCTGCTTTTTGTACTGTATTTCCTTCATCTTTATCGTTCTGCCCTTCAGGGCATGGGTGATACTGTGATTCCTATGCTGTCCGGGCTGGCGGAGCTGGTCATGAGGATCTCCACAGTGCTGATTCTTCCCTCCTTTATCGGGGAAAGAGGTTTGTACTATGCGGAGATTACGGCATGGACCGGGGCGGCTTTGATCCTTGGCACCACCTATTATATCCGAATGCATGGACTGCTGCGCCGTCCAAAGGAATCAGGAGAAATTACAGAAGAGATTACAGGAGAAAGTACAAAAGAAATTACAGGAGACGGTTTTGAAGAAGTAGGAGACGGTTTTGAAGAAGTAGGAGACAGTTCTGAAGAAAGTATAGGAGACAGTTCAGGAGAAAGTACAAAAGAAAATCCGGCAGAACATGACGAATTGATATTTTCAATCGAAGAGGGTAAATTAAAAATGCAGGAAAACATAAGCAAAAGGGAGGAACACTATGAAAATATTTGAACATACCCAGGTTCGGAATATGAAGCTGCGAAACAGAATGTACATGGCCCCCATGGGGACGGCAACCGAACCGGACGGATCTTTTTCGGATCGTGCCATCCGTTATTATGAGGAACGGGCAAAAGGCGGATTTGGCCTTATCATTACCTCGGCCAACCAGGTCTCCACAAAATATGAGGCAAAGGCGGCCAATATTCTGGGCACTCCAAGATCCTTCGAACAGATGAACTTTCTGGTCCGAAGGGTTCACAATCAGGGAACCAGAATTTGTATTCAACTGACCCCCGGATTGGGGCGAATGCAGTTTTCCACCGGGGATGTCCGGCCCTATTCCAGCAGTGAGAACACTTCGTTCTGGTTTCCGGATGTAAAGTGCCGGGCTTTTGAGAAAGAAGACATCCAGTATCTGGTTCAGAAGATGGGAGAAGGCGCTGCCACTGCAAAGCGTGCCGAGGCGGATGCAGTGGAGCTTCACGGCTACGGCGGCTATCTGATGGACCAGTTTCAGTCGGAATTGTGGAATAAGAGAACGGATGAGTACGGCGGCAGCCTGGAAAACAGGATGCGTTTTTCCGTAGAGTGCATCAAGGCGATTCGGGAAGCGGTTGGCCCGAACTTTCCCATTCTGTTCAAGTTTACGCCTTATCATGGAGTACCCGGCGGCCGGGAAATGGACGAAGGGATTGCCATGGCAAAGATCCTGGAAAAGGCCGGAGTGGATCTTCTTCATGTTGACGTTGGATGCTATGAAGCCTGGTATAAGGCAATTGACACGGTATATGAACCGCCGTGTGTACAGCTGGACATTGCTGCTGAAATCAAAAAACATGTCAATGTTCCGGTTATGTCCCAGGGCAAGATGCAAAATCCGGCGGATACCGAAGCCGCCCTGCAGGAAGGGAAAGCCGATTATATCGGACTGGGCCATGAGGCAATCTGCGATCCCCACTGGGTGAACAAGGTCCGGAAGAATGAGACCTACGACATCATCCCCTGTATTGGCTGCAACGAATGTCTCTATGCGGGATTCAGCGGCAAAATGATGCACTGTGCAGTCAACCCGCTTACTTTTGCGGAGGATTATTATCCGGTTGTGCCCGGCGATCCCAAAAAGCGTGTTCTTGTGGTGGGAGGCGGCCCGGCCGGCATGGTGGCGGCAATTACGGCAGCCGGGAGAGGGTTGCAGACCGAGCTCTGGGAAAAGACCACTGAGCTGGGCGGCTTGCTGTTGGCGGCAGGCGGTCCCCGATTCAAGAAGGATGTCAAGGACTATGTCCAGTATCTGATCGGTAAGGTGTACCGCAGCAACATAAGGGTATCCCTTATGAAGGAAGCCACCCCGGAAAACATAATTGCCGGAAATTATGACAAGGTGATCATCGCAGCGGGTTCCACTCCGGTGATGCCTCCCATCAAGGGCGTAGAGGAATCCTTCGTTGTCGGTGCCAATGATCTGCTGACCCATAAGAAGGATTATGGAAAGAAAGTGGTTGTGCTGGGCGGCGGCCTGGTTGGCTGTGAAACGGCATGCCATTGCGCGGAGCATGCAGATGACGTGACGATCCTTGAGATGCTTCCGGAAATCCTGATGACTGTGCGCCACAGCAGGAACAATGATCAGTCCCTGCGTCATCTGATGGAGGAATGCGATATTAAGATCATTACCAGCGCAAAAGTGACGGAGTTTAAGGATCACGCCGTGCACTATGAAAAGGATGGAAAACAGGAGACCATCAAGGCGGATACCGTGGCGGTGGCAGCCGGATATCGTGCCAATGACTCCCTGTATGATGCCATCGACGGCAAAGTGGATTGTTCCATTGTAGGGGATGCGGAGGCACCGGACAATATCCTGAAGGCGGTGCATCACGGGTTCCAGTCCGTTCGCTGCATATAAGGGATCCCTGCAGCATAGGGCTCAGGATATGCAAAATACTTTGGACGGAGTTAAAAAGAAAAGTAAGGTTCGCAAAGAATTGGAGCCGGTGCGAGAGCCGGTACCGGAAGAGAGAGAGCCAGCATCAGAAGAGAAGGCCGGTACCGGAAGAGAGAGCCAGCACCAGAAGAGAAATCCGGTACTGGAAGAGAGAGCCGGCACCGGAAGAGAACAACTGCGGAACTTATATAAAGGAAAGGAGGCATTTTCAAATGAAAACCGTTGCAATTGCCGGGACTTTCGACAGCAAAGGGAAGGAATTCCTTTTTATCAAGGAGCTGTTTGAAGAAATCGGCATAAAAACATTTACCGTTCATACGGGAACTTTTCAGCCGCTTTTCACACCTGACGTGTCCAATCAGGAAGTTGCGGCGGAAGCCGGCGAGAACCTGTCTGAAATTGTTGAAAGGAAAGACCGTGCCCGCGCTACGGCCGTGATGTCCCGCGGGACGGAAAAGATCATTCCCCGCCTTTATGAGGAAGGAAAATTCGACGGCATCTTTTCACTGGGTGGCTCCGGAGGAACCTCAATCATTGCCCCGGCGATGCGCAGGCTTCCCATCGGCGTGCCAAAGATTGTGGTCTCCACCATGGCTTCCGGCAATACGGAGCAGTATGTGGGTACCAGCGACGTGATTCTGATTCCATCGATTGTTGACGTTGCAGGGCTTAACATCATTTCGACAAGGATTTTCAGCAATGCGGTGTTTGCCATGGCGGGTATGCTGGAGCACAGGATGAACAAATCGGTTGACAAAAAACCGTTGGTCGCAGCGACCATGTTCGGTGTTACGACTCCGTGCATTGATTTTGCCAAAGAATATCTGGAATCCCAGGGCTATGAGGTTCTCGTTTTCCATGCGACGGGAACCGGAGGCCGGACGATGGAATCCCTTATCCACAGCGGATATTTCAAAGGCGTACTCGATCTGACCACTACCGAATGGTGCGACGAGCTTTTCGGCGGAGTCCTGAATGCGGGCCCGCATCGCTGCGAAGCGGCGGGTTTGTGCGGTATCCCACAGGTGGTTTCGGTGGGGGCGTGCGATATGGTGAATTTCGGGCCGTGGGATACCGTGCCCAAAGAGTATCAGGGACGGAATCTTTACCGGCACAATCCGACGGTTACCCTGATGCGCACCACCGTTCAGGAAAATGAGATCCTCGGAAAGAAGCTGGCGGAAAAGTTTAACCTTGCAAAAGGAAAAACCGCCCTATTCCTGCCTTTGAAAGGCGTTTCGATGATTGACGCCGAAGGTCAGCCGTTTTATGGTCCGGAGGAGGATCGGATGTTGTTTGACATGCTCAGAAAAAATATAAACCGTGATGTTGTACAGCTGTATGAAATGAACTGCCTGATAAACGACCGTGAGTTTGCCATTGCCGCTGCGAAGAAGCTTGTGGAAATGATGGAGAAATAAGATACGGATGGGCAAACTATGCGAAGATACGGAAAACGGAAGTTCGGTATCACAATTTTTGAAAGGAAGGAAAATAACATGCTTTATAAGTCTCGGAAAGAAATTTTATCGGATTTCAAGGCGCAGACGGATGCAGGCAAGATTCTGGTCGGCGTTGGTGCAGGGACTGGGATGACTGCGAAATGTTCGGAAAAGGCCGATGTTGATATGCTGATTATTTACAACTCAGGCCGCTACCGCATGGCCGGGCGCGGATCCCTGTCCGGTTTGCTGGCATATGGTGATGCAAACCAGATTGTCGTGGAAATGGGCCATGAAGTGCTGCCGATTGTAAAAAAGACGCCGGTTTTGGCAGGCGTTTGCGGTACGGATCCTTTCCGCGTTATGGAAATCTATCTGAAGGAATTAAAGGAACAGGGCTTCAATGGTGTACAGAATTTCCCGACAGTTGGTCTGATCGACGGTGTGTTCCGTCAGAATCTGGAAGAGACAGGCATGGGCTATGGTCTCGAAGTGGACATGGTCCGCAAAGCCCATGAATTGGATATGCTTACCTGTCCTTATGTTTTCGATGCAAAACAGGCTGCCGCCATGGCGCAGGCCGGGGCCGATATTCTGGTTGCCCATATGGGCCTTACCACGAAAGGCTCCATTGGCGCCGAAACGGCAAAAACCCTGGACGACTGTGTCCCTCTTATCCGGGAGATCCTGGAAGCCGGGCGTAAGGTGAACCCGAATGTCATGGTTATCTGTCATGGCGGCCCGATTGCCGATCCTGAGGATGCCGCCTATATCATTCGGAAAATTCCGGAGCTGGACGGTTTCTTTGGAGCTTCCTCGATTGAGCGTCTGGCCTCGGAACGCAGCATGACCGCACAGGCGGCTGCTTTTAAGGCTATTACGAGATAACAGGTTCTTTTTTTTCTGAAACCATTGGATACAAAGGTGAGATGGCTTCGTTCTTCTTCTCTGGGAACGAAGCCGTTTTTTTATTTGCCTGCAAATCCGGGAAATAGGAAGGCATTTGATTCCAATATTTCTACAAAAAACAGTAAATTATTTCATTGACAACTACCTGTCCATTTTATATTGTTTTGTATATGAGGCTCATTATGAGCAGCTGACTTATAATGTAGATACATTGCATGTAACAAAGATATATTCATTGAGGTGAAAAATGAGATTAGGGTTAGGCATAGATACCGGAGGCACTTATACCGATGGTGTAATCTACGATTTTGATGACAGCAAGGTTATAAAAGGTGCTAAATCCCTCACAGTGAAGGAGGATTTAAAACTTGGGATTATACATGTATTGGATCAAATGCCGCAGGAACTTTTGAAAAAGATTGGGGTGGTATCCTTATCCACTACCCTGGCTACAAACGCATGTGTAGAGGATAAAGGAAGCAGGGCAAAGTTAATACTCATCGGCTGCGATGAGAATATCGTTAAAAAGAATGGACAGCAATACGGGCTGCCTTCCATAGAGGATATCATATTCATTCGGGGAGGGCATGATCTCCGGGGGGAAGTGACAGAGGAACCCCATTGGGATGTTCTTCATGATAAAATAAAAAATACAATGGGAAAAACGGATTCCTTTGCTATTGTACAGATGTGGGGTATCAGAAATCCGGAATTCGAAAAAAAGGCCAAGGAACTGATTTATGATTGGACGGGTCTGCCGGTGGTCTGTGGGCATGAGCTGGCTGGAGAACTGAATTTTTTAAAAAGGGCTGCCACAGCCCTGCTCAATGCAAAGCTTATTCCGCTGATAAATAAATTCATAGATGCCGTTAAGGTGGGTTTAAAGGAGAGGGGCATCCATGCACCCCTGGCTATTGTTTGTGGTGATGGCAGCGTAATGTCCGAAGGATACGTAAGGAACAGGCCGGTGGAGACTTTGCTCTCAGGTCCTGCTGCCAGCGTAATTGGTGGGATCAATGTGAGCGGACAACAAAACTGTGTAGTTGTTGATATGGGAGGTACCACCAGTGATTTGGCAATTGTTAAGGAGGGGAAGCCTTTTCTTGCTTATGAAGGAGCGGATGTAGGCAATTGGAAAACAGCTGTGAAATCTGTGGACATTCGAACCATTGGTCTGGGGGGAGACAGCCAAATAAGCTTTGACTCCAGGGATAAGCTTATAATAGGTCCGCGACGGGTTGCTCCCCTATCCTGGCTTGCCCATAGATGGCCGAAAGTTTTGGGCCAAATCAAGCTTTTACATGAGGAGAACAGGATACACACCCGTTCCCTGTGTCAATTTTTCTATTCAATAGGGGAAATTCCCCAGGATGGAGATTTTACTACAGAAGAGAAGAGAATAGTGGAAGCTCTTAAAGAAGGACCTTTAAGCATGGAAAAACTGGCAGAGGCAGTGGAAACTTCTATCTATACTATCAAACCCGATAGGCTTGAGCAGTTGGGGATCATTATGAGGAGTGCGCTAACCCCTACAGATATAATGCATCTTACTGGTGATTTTTCTGGATGGAATGGACAGGCTGCTCTTTTAGGGGCAGAGATTTTAGCAAGTCGTCTAAAGATAACATTGGAAGAACTTATCCATGAGGTCAATAGCACTATAAAATCCAGACTATACTTAAATATTGTTCACGAACTTATTAAAAGGGATGATCCATCCCTGCTGAAACATGGTTTCACGCCAGAACTTGAAAAGATGATCTTATTGGGCTGCCAAAACTCCCATATGCAAAGAAATCCCTATCTATCCATTGGATTGTCCACGGACTTTTCACTGGTAGGAATAGGAGCCCCTATTCATGTATACCTGCCGGATGTAGCATCATCCTTAAATACTACCTGTATAATAGAGAAGTATGCCGCAGTGGCCAATGCGATAGGGGCCATCACGGGAAGTATCTCCGTAGAGGAGAGGATCATTATAAAGCCAAGATATACCGTAGCGGGAGTAGAAGGCTATGATTGCTTCTCTCCAAGGGTAAAGAAACACTTTGATGACTATGCAAAGGCCCGGGATTGGTCAAAAGGTGAGGGCAAAGATTTGGTTGGGGAGCTTGCTATGGCGAAGGGAGCTTCTGACTATGATATTTCTATTGAGATGGATGAGAATAAAACAGAAATAAATATACCGGGATCTCAATCAGAAAAAGAGAAAGAAGAGCAAGGAGAACACGGAGAACAAGGAAAACACGGAGAACAGGAAGAATCTACACGGGAGATATTAATCGAGACCATCATAACAGCCAAAGCCATAGGAAGCTTAAAATGGGTTTAATGGAGTGATAAGGGATTTTGCTATAGAGTTATAAGAAAGGACGTTGGGGAGTCATGGATAATGGACAAAATCTGGGCAGCAGGCAATATACCGTAAGAATATTATCCGATGAGGGTCATAAAGACGTGACTTGTTATGGCGGCAGCAGTCTTATGGATATATTCCGTCAGAACAACATCTATATCGAAGCTCCTTGTGGTGGAAAGGGGATTTGTGGAAAATGTAAAGTCCGGGTACGAAATGGCGAGGTATCAGATATGACCCATCTGGAATCCCAATTTTTGTCCCATAAGGAGAAGCAGGATGGCTATCGTCTGGCCTGTATGACCGGAATATTGGGAGATACGGAAGTAGTCATGGAGAACTATCTGGAAGGAGCTCAGATAATGTCCACAGGGATTGAATACTCTGTGGATATCTCTCCACAGATTGCCAAAAAATATATTGAATTGGATGTACCATCTGTGGATGACCAACGGGATGACCTCAAAAGGTTAGCCGATGCTTTGAAAACAGAAGCCCCGGAAGCTGGAATATTCCTGATAAGAAGGCTGCCTCAGGTGCTTAGGGATTCAGATTTTAAGGTGACAGTTGCCTATGATGGCAATAAGATATTGGATGTGGATAAAGGGGATACCTCTGATAAAATCTATGGGGTGGCGATAGATATAGGAACCACTACTGTAGTATGTTATCTGATGAATCTGATAACGGGTGCGCAGGTGGATGTAATATCCGGACTTAATGTTCAAAGGACCTATGGAGACGATGTGATATCCAGGATTCAGTATACTATGGAGAATATAGATGGGCTCTCCAGGCTAAGGCAGGGTATAGGTAACCAGATCTCAGAATTGATACATGGGTTGGCACGGAAGAATCATATTCCTATAGACGATATTTATAATGTGGTTATCGCTGGAAACACTATTATGAGTCATCTTCTATTGGGCATAACACCCGGACATATTGCTGCAGCTCCTTTTACCCCTGTTGCAACAAAGGCCCAGATATACAATGCCCGGGATTTGGATCTAAGCCTGGGTCAGGCTTCCAGGGTGTTTGTGCTTCCTCATATCTCAGGCTATGTGGGCTCAGATATCGTGGCAGGAATTCTTGCTTCGGGCATGGATAGAAGTGAGGATGTCAGCCTGATGATAGATATTGGTACAAATGGTGAGATCGTATTGGGCAATAAGGATCGGATGGTGTGTTGCTCCACTGCTGCAGGACCAGCTTTTGAAGGAGCCAATATCCGTAATGGAATGGGCGGAATCAGTGGAGCTATCAATACTATTACGCTGGATGGAGAGAAACTCAGGTACACAACCATTGGCGATAAGGCCCCTTTAGGTATATGTGGCTCCGGAATTGTAGATGTCGTGGCAATGCTATTGGACCTTGGTATTGTAGATGAAACGGGCAGGCTACTTGATGAAAGGGAGATAGAGTCGGAGGTTGGGTCGAAGCTGGCCTGTAGGTTGAGGAAAGTGGAGGATGGGCTTTCTGCATTTACCATTGTTGATGAGGGATCCAGCGGTACCGGCGGGTCTATCGTGATAACCCAAAAGGATATTAGGGAGGTCCAATTGGCAAAGGCGGCAATTGCAGCGGGAATAAAGGTACTGGTAAGTAAGATTGGCAGGGAGATGGATGAGATAGCCAATCTCTATCTGGCGGGAGGGTTTGGCAGCTATATCGACAAAAGAAATGCCATTCGGATAGGCTTGATACCGCCGGAATTGCAGCACCGCATTATTGCACTAGGCAATGCCGCGGGAACTGGGGCAATGTTATCCCTGCTATCCCTGGCGGAGTATGAAAGGACGAATACCATCAAAGCGAAAGCGGAATATGTGGAATTGTCCTCCACGCCGGAATTTCAAAATGAATACGTGGATTCCATGTATTTTGAAAGTCCCTAAAAGAGCTATAAAGTACAAATAATATTAAGATTTTTCAATACCGGAAAGGGATAGCATGGTATCATAAAAGAGTAATACCTGTTGTCTATTTACTTATACGTTTCTTCTTAATATAATAGATTAGTAGACTGAATCAAATTGCAGGAAGCGTGATATCATGACTTATTGGAATGAAGCAGTAAAAGTAGGGAATGACATGGGTTTTGATATAGAAAAGGCAGCTAAAGCGATAGAACACTATGGAAGAGTTGCCGGAGTAGGAACAAGTATCATCGATAGCAGAGGCGCCCTTGTCTATAGCATCGGAGATTCAGGAACTGGTTGTAAGTTTTGCAGGCAGGTTCGGGAACTTTTGGACTGTGAAGGAGATTACTGCGAAAAAGTTCATCTATACGGCGGCTATCAATCGGAGAGATTTGAAGGAAAATATATTTTTTTCTGTCCGTTTGGTCTGGTACATTGGGCTTCGCCTATAACTTTGGAGGGAATGGTCAGAGGATATCTATTATGCGGACCTGGTTTAATGGTGGAAGCTGATGATTTTCTATTGGATGATCTCCTGTTAAAAAATCATATCAAAGAGGAACATCTGGATCAGTTAATGGAAAATTTAAAGTCTATTCCAGTAATTCCACCCGATAAGGTTACCAGCCTGTCAGAGCTTTTATTTATGGTAGCTTCCCAACTATCGCATATATCGGATGCAGAGTATTTACAATATTTGGATAGGACGGAATTCTACCATAATCAATCCGATATATCTGGGTACATTCATAAGATAAAGGCCATGGATGAAAAACAGTCCGGTATTTCCTCTTACCCCTTTGAGAAGGAAAAGGAACTGCTATCCTGCATTGCAAAGGGGGATAAAAAGGGTTCTCAAACCATTCTCAACGAAGTGCTGGGACATATTTTCTTTTCCAGTGGCGGGGACTTTGAGACCATAAGAGCAAGGATTTTGGAGCTCATCGTTCTTCTTTCCCGTGCAGCTCTGGAAGGGGGTGCCGATGTGGAACAGATATTTGGGCTGAACTATAAATATTTAAATACCATCCACAACTTTAATACTGTAGAAGAGCTGACTTACTGGCTATCCAAGATAATGATCAGGTTTACAGACTGCGTATTTAATTTAAAGGACATCAAACATGTGGATGTGATATATAAAGCAGTTGGTTATATCAAACAGAATTACATGAAAAAAATTACACTGGAGGAGGTAGCTTCGCATGTATATTTGAGCCCATCCTACTTTAGCAAGATATTTAAGGACGATATGAAGTGTAATTTTAATACTTATGTAAACCACATTAGAGTGGAGCGAAGTAAACAATTATTACGAAACGATAACATAAATCTTGTGGATGTCTCTAATATGGTAGGTTATGAAGATCAAAGCTATTTTTCCAAGGTATTTAAAAAGATTGTGGGTGTTACCCCTGGTAAATTCAGGTACACCAGGGGGAAGTATAACTTTCAGGAGGCGGAATAATGGATTTATTAAGTGAGATTTCTGGATTCCTACAACAGGGAAGAGCAAAGAATGTTAAAGAATTGGTTCAAAAAGCCATAGATGAGGGGATGGATCCTAAAAGCATTCTAGATCATGGACTTCTGGACGGCATGGGTATAATAGGTGAGAAGTTTAAAAACAATGAGGTTTACGTACCCGAAGTGCTTATCGCTGCCAGGGCTATGTATGCCGGAATGGAAGTTTTAAAGCCCATTCTTACTCAGACCGGTGTTGAGTCGAAAGGTAAGGTAGTACTTGGCACCGTAAAGGGAGATCTTCATGATATAGGTAAAAACCTGGTAAGGATGATGATGGAAGGGAGAGGTTTGGAAGTAATCGATTTGGGCATTGATGTATCCCCTGAGAAGTTTGTTGAGGCAGCTAAGGAGAACAATGCACAGATCATCGCTTGCTCTGCACTGCTTACCACTACTATGACTGAAATGAAGAATGTAGTTGAGACAGCAAAGGAGTCGGGAATAAGGGATCAGGTTACCATTATGGTGGGTGGTGCACCTGTAACCGATAATTTCTGTAAGAGCATAGGCGCTGATATCTACACGCCCGATGCAGCATCAGCAGCGGAAGAGGCAGCAAGGGTTTGTGCCAGTGCTTAATGAATCAAGTTTTATAACGTTTTGTGGAAAAATGGTACGGGAAGAGCATACTTCGTACCATTTTTTCGCTTTGTAGCTGTGGCGGATCATTGGATGGGAGGAAGATTATGGCTCACACAATATTGGACGATATCGAATTCAAGATAGATAAAAACCGTCTTTTTCAAAAAATACACATCGATCCCGCAGGGGAAGACGGGGAGCGGGTACTGGCGCTGATCAATAAAGCAGAAGCCATAGGAAAGCCCAGAGCGCTCTATACCCTGTCTTACATTGACGGCAAGGAAAATGATTATGTTGTTGTAGACGGAGTGAAGCTGACAAGCCGCGTTATGCGGGTCAATTTCGACAAGATCGATAGGGTATTTCCCCATGTGGCCACTTGCGGCAGGGAACTTCATGAATGGGCAGAAGGAATGGACGATATTTTGGATAAATATTGGGCCGGTACCATAATGGAAATGGCACTTGAAACGGCAAGGAATCAGATCCGCAGACATATTGAGGAGAATTATCATATCGGTAAGTCCAGGTCAATGAACCCAGGATCTCTGGAAGATTGGCCTATCGGGCAGCAGAAGGAACTTTTCCGTATATTGGGGGATGTTCAGAATGCGATAGGAGTTGAGCTCACCGACAGTTGTCTGATGATTCCAATGAAGTCTGCGTCGGGTATCCTGTTTCAAACAGAATCCGATTTTGAGAACTGTCAGTTATGTCCTGGAAAGAACTGTCCCAATCGCAGAGCTGAGTATAAGGAGCATCTGTATGAGGAGAAATATAGTTTGAAAAAAAGATAAACGATCCCTTAATCTTTACCATGAGTGGCATAGGGAATGGCTATTTTACCTCCAATATTCCCTAAACTTTAAGGGTGTGATTCCCTCATGCTTTCGAAACAGTTTAATAAAATGACTGCTGCTATCAAATCCCACCTTATCTGCGATTGTGTATACTGGTAAGTCAGTGGATTTTAGAAGGCTTTTGGATTGGCTTAACCTATAATTTAAGACATATTCATAGGGACTATATCCGGTATACTTCTTAAAAACCCGAGAAAGATGATATTTACTGACCCCTACCTGACTTGCCAATGTATCTAAGTTTATGGTTAAGCTGAATTCATCTTCCATTCTTATAATGGCCTGCCTAATAAAATCGGGGGCATCTGAGGTACTTTGCCCACTTTTATAATGATCCAGGAGAAGCTCGGTTAGCATATCTACTATTCTTGAAGAGCTAATTGCATCGATCCTGTAATCCCTTTCCTTTATCATCCTGGTGATCTCTTCCATATGCCCCGGGATAATACTATTGGAATCTAACTCAAATACAGGGCCATGGTTCTCATAAATTCTCTCAAAATAGCTTCTGCTCTCACATCCATTGAAATGAAGCCACTTAAAATCCCAATCCCCATTTTTGTATGGGCTATAATACTGATGATCCATACAGTCGATCAGGAATCCCTGACCGGGATTTAAAATATAAGTCTGATCTCTATACCTTAGATAACCTTTGCCATTTAATGTGTAGATAAGTAACATGGTATTATAATCTTGCCTGTCTGTCATATATTCAGGCTTACAGTTAAAGTGTCCGGTTGATTGTACATAGAAAAACATGGATCTAGCCATGATGCCAGGTGTATAGTCAATGCTCCAGGAATCTTTTCTTATACTTAATACTGACTGCAACATCCTTATCTCCCCATAGCAACATTGTACTATATTTTATCAATATAGTACAGTGACATCTCTATTTTTTATGATACAATTATAGCATAATGATCCGGGCATCAAAAGGATAAATATTTAAAAAGATCGCTTGATAGCCTTTGTACCTTCTACAAAAAATCATCTAAACGAAAAGGGGTTTCTAAATGGATATTATGCCTTGCAGACCTAAGTGGAAGGGTACTATGACCGACAGGGAACGCTTTCACAATCAAATGCACTATAAACCAGTAGATCGTTGCTTCAACATGGAGTTTGGTTACTGGGATGAGAATTTCAAAGAATGGCCTTTGTTTGCAGAAAATAGTATTACCAATAACCATGAGGCCGATACCTTCTTTAATTTTGATAGAATATCGGTAGTTGGGGGAAGGGTTTGGATGTCCCCTCCTTTTGAATCTAAAATAGTGGATGAAACGGAAACTACATATATCATGATCAATGGGGATGGGCTATTGGCAGAGGTTCCCAAAAATGGTCACGATACCATTCCTCATTATATAAAAGCTACCATTGTGACCCCAGAAGATTGGAAGAAATGTAAAGAGGAACGTTTTAACAGAGACCATCCATCCAGGAAGGTGGATATAGAAGCTATTAAAAAAGCCCATCCCGCTGATCGGGACTATCCCCTGGGAGTGGATTGTGGTTCCATGATCGGTAAGATTCGGGATATGCTCACCTTTGAAGGGTTGGCCTATGCCTGTTTTGATTATCCGGATATGGTGGAGGATATGGTTGAAACTTGCTGTCTGCTGGTAGAGGATTTCCTGGATCAAGTCCTTCCCTATATTGATTTTGATTTTGCATCGGGGTGGGAGGATATCTGCTTTAAAAA
>DHDO01000106.1:44671-50751 GCA_002399435.1 Firmicutes bacterium UBA4874
TATTTAATGGAAGGCGGTATCAACTGTCTGTTTCCCTTTGAAGTAAACGGTTGTTCTCATCCGGCAGAACTGCTGAACGAATATGGAAAAGACCTGCGGATAATGGGTGGTGTGGACAAAATACAGCTAGGCAAAGGCCCTGAGGCTATCAAAGCCTATATGGAAACCCTCGTACCCTTAGTGGAGCGGGGAGGCTATATCCCTTTCTGTGATCACCGTTGTCCTCCCAATGTAAAGCCTGAGGATTATCTATATTATTTGGATCTAAAAGAGAAGATGTTTGGGTTAGCTTAATTTTTCCGAAGTCAGTGGTGAACCCCCATACATCTCCTGTAGAGAGAAGGTTGAATTATATGACATCAAGAGACCGATTCCGGAGCGTATTGAACTTTGAAAAGCCGGATGACCGGTTGCCCATGGTAGAGTGGGCCGCATGGTGGGATAAAACCACAGACCGATGGATGGGCGAGGGGTTGCCTGGGGGCATGACGCTGGAAGAATCTCAGAAATATTTTGATCTGGATGTGATGATGCTGATCTCCGCCAATCCGAGATCAGCGCAATGTCCTTCCCCTGCTGGTCATGGTGCTCCCATCATTACAGATGAGCAGTCTTATGATAAGATCCGGCCGTACCTGTATACCGATGAATGTGTGGATCATATGGTAAAAAGCGCCATGGAGCTTAAGGAAAAACATGAGAGGGGAGAAGTGATCCTCCGCCTTTGGCTGGACGGATTCTTTTGGTTTCCCAGAAACCTGCTGGGGATAGAGAACCATTTTTATGCTTTTTACGACCACCCTGGCCTGATGCATCGGATCAATGAGGATCTCGCAGAATTCAATCTTCGGGCGGTAAAGGAATTATGCGGTATTCTGGTTCCGGATATGGTGGGATTTGCAGAAGACATGTCCTACAATCATGGCCCCATGCTTTCTCACGAATTATACCGGGAGTTCCTGCTTCCCTATTACCAGTATGTGATCCCTGCGATAAAAAAGCAGGGAAGCAAAGTCTTTGTGGATTCGGATGGCGATGTAACAGACATGATTCCATGGCTGCAGGAAGCCGGAATCGAAGGCGTCTATCCTTTGGAGCGACAGGCAGGTGTAGATCTTGAGCAAATCCGAAAGAATTACCCTGATTTCCTTATGATGGGCGGCTATGATAAGATGGTTATGTCCAAAGGGAAGGACGAAATGAGGGCTGAATTTGAAAGGCTACTGCCTGTTATGAAGTCCGGCGGCTATATTCCTTCTGTGGATCACCAAACCCCTCCGGGAGTATCTCTGGCGAATTATCGGATTTATATGGAGCTGTTCAGGGAATATTCCTACAAGGCAGTAGGAAATTAGCAAAGTTCTGAGGGAGTTTATTCCCTCCCTCACACCACTTGGCGTGCCAATCGGTATCAAATAGTTCAATGCAATTAATCCACAATCCTGTGAAATAAGCAATGGTTCCCGATTTTCCCTAAAAGTTGATAAGGCTTTTGTCCATGCACACAACTGCCTCATCAAGATCTGGAAGCGTCTGGTATATGCTACGATTGTCATGGAAGTTTCCTTCTTGCGAAGTAATGATTTCAAAGTTTTTCTTCGCTGTCTGTGAGACCGATTTTGCGCTTTTTTAGTCTTGCTACAGGTATCACTGCCGTTTCTTCCGGAATATCATGGAACATTTTAAAAACCTATACATATTTAAACTTAAATACAATGAGAGTACACCAGAACAGGTTAATTAATACCTTCCGTAGGTCTGTGCTGTTCTAATCATAACCCTGGCGTTCTCCGCACTGGCGTTTGCAGGATATTCACATCCTGTTGCCAGAATAAATCCGCCATCCTTTTTCATGGTGTCGATTTCTTTTTTACATTCATCCTCCACTTCATGATCACTGGCAGTCATGACAAAACTGGGTGATATGTAACCTATAAGAGTGGTTTGATCCCCATACTTCTCCTTTGTATCCGCATAAGATGTGCAGTCATCGGGTACATGGAGGAAGGAGATGGCTTGGGGTCGCATTCTCTTCATTTGTACATCAAAATAAATTCCAGTTCCGCAATTATGGACCATCACCATTGTTCCATTATTATGGATGTGATTTGCCAGCCGCTCCATATATGGACCTTCCAGAGCGTCCCACATCTGTTTGCTCATAATGGATTGGGATGCATATAGAGTATCAAACATTATCGCATGAACTCCTGTTTCCATTAGGGCTGTGCAGTATTCCATCAGGGTTTGGGTAACTGCTTCCAATGCTATGTGTACAGAATCAGGATCGTCTAATATATCCATAAACATTTCCTGTTGTCCCCTCATCATGCTAACTATGCCTAAAGGGCCAAATACAAAGGCGATCACAGGCTTTTCCCTGCCCCTTGCCTTCATCAGCAAATCACATAAACGAATATGTTCGCTCATCCTAGAAGTTTTTCTTGGATTTATCGGCTCTACATTTTTGTATTCTTCGATGGATTTTATAACTCTGGAGCCGTGAACTGGTCGGGCAGCTTCGTTCTCAGGATACTCTACGGGTTGGCCAAAGTCGGCGGCTTCTACAGAAAGGTCTACCAATGAGCATATAACATCTACTCCAAGGTCATCGGTGGCTCTAATAATAGATTCAGCGCATAGATCTGTATCCTGGGACCATTTCGCATAGTCGATACCTGTATAGATTCGGGATATACTATTGATAAGAGGGTAAACCGGGACATGGTCTGCTTCTTTGTGTTGAAGAATTAAAGATACTCTCTCCAGAGAATTCATATTTTTCCTCCTAAAATATTATTTAGTAAGCCAGGGCTTCCAAATTTTTCGATAAATTCTCGTCAAAACCTAATAGCTTAACTATTCGCAATTCAACTTTACCATAATAGCTTACTATTTTATATTATTTTATTTAGAAAATTTGTAATCTTTTATTTATATCTATTTATTTTCTCCGGTGATTGACAACGGGATCTTCATGGGATATTGTGGAAATGATCCTTCCTTATATACAGGACTTTTGGCACTCCAGTCGCTTACGATGTAATTATGATAGAGCCCATTTGGATTGCGGAGATCGGATGACCGACACATACAGGAATCAGTGGGGTGTCCGAGACGACTTCGGGTGCCTACGTTCTGAATTTATAAACTTACCACGGAAGTACCGGCATGTTATGGAAATGTCGATGCTTCCGTGGCATTTTTATGGAGTGGGAGTAAAGGGAAAAGTGAGAAAAAAGAAAGGAAAAGAAGGGAAAACGGAGAAGAGATACAGGTAGGTCGTTTAACATGTGACGACAGGTGCCAGCAATATCAACCCTGAGTTTTGAAATTTCGGTGTAAATAAACTGGCCGCCTAAAGAAAACGAAGAACATCAGCAGAAAGAAAAGGCGCCAGATAAAAAAAGGAGATGGGATGATGGTGACCCCTGTTACTTTCTATATTGGAACCTATACGGACAAGTCCAGCCAAGGTATTTACGGAATCAAAAGAAATCCGGAGACCGGGGAGTTCAGCGATCCGGAGCTTTATGCGGAGGCAGTTTCCCCAACTTACCTGGCCGCCAATCCGGAGAGGACGACACTGTATGCAGCATGCGAACCGACGGACGGCAGCAATGGGCAGGTGGTCGCCTATAGGATCGAGCCATCCACGGGATATTTAAGGAAGATTAATGAGGTACAGGCTCCGGGAAGGGGACTGTGTCATATTTTGATGGAACTTTCCGGCTCCTGGCTGTTTGGAATATCGTACGCAGATGCGATGGTGCAGGTATATCCTTTGGGAAAGGACGGCAGCGTTGGAAAGCTGGCATGTATGCAGCAGCATTTTGGACAGGGAGTCCATCCTGTCCGCCAGGAAAGAGCCCATACGCATTTTGCCTGCCTGACTCCGGAAGGGAAATATCTGTGTGTCTGTGATCTGGGACTGGACATGGTGGTGGTTTATCGGTTCAACAGGGGAACCGGACAGCTGGAGCGGGACAACGGGCGAACCCTCCATCTGCCGGCGGGCTGCGGTCCGAGACATATGGTGTTCCATCCAAATGGGAAAGTCGCCTATGTGGTGACCGAACTATCTTCCCAGGTGATTGAATTGTCTTATTCCGAAGAGAGAGGCTTTGACATTCTGCAGATTGTAAATGCCTTGCCGGCTCCCAACCCCGATGCCACGGGAGCTGCCATTCGGATTGACCGGGATGGCCGGTATCTGTACACTTCCAATCGGGGAGAAGACAGCATTTCCCTGTTCCGGATTGACAGGGATACAGGGAACCTTACGCACATCACCAATACTTCCACACAGGGGAAGACTCCCAGGGATTTTCTGCTGGATCATACCGGTTCCCTTTTGCTTTGTGCCAATCAGGATACGGATAATCTGATCATTTATCGTATCTCCAGGCAAGACGGTACAATTGTCCCCATCAGGGAAATCAAAGGAATTTCCATGCCGGTATGTATTTTGGAGAATTTTAGCCGGCAATGATCCATATGACGGGCATTGAGGGCCAGTGTGGGCAGGAACAAGGTTCCTGATTTGTGAAGGAGAATGAGGAGCCATGGAAGGAGAAAATCATGAGAAAAGCAGTTATCATTCCCGATTCTTTTAAGGGCACGTTAAGTTCTGTGGAAATATGCAGTATTCTGAGCGGTAAAATAAAGGAACATTTCCCGCACTGTGAAGTCGTCGCCATCCCTGTGGCGGATGGCGGGGAAGGCAGTGTCGATTGCTTTCTGGAAGCATTGGGCGGAGAAAAGGTTTCCGTTTCGGTAAAGAATCCCTTTTTTGAAGAGTTGGATTCCTTTTATGGACTGCTGCAGGATGGCAGGACAGCGGTGGTTGAAATGGCCGCCTGCGCAGGGCTGCCTCTGGCAGAAGGCAGGAAGGATCCCTGCAAAACCACTACCTATGGGGTTGGTCAGCTCATTCTGGATGCGGCAGAAAGAGGGGCCGGAAAGATCATTGTCGGCCTTGGCGGCAGCAGTACAAATGACGGCGGCTGCGGAGCTGCTGCTGCGGTCGGCGTGAAGTTTTACAATGCGGAAAATGAGGAATTTGTTCCGGTAGGCGGAACCCTGAATGAGATTAAGCGGATTGAACCATCCGGCCGGGCAAAAATCCTGGATGGCGTCGAGATCGTTACGATGTGCGATATTGACAATCCGATGTACGGGCCGGCAGGGGCTTCTCATGTGTTTGGACTGCAGAAGGGTGCAGATCCCCAGATGGTCTTGCAGTTGGAGGAAGGCGTGCGGCACCTGGCAGATGTGATAAAAAGAGACCTGCATCAGGATTTGGGGGAGATTCCCGGGACTGGGGCGGCAGGCGCCATGGGGGCTGGAATGATCGCGTTTTTCCATTCGAAATTGCAGATGGGAATCGAAACGGTCCTGGACACGGTTCATTTCGATTCTGTTATTTCGGATGCAGACATGGTATTTACCGGGGAAGGGAAGATGGATGGTCAGAGTCTCCGGGGCAAGGTTGTAATCGGAGTGGCAGGGAGAGCCCATAAGCAAAATGTCCCGGTTACCGTGATTGTTGGCGGGGCGGAGGAAGGCATTGATGCGGCATATAACGTGGGAGTATCGTCTGTCTTTACGATCAACCGAATGCCGGAAGCCTTTGAGACCAGCCGCTACAAAAGCAAGGAGAACCTGGCTTTCACGATGGATAATATATTGCGGTTGATGAAAAGTGTGTCCAAAACCTGAAAATTTCGTATGCTTTCGGATCCCTGCCTGTTTCCACTCCAGGGAGAAAATTGACTGCATGCTGAAGTTCCGGCCTTTTTCGGTATTCCATGATAACCATGCGTTTGATATCGCTGAGGTCATTCGGTGGAAGACGGACTTCAGGCAATACGTTTGGAGACACGTTGAGAGCAGTACAGATGTCGGCAGGAATATCCACATCAGTGCGGTTTATGCCCTTTTCCCAATTTGACACACGGCTGTTGCTGATGCCGATCTTTTCTGCCAGTTCCTTCTGGCTTAGACTTTGTGCTTTCAGGTATTGCGCGGCCGTGGATCAATATTATAGCTTACAATATGAATATCACCTCTTTTTGTCA
>DHDO01000106.1:50889-54912 GCA_002399435.1 Firmicutes bacterium UBA4874
CAGGGAACACCTACTCCATCCACATACACTCATCTTTTTTGTAAATATCAACCCTCATTATTATTATGCTTCAAATATGTTAAAAAATCTATTTGTTATGCGCTCAAGGTTTACCCGGAAACTTTTATTGGGCTCAAAAGCCCTTAATGGAAGCTGTGAGGCATGGATATTGTCATATGGTCATTTACATATGCATATACATAGCATATGAATATTAGTGGTCATAGCATGACAGGCTGTTTCTGGCAGTTGTCTGTTTGCTGTTAATAAATGCTGTGCAACAAAATCCTAGGGATATGGAGGGGAGGTGCTTGTTAGAAAAACCTGACTATTTGTGTAGATTGGGAGATCAGCAGTCATTTGAGCTCAGGAAGGGAGAAGAAAGGAATGGGGAACAAGAAGAAAGGAATGAACAAGGGACTGATTTGTTTTCTATGTGGTTTGTTGATAGCATCTTTTGTACTTTCAGCATGTTCTTCCGGGAATTCGGATGTCGCGTCAAAGTCTCCAAAAGAATCGGACAATAAAAACGGGTCCAATGCCGGTAAGTCAGGTTCACCAAAAGAAGTGAATCTGGATGGGGTTAAGCTGTCCTATTGGGTGCCATTTGGCGGTACTTCCAGGCAGGAGATCCAGGATTTTTCCCAGAATCTGGCCTACATGGAAAAGGAAAAGCAGACGGGTGTAAAAATGGAATGGATTCATCCGCCGGAAGGACAGGAGAATGAAACGTTTGCCGTTATGATTGCCTCCGATGAGCTGCCGGATCTCATTGAAACGGCTGAAAAATATAAAGGCGGGATTGACCGGGCAATTCACGACGGCATTTATATCAATATCAACGAACTCTGTGAGCAGTATGCTCCAAATTATATGAAGATCATTAACTCCGATCCCGAATTGAGAAAGGAAGTGTATTCCGACACAGGCAATCTGATGGGCTTTAGCATGGTTTGTTCGGATTTGCCTGGTGACGATTGGACGATTACCCGAGAAAACCCCTGGTGCGGCCCGTTCATCCGTGGGGACTGGCTGGAAGAGCTGAATCTGGAAGTCCCGAAAACCATTGACGATTGGACGGAAGCACTGACGCAGATGAAAGAGAAATACCATCCGGAGGTTGTCATGGCGATTGAGAAAACCGGCATCCAGAATTCCACTGGTGTATTTGTTACAGCCTTCGGGATTGCGCCGGAGTTTTACGTAAAGGACAATAAAGTATTGTGGGGTCCCGCACAGCCCGAGTTCAAAAATTATCTAAAGCTCATGCACAACTGGTACAAAGAAGGCCTGATTGATCCGGACTTTCCTACCCGGGATGCAAAAGAGACCGAATCCCAGTATATGCGCGGCCAGCTGGCTGCCAAAATGCAGGATGGCACGGCACTTCCCCTGAAGACAGAACTGGAAGATATACAGTTTGTGGGAGCGCCGTATCCGAAGTTGAACGATTCCTCCGACGAAATTCACTGGACCTATCGCAATAATATGGAGCGTGGGTACTGGACCGTGATCACCAGGGACTGCAAAAACCCGGAGGCGGCAGTAAAGTGGATGGATTGGGGCTACGCAGTGGAAGGCGCCAATATCATGAACTTTGGGCCAAAGGGACAAACCTATGACGAAAAAAACGAGCTGGGTATGCCGCAGTATTTCAAAGAATTTGCGCCGCCGAACTGGGACATCAAGAACGAAGTTTTCCGGCGGCATAACGGCCCGTATCTGAAGAGTGATTATCGGTCCAACCCCCGTCGTTCCATCGATCGTCTGGAGAAATTCCGCGTTGTCTGGGAGGAGCAGCAAAAGAGCCATGACGATTGGCACCTGCCACCCATTACGCTTACTGCAGAGGAAGGCGCGGAATCTGCCACCATTCTTTCGGATGCCAATACCTATCGTGATGAAATGATAGTCAAATTCATAACCGGAACGGAACCTCTTTCAAAGTTTGATACTTATCAATCCACCATAAACGGATTTGGCATTGATCAGGTCTGCGAACTGTATAAAACTGCATTGAAACGTTACAACAAGCGCTAGGGAACTGGTAAATGGGCTCTAAAGAAAGGCACAATTTTCACAGAAAGCAGGGAAGAGCCAACTGAGGTTTTTCCCTGTTGATTCTGTTGATCAATCAAAGAGGTGAATTACATGACTCGGTCCATCATTCACAAGGATTTTAAGAGAAACCGATATATCTATTTGATGGCATTGCCTGTGCTTGCCTATTATCTGCTGTTCCACTACCAGCCTATGTATGGCGCAATCATCGCCTTTAAGGACTTCACGCCTGCAGGTGGTATTCTGGGGAGCCCATGGGCAGGGCTGAAGCATTTTCATACTTTTTTTACTGGTCCCTATGCGTTTCGTTTGATCCGAAATACTTTTCTGATCAGTTTTTATGAATTGATCTTTGGATTTCCCGCACCGCTTCTGCTGGCCATTTTACTGAATGAGATCCTGGCAACCCGATATAAGCGCGTGATTCAAACACTCTCTTACCTTCCCCACTTTATCTCCCTTGTGGTAATCTGTGCCCTGATCAAAAACTTTACTGCCTCCACAGGACTTGTAAATGACATCATCGCTTTTTTCTTCGGGAAGAAGGCGCGCAGCACACTGCTCCAGGATCCATCAAATTTTCGGACGATATATGTCGTATCGGGCATCTGGCAGGGCGTGGGATGGGGATCCATTATTTATTTGGCTGCCATTTCTAAAATAGACCAACAGCTGTATGAGGCTGCAATTATTGATGGAGCTGGGCGGTTTGCCCGTATGGTGCACGTTACTCTGCCGGGGATTTTGCCTACCATCATCATTATGTTGATTCTCCGTATGGGATCCCTCATGAGTGTTGGTTTTGAAAAGGTGTTTTTGCTGTACAATACGGGTATTTATGAAACAGCGGATGTCATCTCCACGTATGTGTACCGACGCGGTATCATCGATACGGACTGGAGCTTTTCCGCGGCTGTTGGTCTGTTCAATTCGATAGTGAACTTCATCCTGGTGGTAACCGCCAACTTTATATCCAGGAAAGTTTCCGAGACCAGTCTGTGGTAAGGAGGGGGAAAAGCGTTATGGCAGTAATAAAAAAGTCAAATGGGGAATGGATATTCGATATATTCAACTATATTTTTCTTGCACTGGTTGCTTTTGTGTGTGTCGCTCCCATGTGGCATGTCCTTGCCGCTTCCCTTTCCAATCCGCTGGAGCTGATGAAAAATATGGGCATGTTATTTTGGCCTGTCGGGAAACCGACGCTGGAAGGATATAAAATTGTTGTGAACAATCCTAACATATGGAGCGGTTATCGGAATACTCTGATCATTCTTGTTTTGGGGCTCAGTATCAATCTTTTCATGACGACACTGGGAGGTTATGTGTTGTCGCGGAGGAACGTCCTGTGGAATAAATTCCTGACAATCATTATTGTGTTTACCATGTATTTTGGAGGCGGGTTAATTCCAAGTTATCTGCTCATCTCAAAGATCCTGAATATGAACAATACGTTCTGGGCGGTTACCATTCCCGGGGCAATCTCCACATATAATATGATCATCTGCAGAACCGCTTTTCGTGGAATACCGGATAGCCTGGAGGAGTCCGCCAGACTGGATGGTGCGAATGATTTGGTCATTCTGTACCGCATTATTATTCCTCTGTCCAAATCCATGCTGGCGGTGATTACCTTGTGGTATGCGGTGGGACACTGGAACTCATGGTTTTCCGCCATGCTTTATCTGCAAAAAGCAAAGCTGCATCCGCTTCAGCTAATTCTGCGCCAGATCCTCATTTCCAATGATCTGGGCTCCATGGGGAATCAGGAGGCGATCATGGGCGGTTCGGAGGATCTGGTGTATATGGCGCGTCAGCTTGTTCAGTATTGCACGATCATTGTCGCCACGATACCCATCCTTGTACTGTATCCATTTTTGCAGAAGTACTTTGTAAAAGGCGTCATGATCGGATCGGTTAAGGAGTGACGCAGCAACATGCTTTGATGCTTCGATGCTTCGA
>DHDO01000106.1:55186-58592 GCA_002399435.1 Firmicutes bacterium UBA4874
ATGGAGGATTTTATTAAGAAGAATCACTAAGGGAAACCAATAAGTACATACCATGTAATCATAATACCACGAAGGTATTTGTTTTTGAGAACAAAAACAATTCATTCGTGGTTTATTTTTTAAAGGAGGATATCTGTGAAAAAATCAACGACGCTTCAGCTTGTTCTGGCCGCCTTGTTTACTGCACTGGGTGTATTGCTGCCCATCGCTTTTCATCCCCTGGGGGTGGTCGGTCAAGTGCTTTTGCCTATGCATCTTCCTGTCCTGCTCTGTGGATTTCTTGTCGGATGGAAATATGGCGCCCTGGTGGGATTTATCGTCCCATTCCTTTCCAGTTTTACAACCGGTATGCCGCCGATTTACCCGGTAGGGATCTCCATGGCACTGGAATTGGCGGCTTATGGCTTTTTTGCCGGCTTTCTGTCCCGTAAATATCCCGTCGTCGTATCCCTGGTGGGGTCGATGCTGGCAGGACGGGTGGTCATGGGAATTGCCAATCTCATTCTTCTGGGAATATCAGGAAAGCCCTATCTGTTTTCGGCCTTCCTGTCCGGCGCTTTTGTCACAGCCCTGCCTGGCATACTCCTTCAGCTGATTCTTATTCCGGCCATCCTGTTTGCCCTGAAGAAAACCAGGACATGGGAGAGGCTGTCTTACCATGACTGAAAGAATAGAGAAATACGAAGGCCAATTTTTCCAGGGAGTGTTTGACGAAATTGAGAAAGAGCTGGCTCAGAAGCAGAATGTGGCAGTTGCCATAGAAGGGAACAGTGGGGCCGGTAAAAGCGATTTGGCCGGCCGGATCGCAGAACGCTGCGACTGCAATGTCATTCATATGGATGATTTCTTCCTGCAGCCCCATCAGCGTACGGAAAAGCGTCTCCGCCAGACTGGAGGAAACATTGACTATGAACGCTTCCAAAGGGAAGTGGCGGATCATCTGAAAGGGGACAGTGAGTTCCGGTATCAGATCTATGACTGTCATCGGGAGGCGTTGACAGATACGATCCGTGTTGTTCCGAAAAGGCTTGCTGTCGTGGAGGGCGTATACAGTATGCATCCTCTGTGGCAGGATATTTTCGATCTCCGGGTTTTCCTCTCCATTGACCCGGACATTCAGATGGAACGGATCCTGCGAAGGAACGGGGCGGCGATGTGGAAGCGTTTTCAGGACGAGTGGATTCCCATGGAAAACAGGTATTTTGGAACTTATCGGATTGCGGACCAATGTGACCTGGTTATAAGCACCGGTATTCCGACATGATTTCACGAACCTTCGCCACAACCAGGGATACATATTCCGAAAGGTTTAAATTTTGCGTACTTACCACATAGCTGTTGCATTTGCTGCTGGGGATGAGGATTTTGGCAGCCCGGCACCCGCCGACTGCGGCAGCCATCCGGGGGGTTACTTCGCCCAGCAGGGAATTGGCAACGGTCATGCCGATTGGGCCGATGATGATGTCGGCGTCTGTGCTGTTGTAAACGATGGGGTTTTCCCCTGTCGCCCCCTTATCAGCACCGGCTTTCAGCATAGTGGAGGTGGCAATGCTGTTGGTTCCGATGGCAATCAGTTCCTGTTCCGGGAAGTTTGCTTTTAAATGCTCCACTACGGTTTTGCCCATTTTCCCTCCCTGTCCATCCAGCACCAGGATTTTCATCTGGATTCCTCCTTCCGTTGGTTTTCTTCTTCTTCCGTTGGTTTTCTTTTCTCCTGCATGGAATCCATTATTCTCTCTTATTCTCATTTGATCCCGGGATTTCAATCATTCCGTACTCATCTTATATCAGGATGACCTCTTTTGCAATCTATCTTACTGCCTTTCTGTCCCATTGTCTTTGCGAATTTCTTCTTTGCTTCCCTCACCTTTTTTGATATAATGTTACCATTGCATCGAAAAAGTGGAGTGATTTAAAATGTGGTCGACTTTTTGGGGTATTTTCCTGGTATCCTCCGGTTTATTTTTGGTTTTGAAATACAGTTTCAACTGGAATGTTTCCACCGGCAAGGTTCTGGTCGGTTTGTTTTTGATATCCTGGGGCCTTTCAGTTCTGATCGGATGGGAAGGACTTGGCTTTCCGGATAATGGCGGTAATTACCTTTTCCGAAACAGTGGGCTGACAAAAGGCTTGTTCTGTGGATGGGGACGGTTTTGACATTCACTTATAAACACACTCAATACGCCAGTTACATCGGTTATATTACGCAGGCGATTATCAATAATCTGTCCCCCCTTTTATTTGTCACGTTTCAAAGGAAATTCGGGATTTCCCTGGAACAGATTGGGCTGCTGATCTCCCTGAATTTCGTTATCCAGATTCTTGTGGATCTTGCAGCGGCTCAATTTGTGGATCGGATTGGTTATCGCAGCTCTGCCGTCCTGGCTCACATCTTATGTACCGCAGGCTTGGTTTGCCTTGGTATTTTACCTAATATTCTGCCAAATCCCTATGAAGGACTGATGGCAGCCGTGATTTTAAATGCAATCGGAGGCGGTACGATTGAAGTGATTATCAGCCCTATTGTGGAGTCCCTTCCCGGGGAAGAGAAAGCTTCTGCCATGAGCCTGCTGCACTCCTTTTACTGCTGGGGGCATGTGGCGGTTGTGACGGTCTCGACCCTGTATTTTCAGATTTTAGGAACGGAGCGATGGTTCTTTTTGCCGATGCTGTGGGCTCTGGTTCCGTTTTGCAATACTTTTTTATTTTCGAAGGTACCGCTTCGGAATCTGGTGGAAAAGCAGGAGCAGACTCCCATTCGTATTCTTTTTTCCTCCGGGCTGTTCTGGATTCTGTTTGTCCTGATTCTCAGTGCAGGGGCAGCGGAGCAGGCTATGTCCCAGTGGTCTTCCCTGTTTGCGGAGACAGGACTCGGGGTATCGAAAACCCTTGGTGATCTGTTGGGTCCCGGTGCATTTGCCGCACTTATGGGGGCATCCCGTGCTTTTTACGGATGGAGGGGAAGTGGACTGGATCTGCGCAGGGCGCTTGTCATCAGCAGTATTTGCTGTGCGGCAAGTTATTTGCTGGCTGTTTTTTCGCCCTTACCTCTGATTTCCCTTGTTGGATGTGCTCTGGTAGGGCTTTTTGTGGGAATTATGTGGCCCGGCATTATAAGCCTGTCTGCTGAAATGTATCCGCAGGGAGGCACGGCCCTGTTTGCTGTTCTGGCTTTGGCAGGAGATGTAGGGTGCTCCGCCGGTCCCGGTCTTGTGGGGCTGGTATCCAGTGCTGTGCAGTGTTCTTCCTTCCCTGACTGGCTTCCAGGCAGCAGCGGGACGGAAATTGGTCTTAGGGCGGGGCTTCTGCTGGCTGTTCTGTTTCCGATTCTGATGGCACTGGGAGTTCAGGCGCTTCGCAAACGGCACATTGCCGGCAAGACCCTGGAATGATAAGAGTCTGGAAT
>DHDO01000106.1:58789-81046 GCA_002399435.1 Firmicutes bacterium UBA4874
ATGATAAGAGCCTGAAATGATAATGGAACAATATTGGAATAAGTATTGAATAACCATCATGGAGTGAGGACGAAAGGGAGGGAAAGCGCATATTTACGGAAGAGCTGCAGAAAAGCGGGGATCTGTTCCGATGCCCTGTATGCTCCGGCGCTATGAAGCTGGAAAGCAATAAGAGTCTGATTTGTGTGAGAGGACATTGCTTTGACTTATCCCGGAAGGGCTATATAAACTTTTTGCTTCGTCCGGTAAGGACGGAATATGACAGGGCTATGTTTCAGGCAAGGAACCGGATCCTGACAGGAGGCTTCTTCCTGCCCCTGGCACAGCGGGTATGCGGGATTCTGGAAAAAGAAATTGGCTTTGGCGGTCCTCCTCCGGTCAGGATATTGGATGCGGGGTGCGGAGAAGGCACCTTCCTGGCCCAGACGGCGGATTTCCTCAGAAGTCTGGCGCCTGCCGGCATCAAAGGCATAGGGATGGACATTTCAAAAGAGGGGATCCGGATTGCCTCCGGGAAGCATCGGGGTTTTCTCTGGTGCGTCGGCGATCTGGCAAACTGTCCGTTTCGGGACGGGGTGATGGACGTTGTTTTGAATCTCCTGTCTCCATCCAATTACGGAGAATTTCACAGGATATTGGCGGACGGAGGGCTCCTGATCAAGATTGTACCCGGAAGCGATTACCTGAAGGAGTTGAGGGGAATATTTTACGACCACACGGAGAAGCAGACCTATTCCAATGAAAAGGTTCTCCGGCATTTCCAGAATCATTTTCACTTGTCCGGTCAGGAGCGGATACGATATTCTGTGACATTGAATCAGGGAAGTCTGGAGGATCTGATCCATATGACGCCTCTCTCCTGGGATGCCCGCTGTGAGAAAGTCCGGGATGCGCTGCACTCCGGTATAAGCAGTATAACAGTGGATATGATGGTGCTGATCGGGAAAAACAGCAGTGTAGTTTGATCCCGGGACGGTGTATCGTTGGCGTAAAGCTGCCGTAGGGTTTAAGAGTAATAAATTACCATAGGAGTTGAAAGAAGATAACATCCTGCTAAAACAATTTGAGACTTCAGCTGAAAATTCTTGTTGACAAAGATAAATCAGAGAGATATACTGCAATTAGGGCAAACGTTATTGCAATGTGAAGAAGAGATCCAGAAAGATGATAAACCGCAAGCAATTTGTTTGTCCTGTTATAAGCCGCCAGGAGCGCAGATAAGTCCAACTGGAAGGCGAAATAAGCAGTGGATTTAGCGATGCGGATCGTCTAACCAATGGAGTTTATTATCAGTAATTGAGCAAACGTTAGAGCACTGGATAATGAACAATGAACAATGGAAAGTGGACAATGAACAATGAACGATGGACAGTGGATAATAAACAATGAACAATGAACAATGACTAAGAAAAACATCCCAGGTTTTAATGTTCAAGACAACATGTTTATGGATTCTCTGAAATAGGAGGGATAGCCATTATGATAAGTTCAGGAAGGAAACTTATTGGATGCAAGGAAGGACCCTTAAAGGATAGGAACACCATTCAACGTGCCGGGAAGAATATAAAGCGATATCATTCCCTCTATCTTATGGCATTGCCTGCGATCCTGGCATTGATTATTTTTTGCTATGCACCAATGGTTGGACTTGTCATGGCATTTCAGGAGATGGATTTGAGCCAGGCCATATTCAGAAGTAAATTTGTCGGATTTAAAAATTTTGAGTTTCTTTTTTCCACTACGGATGCCTGGATCATTACCCGTAATACAGTTTGCTACAACGCAGTTTTTATTGCGCTGAATATGTTTTTAGCCGTGACCCTCTCATTATTATTGAATGAATTGCACAGTAAAAGGCTTGGGAAGACTCTTCAAACCGTATTTATCATGCCGCATTTTCTTTCCATGACTGTGGTGGCAATTATTGTTTTCGCATTGTTAAGCCCCACAAATGGTTATCTGAACAATGTGCTGAAGTCTTTAGGCTATTCGAAGCACAACTGGTATATGGAAGTGAAAGCCTGGCCATACATATTGGTGATCGTGAATTCATGGAAGCATGTTGGCTATGACTCTGTAGTTTACCTGGCATCTATTTCAGGAATATCTGATGAATATTATGAAGCTGCAATTTTAGATGGAGCCAATAAGTTCCAACAGGCGAGATATATCACGATTCCTCATCTAAGGGCAATGATTGCCATTATGTTGATCCTTGCGGTGGGAAATATATTTCGCGGGGATTTTGGACTTTTCTACACTGTTCCACAGAATAATGGGATATTGTATCCTGTTACGGATGTCATCGACACTTATATATACAGGGGGTTAATGACGCTAAACAATACCGGCATGACTACAGCGGCAGGCTTGTACCAGTCCCTTGTAGGATTTATTCTGGTTCTGACTGCAAATAAAATCGTAAGCAGGATTTCACCGGAAAATGCAGTGTTTTAACCACAGATGAGTAAGGAAAGGACGGATGATATGTCAAAAAGAGCGGGATTCAATCAAATATCCAATGGCTGGAACATTGTTATATCAGTGATATTAATACTAGCATCACTTTTGGTTATACTGCCGCTGATTCTGGTCAGTATTATCTCCGTTTCCAGCGCGGAAAGTATTGCAATAAACGGATATACTTTTTTCCCTTCTAAAATTTCAGCGGATGCCTATATCAATCTGTCCAGGACCGGTTCGCAAATCAGGGATTCCTATTTGATTACCATTGTTCATTCTTTCACGGGGACTTTCCTGAGTTTGTTTATTATGTCCATGTTTGCTTTTGTACTGGCGCAGAAAAAGCTGCCGGGAAGAAAAGGTTTAACATTTTTTGCTTTTTTTACAATGCTTTTTTCCGGCGGGCTCGTTCCTTCCTATATATTGAATGTTCGCTATCTACATCTTAATGATACGATATGGATATTTTTACTGCCAAGCAGCCTTGTAAATGCGTTTTATGTGATTATACTTCGTACTTTTATTCAGACCAGTATTCCGGATAGTTTATTTGAATCGGCTATTATTGACGGCGCCAGCTATTTCAGGGTTTATTGCAGTATCGTTCTGCCATTATCCAAAGCAGGTCTTGCTACTATTGGCCTGTTCAGCCTGGTGGGACGGTGGAATGACTGGTTTACGGGAATGCTGTATATAGAAAATACGAAGCTTGTACCATTACAGACCTTGCTGCAGAGGATCCAGAAGAACATTGATTTCATTAAAAACAATTCAGACGCAGCAAGTACGCAATCAGGGCTTGAGTTATTGAATGCAATGCCTCCTGAGAGTACAAGAATGGCAATTACGATTATAGCGACAATACCTATCCTGTTCGCCTATCCTTTCTTTCAGAGATATTTCGTAAAAGGACTGACTATAGGCAGTGTGAAGGGCTGAAGAAGAAACCAAAAAGGATTTTCACGCAAGGGGTTCCATATTATTTATTATTTCAAAGCCGCACAGGAGAATGATAAATAATTTGCAGTTGGTATGAAATCCAAAAAATTAAGGAGGGTTTGACGATGAAAAGAAACCATTTTATCAGAATGACGATCGTATTGGCAGTATTTTGTCTGATGATTTCCGGATGCCAGGGACCTGGTGGCAATGAAGCATCAAGTCCGACATCGAAGGCAACATCCACTCCGGGGGAAAAACCGAAGCCATCTGACAAGGAACAGGAACAGGTAAAGCTCACCTGGTACAGTGTCGTGTATGCGGATAGGCCGGATACGGATATGGTTTGGGAGAAAGTCAACGATTATCTTAAAAAGAAGATCCATACGACTCTGGACTATCATTTTTATAACATCAGTGATTTCAAAGAGAAGATGCCTGCTGTTTTAGCTTCCGGTCAATATCTGGATATCCTTGCTACAGGTACTTCCTATAATTTTGCAGCCAATGCCCAAAAAAATGCTTTTCATCCCATGGAAGACCTGATTCCGAAATATATGCCCAAGACAAAGAAAATTGTACCGGATGGGGCATGGGATGCGGTGACGATGGACGGTCATATTTATGCTGTCGTACCGTATAAAGACCTTGCAGCACGTTGGGGTTATATCTACAATAAGACAATGACCGATGAATACGGAATAACTGTTCCGGAGAGCGGGAAATGGTCTGTATTTCAAGATCTGATCCCAATGCTGTATGAAGCGAAGCAAAAAAGGGATGCTGCACAGCCTGATCTTAAGGACGTTCCAATTATGGATTTAATAGGAAATACAGAGGCATATTATCCTCATGAAGTTCTGGACGGCTTGGCAGTAGTAAATGTACCGGGAGTTGAGGCTTTTAAGGGAAAAGGCAAAGGAGAAACGGTTTTTAATATTTTTGAGACCAAAGAGTATAAAGAGCTTTGTGAAACAATCAAGAAGTTGGTACATGATGGTATTTTTCCCTATGACGCAGCCAATTTCGATAAGGATAAGGAATTAATGAAAGCTCATAAGCTGCTGGGCATCTATCCGCAGGGTTATATTGAAATACAGGACGACATGAATCCGGGGCAGGTCTCTGCTCTTACGAATTCAGACCTGTCAATTATGACAAATTCATATGTGCGGTCTACTTTACAGGCTATTTCAAGTAAAAGCAAGCATCCGGAGCGCGCGGCTATGTTTTTGGAGCTATTGAATACGGATCCCGTAGTTTCCAATTATGCTCGATTTGGAATAGAGGGTCAGCATTATTCCCTCGCAAAGGATGGAAGAATCGATATTACGGATTCTCCGCGAAATGGCGGCCGCTCCAATGCAGATTATGGCTATTATTACTGGTATGGCGGAGAATTTGGAAATATTCTCGGTGGGAATATCCCGACTTTTGTGTCAAAGGAATTTCCCAAAAAGCTGGCAGAACTAAATGACGGCTCCATAAAGGATACCAACCTTGGCTTTTCATTTGATACCACACCGGTAACCAATGAGATTGCAGCCTGCTCCAATGTAATCAGTCAGTTTGATTCAAAAACCAATCTCAAAAGCGGTATGATTGAAGATATAGATGGAACGCTAAATGATTTCCTTTCCAAGCTTAAGGCGAATGGTTCCCAAAAGATAGTTGACGAAGCGCAGCGCCAGTTAACGAAGTGGAGGGCTTCTGTAGGGAAATCTACCAAATAGTTGATGATTGCTGTCAGGAAAGTTGAATGATTGCTGTCAGGAAAGTTGATGATTACTTTCAGAAAGGCCGATGATTACTCTCAGAAAAGAGGATCAGGAAACAGTAAAGGTGCGGCATTTACTGTTTCCTGAGATGTCTCATGAATCTGTCAGGACGGGGAGAATCAGGATGCACACAGTTAGAATTCTCAAAGAATTACAATTGCGGCGCTTCCTGAATGGAAACAGGCATTGGCGAGTAGCTGGTTTTCGTTAAAGAAGGGGAGGAACGCTTGATGAATGGCAAGGTAATAATACTCATATTGGCTTTCACTTTGGTTTTGGGTTCTTTGCTCAATACACCCCTTTCCGTAAAGGCTGAAAACAAACCGGAGAATGTCATTCTGGCCGATGACGGTAATGTGATGGTCGGGGTATATGTATATTCTGACAAAGACGAGATAACCTACCATGCAGCTGCAGAGCTTGTCGATTACCTGACCCGGGTCACGGGTGCGGCATTCCAATTGTCTGTCAAAGAGAATGCACCGGATGTACCTGCGGTGCTGGTAGGAAGGAATACTTTCACCGAATCCCTCATCCCCGAGTTGACGGGTGATACACTCGGAGAAGACGACTTTGTTATTCGCAGGGTGGGGCAATACATCATCATTGCTGGAAGTCACCCCCGGGGGACGATGTACGGAGTGAATTATTTCCTGGATTATTATGTTGGTGTGAAATGGTATTCGCCCCAATACACATTCATCCCGACCATACCAAAATTAAGTCTGTGCATAGGCGACGATGTACAGATACCTCGCTTTGAATATCGCGAAATGTATGTGAATGACGGCAAAGACGAACAATACCGCGCCCATAATCTGCTGAACGGAAAGTACCGTGACCGGTACAGCCAGATTCCCCAATCGAAGCCATATCTGGATAGTTGGTCAAATTACTGGCCGTATGATATTCACAATTTTTACAAAATTGTACCGCAGGAGGAGTATCACTCCGGAAATCAATTGCTGTCAATGAATGAAGATGTTCGCCGTATAGCTTCTGAAAACCTGATTCAAAGCATTAATGAAAGAATTCGGGACGGAAAGGACGCCTCTTACGGATTCAGTCAGCAAGATACTGGCTGGACACCGGATCCCGAGAGCAAGGCGTTTGCAGACCGGCATGGCGGCACATTGGCAGCTCCCATTTTTGACATGGTGGGTGATGTTGCACAGAGAGTGAGGAGTAAAATACCAAATGCGAGAATCGGAACGCTCGCTTACCAGTTTACTCTTCAGGCGCCGACGGACATGACAGTGCCGGATAATGTAGTGATTACATTTGCTCCGATTTCAAAAGACCATGGCCGCGCAATCAATGATTCACAGAACTCATTTTTCGGAGAAAACGCCAGGCGTTGGGCGGAGGTTTCAGATAATATTGTCATTTGGGATTATATCACGGATTTCTCAGGCGGCGGTTATATCATGCCGTATCCGAATCTTTATGCAATGAGTGAGACAATTCAGTATTTGGCCGGATTCCCTTCCTTTAAAGGCTATTTCGGACAGGGGGCTCACAATATGAGTGCGCCGGAGAGTACCGGATTTACCGATTTGAAGGTGTGGCTTGCCGCACGATTGCTTTGGAATCCGGATCAAGACTATCACGAGTTGATTAAGCAATTTGTCAAGGGATACTATGGGGATGCTGCGCCCTATATCCAATCCTATATTGAGTCGTTACAGCAAAGCTTCGAACAAAGCGATTCCAGCCTTCAGGGGCCAACAACGTCCATTTGGTCTTCTTACCTGACGTTTGATTTGATGCATAAGGCAGATAAACTGTTTACAAAGGCTGTGGAAGCGGTGGCAGACGATCCTGTATTCCTGAATCATGTGCAGCGGACACGCATAGAAGTGGATTATACTATTTTAATGCGTGCCGCGGAGTATGCAAAGGAAGCGGCAGATCGAAATGTCAATTGGGATGTGGATTTCAATAATCGCTTTGATCGATTCAAGACATACACAGCGGATATTGTAAACTATAATCAAAGTGGAACGATGAAGTCCCTATACGACATGATAGAATTACAGAAAGGCAGAACCGTGCCGACCATTCCGGATTTGGTGAAGGATCTGCCTGAATCTGACTGGATGGATTTTCAGGACAATACGTTTAAATTGTATACTCCTGTCGGCACAACCATGGTAAGCGATCCCAAAGCTTCCGATCATATTGCGGCCAGGGTTCGTGGGAATGCGGATGCATGGGCTATTCAGCTGCACAATACGACTCTTCCCCGTAAGGGTCAGTGGAAGCTTTACGCAAATGTTCGGGTTGACCCAGGGAAAGGAAAGGAAGGGGATACCGCATTTCGTTATGGGATCTATCCACCGAGTGCAGATCAGAATTCCGTGAAGTGCAAGGATGTAGCGGACGGAGAATACCATATTATAGAATTTCCATGGATCTATGAGTACGATCCTGATGAATCGAACAATTACTTATGGCTGGCGCCTCCTAATTCCAACGCGATAGAATATCTTAACGTAGATCGGGTTTTTGCGATTAAGGTGCCTTCGCCGGATCCTGCTCAGACAATGAAAGAAGATATTCAGAATGATATGGCCAAAGGCCAGCTAAACAAGGCTTTGGGCGATCAGCTCCTGTATCGGATATCCATTATCCGGATTTTAATTGACCAGCGGCAGTTGTCTTCAGCTGTGGACTATCTGAACGATCTCCGCGCCTATATTGCTGCGCCGTCTGTCATTCAGCAGGGGTTAATAGGCGAAGAAGCCCGGAAAACGATAGATGCGGGGGCAGGAGCCTGGATGGATCAACTGCGAAGCATGGAGTGAGGATATGGAAGAAGGAGCATGGAGGAAATGGCCGAAGAAAACTATGATTTCAGGAAACGTTTGCTGAACGTGCATAAGCCGGAAAGAAGAGATCATACCATCCGTCCCGGAAAGGGCGAAATTCAAATAGACGACAGATGGGATATTATCATACCGAAGAATGCAGGCAGAGTCCTTGTGAATGCGGCAAAGGATCTGCAGGATTATTTCTTTGTTTCAATGGGTATCTCCGTTCGACTGAAAAGCACCTGCCATATCGGAAGTGATTGGGAGCAGGATATCCGGAAGATTTTCCTGCTTACCGGAAAAGACAGCCGTTCTTTGGCGAAAGGATTGGATACCTTGCGCAGCTACCGGATGCTATGCACAGCCGATAAGGTCATGATATGTGGATATGACGACAGGGGAGCTGCACAGGGATGCTTCTATCTGGAAGACCTGATGAACCTAAGATGTTCTCCGATCCTGAAAACAGGGGATGAGTGCAGAAAGCCCCTGTTTTCACCCAGGATGGTTCATTCGGGTTATGGGCTGGATAGGTTCCCGGATTCGCATCTGAATGCCATTGCTCACGCAGGGATGGATGCCATCCTTGTATTTGTAAAAGATGTTGATCTGACGCCCACAGGGTATTTGGACTTCAATGAATTGATCTATCGCGCCGCAGGCTATGGGATAGACGTGTATGCATACAGCAGTTTAAAGAGTTCCAGACATCCGGACGACACAGATGCCGAAGAGTACTATGATGGCACATATGGGAGATTATTTCAGAAAAGTCCGGACTTGAAAGGGGTTGTTCTGGTAGGAGAATCTGTGGAGTTTCCGAGCAAAGATCCGAATACATCCGGCAGACCGCATGAGGAAAACTCAGCAGACGGACTGCCAACCGGCAAGCCCAGCCCGGGCTGGTGGCCGTGCAGGGATTATCCCCAATGGCTGAACCTTATAAAAAAAGTAATCAGAAAGCATAAGGCGGATGCTGATATTGTATTCTGGACTTATAATTGGGGATACGTAGATAAGGAACACAGAGTTGAATTGCTGAAGAATATACCCACGGACATTACGCTGCTCGTAACATTTGAAATGTTTGAAAAGATCAGGACAGATCATGTAACCAGCACCTGTGTTGATTATACCTTATCCTTTGAGGGGCCGGGGGAGTATTTCACAAGTGAGGCGGAAATAGCACATGAAAGAGGGATAAGGCTTTATACAATGTGCAATACAGGTGGACTAACCTGGGACATCGGTGTTATTCCTTATGAACCGGCTCCGTATCAGTGGATGAAACGCTATGAGGGACTGCATGCAGCACGGAAAAAGTGGGGCCTGAGCGGTCTGATGGAGTCTCATCATTACGGCTGGTGGCCTTCCTTTATCAGTGAGCTGGCAAAATGGTCCTATTGGGAGCCTTCTCCTGACAGCGATGAAATCTGCAGGAGGATAGCCCGAAGGGATTTTGGAGAAGAGGGGGAAGACTTGGCGCTGGAAGCCTGGAAGGCCTGGAGTGAGGGAATTCGATATTATGTATCAACCAATGAGGATCAGTATGGGCCCTTCCGGATCGGTCCGTCCTATCCGCTTGTATTTCGCGCGGATGTCAGGATTCCTTCTGTTCCCCATGCCATGTTCGGAGGGAACCGGATCTGTCACACCAATTACAGAGCGGCGGATAATGGGAGGAGTTCCCTGTTTCAGTTCAGGCTTCCGGTTGAGATAGCCAGGCTGAAAAAGATGCGGGAATGCTTTGAACACGGGGTGGACTGTCTGGAAAAGGTTTACGAAAGACTTCCGGAAAACAGGAAAAGTGACGCGTTCGCCATGATGAATCTTGGAAAGTTCATCGTCAATTGCGTCAAAACCACCATTCACGTCAAGCAGTGGTACACCTTGAAAATGCAATTGCTCGTTGAAACGGATGAGAAGAGGATCGGCGAACTGGTTGATCGGATGACAGATATTGGAAGAGCGGAAATCAAAAATGCAAAGGATACGATTCCTCTCGTAGAGGCAGATTCCCGGCTGGGATGGGAACCCAGTATGGAGTATATGACGGATGCCTTCCATTTGAAATGGAAGATCAGGCAGGTTACTTCCGTGATGGAAGTGGAATTGCCGGCTTATCTGGCCGCATTAAAACTGAATGACCGTAGAAAATAAAAGTGCTTTGACCATTAAAGTATTTTGATTAAAATATTGAAGGAGAGTGTGATTTGCTATAGTGCTGAATCTTAAGGGTATTGCAGAAGAACTCGGGCTTTCGGTCTCCACCGTTTCCCGTGCCATCAACAATACAGGAAGGATAAGTGAAGAAACCAGAAAAAAAGTGTTGGAAGCGGCGAAGCGGTATAATTACATTCCCAACGACATAGCCAGATCACTGCGATCGAAAAGCGGTAACAGTGTTGGGATCATTGCTTCTGATATGATCAATAGTTTCTATGCCAATGTGATAAAAGGCGCGCAGTCCGTCTTGCGTGAAAACGGGTTTACGCTTTTTGTCTGTAATTCTGATGAGGATACCCAGCTGGAGCAGGAAGCGCTTGAGACTCTTTTAAGCAAGCAGATTTGCGGTTTGATTCTCGCAAGTGTCGGAGAAGACAGCGAAAGCATTCGGCAGCTCATTAAGCTGGGTACACCGGTAGTGCTGATAGATAATATACCCGATGATCTGGAAGGGTTCGACTCCGTTTCCATCGATAATATCAATGCTGCGATAAAGCTTACCGATCAGCTGATTGAACATGGCTATCAAAAAATCGGCATGATCTCGGGTCCGATGAGTCAAAGCACAGGGCATGACCGATATTTGGGGTTTAAGATCGCTATGGGAAAAGCAGGTCTTCCCATGAGGGAGGACTGGGTCGTGAAAGGAGATTTCAAAAAACCTTCCGGCCGGCAAGCCATGAGACGGCTTTTGTCCCTTGATGCTCCGCCTGAAGCCATAGTCGTCGCAAATAATTATATGGCGTACGGCGCAATAGGTGTTCTGAAGGAAAAAGGTCTTGCCGTTCCCGGGGACATGGCGGTTGTAGCTTTTGATGCCATTGACGATACAGGGTTGATTTCTCCTAAAATTACCTCCATGAACCAGGATCCTCTGGAAATAGGGATTCAGGCGGCAACCATCCTTCTTGATAAAATCAATAACGGACAATCCAAAAAAATCTACAGAAATCTAATCTTAAAGCCATCCTTATACGATGGAGAGTCCTGGTAATGGATGAAATGATCCGGATGACGATGATGGTCTTGCCTACGCACGATCCACTATGGTTTATTTATCCCGGACGCAGACTTCAGGCGGTAATTGGACGGGGAGGCAGCAATTCTATTCTGATAAATAAGGCAAACGATTGCTTCAACAGATGCAGGCACGCAAGGGATATTTACTATAATAAAGGGAGGTTTTTGCATGAAACTGAGTTATGCATATCCAAGGGAACTGAAAAAAGCAAGGGAGGAGAATTGGCCGCTGGCCATTCCCCTCGGGGTGATTGAGTATCATGCCGAGCATATGGCCGTAGGCTGCGATACGTTTATCGCTGAGAGATCCCTGGAAATCCTGGAAAAAGAGCGCAACATGGTGCTGGCCCCTCCTTTTTGGTATGGCCCGGCCAGCTGGGCTGTAGCCGGACCGGAACAACCCTGTTCCATCCATGTGGATTATGACGCCTTTGAGAAGATGTTTCACGATATATTCATTTCGCTGCTGGACGGCGGCTGGCGGAATATCTATGTATTTTACTTTCATCAGAGTGAGGCCCTGAACCCTATGGGGTTAAGCGTCATGAAAGCTGCAAAAACGGCTGTATTTGAATTTCTGCAGAATAAGAAAGGCTATGGCTGGTGGGGGGACGAAAAAAATGCGGCTTTTTACGAGAGCCTGGGTCAGGAAGATAAGGATAACCCATGGAACTGGATCAAAGTACTTACCATTAGCGAGCAGTCCATTACTGATGAATTTGGTTTTGATCATGCCGGCAAATGGGAGACTTCGTTGTTAAGCCACCTGGCTCCGGCAGCGGTAAAATATGAGCGCCGGCAGGACAACCGGGCATGGTTTGCCCGTTCTGCTCAGGAAGCCAGCCCGGAAATCGGCCGGCAGATGACGAAAAGAATCGTTGAGCGCCTCAGAAGTCTGATTGTATAAATAACAGGAGCGGTAAAACGCACTCTTGATTGTATCAATAACAGGCGTGCTAAAACGCACTCTTGATTGTATCAATAACAGACGTGGTAAAACGCACTTTTATAGAATGAAAAAAGGAAGCAGAGGAGAATGAAAATGACAAGGAGAGTTCGGATTCCGGACAAGGAATACGCGGTAAGGGCTGCGAATGCGGCTAAATTGGCGAGAGAGATGGGGTTGGATGTCCTGATTGTCAATTCCACCGAGAGTGATTATGGAAATGCCCGTTATTTCTCCGGATTTTGGCCGGTCTTCGAGCGATTTGGTGTGGCGATCAACGCGCAAACCGGGGAAGCAGCGCTGATGGTAGGACCGGAAAGCCGCTATTTTGCCCAGGACAGCGCGAGGATCGACAAGATCTTTGTACTGCGGGAGTATCGCGAATCAGCCGACCCGCAGTATCCGGAACTGGTTCCTGATACTTTTCACACCGCATTGGAAGCAATCGGCGTTACCGGTAAAAAGCTGAGAATCGGCGTCGCCAGTTATCTGGATACCACCGTGGTGATCATGCAGGGAATCCGGGATGCTTTCCCTGAGGCGGAAATTATTCGTGCCGATGAGATCATGGTGCGTCTGCGTTCCATAAAGTCTCCGGCTGAAATAGCATGTCTGAAGGAGGGCTACCGTATTGCCGAATTGGCTACAAAAGCGGTCATTGACGAAATCAGGCCCGGCATGACCGAGCTCCAGATGGTAGGGGTGGCCCAAAGGATTATTTATGAAAACGGAGCAGAATATGAGGGGCTTCCCATGTATGTATTTTCCGAAGCTTCCACCCGGCATGCCATCTCCCGCTCCGGCTACAGGAAATTCAGCAAAGGAGATATTGTGCAGCTGAATCTGTCGTCAAAAATTGACGGGTATTCCGCGTCTGTCGGTTTGCCGATTGTGCTGGGCAAATTGGAAGGCCGCCGACGGGAAGTTGTTCTGTTTGGCCTTGAAGCACATAAATGGACGGAAAAGCAATTGAAAGCGGGCGTAAATGCTGCGGATATTGCCAGGGCTTTTTATGATTATTTCCAAAGGCATGGTTTTGGGGAGAACTTCGTTTACGGGCCCCTGCATGGGACGGGACTGTGTGAAGTGGAAGCCCCCTGGGTTGAAACACAGTCAGATTATAGTTTGAAACCGGGTATGTGCTTCCAGGTGGATACCTTCGTATCTACAAAGGAATTCGGAGCACGCTGGGAAAAGGGCATTGCCATCACGGACACCGGTTACGAGGTGCTGAGTGGGCCTATCGGTACCCTGTATGAACTGAATTTTTGATTTTACGATATTGTGGTTTGCTCGCTCTCCCGTTGTTGGCGGTACACGATTCGCCATCCATGGGAGAGCATTTTTTGTGATGTACAAAAACCTTCAATGGCTGCGGCAGTAGGAAAAGCACTATGAGATGTACAATATGGGCATGGTTTCCAACTGTTGCGATAGCTTTTCCCGTAAAAAGGACTCGACCTCTGCGCGTATCTCATTTCGATACCTGTATTTGCCGCGCCCGCGTCCGGTCATAGTGTTCCGGTCGAAAAGCTGTATGGCATTTGGAAATGCCTCCGTGTTAATTGCGTTTTGTACAAAGCTATACGTCATCAGAATAATCTCGATGAATCCGCTGCTTTTGACCTTTTTGCTTAACTCATCTGCCAATTGCCCGATCAATTCCCCATATAGCGACTTCCAATCGGGAAGAAGGATCACAGGCGCAATTAACATTCCCACTGGATATCCTGCCTCCGCCACGTCGTTAAGGGCGTGGATTCTTGCATGCAGCGGGGAAGTGCCCAGTTCTATGCGGCTGATCACGGTCTGTGGATTTACGCTCATACGGAATATGGTTTTGCCTTTATGGTCAAGGGTCAGCAGCGGATTTACCATATCAAATTTCGTTGGGAATGTCAGATTCCCATGTCCTTCATGCGCAAAGTGCTCGATTGTGTAGGGTAAATTATCTGTTATGGTGTTTTCCAGCAGCAAATCGCTGTTGCTGCCAATCTCATAGGTCTGTGGTACCGGAGCGGCGGCGTCCTTCTTAAGCAGCCTGCTCAGCATTTGTTCACGGTTGACAAACAAGCGCAGATAGGCACATTTGTTGTAATTGCATACCAGATAGCAGTATAGACACATAGCTCTGCAGCCTGAGGACGTATAGGGTACCAGCCAGTCGGAGACCTTATGGTTGGGGACATATCGGTGCGTCTTTCTGACTCCGATAATAAGATGGCTTTTCAGTTTCGGAAAATCCCGGTTTTCTGCGGCGGTCAGATCCGGTATGCGGTTATGACTCTCTATCTGTATCCAGGGCAAGTTTGCGTATTTTCTTTGGAGCTTCTTTCCCAATACATAGTCAAGCGCGTCCGGCTCATAATATACTGCATCAAAGCGCATATCCATTTTTATATTCCGCCTTTCTGCGAAAGGCACCGACGGGGTTATGGAACACGGCGGCTTTCGCTCTTGCTGATTATTATGGTTTCCGGAAATGATAAAGATTATTTGATAGGGCTCTTTCAGATAAGAAAGGTTATGCTTCGCATTAAAGATCTGCCCCAGGATAAGCGGTAACGCAAGCCACAGTAAGGAAGCGATAATCATCAGGACTTGGGTGGCAATAATTCTTGTGCGCAGATGACGGACAAATCCCCATGCCCGAATAATAATATTTCTCATGTTGTCCTCCATTTCAACTGCCAACAGCGGCACAAATAGTTGTTAAAAGCTTTACACTATTGGAAATATAGTGTATAATAACAAGCGTAGGGGTAATCATCATAATTAATTTGCCCCAGGAAGCTAACATGAGACCAGCAGGAAAAGACATCACTTCTTGTAGCTTTTATTATGAATCTCCGAATTTGTGTTGTATTCGAATTGTCTAATGTTTCTTACTTGTAACAGCGCTAACGAAATGAGCACCATATGATGTAAATGTGATGGGATTCTATCACTGGAAAGGATGGGTAGCAATATGACTTCTAAATTGAAAAAGAGTATTCTGATTTGTATGGTTGCTTTTATGGGAATAGCCATTATGACTGCTTGTGGAAGTTCATACTCCCAAAATGGTCATGATAAGCTTGGGTCTTCCCATCAGTCGGATTATCCGACGCTTCCTCCGCCGGCTTTGATCTCAGAGGTGCCATTAGGCCTATCGGATCTGGTACGGGAATCCAGCCTGATTGTAGACGCCACGGTTTCCAGGGTACTACAAGACGAAGAGCTGGAATTTGTTCCAAAGAAGGGTTCTACGGATGAAAAGTTATCTAAAAAGGCTGGTATGACCAAGGATAAATTTACTGTACGGCCAATTGAACTTCGTATTAATGAAACACTGAAGGGACATGCGGAAGAGGAAGGCAAAAAAATCATGATGTATATTACGCCGGTTGCGCTTGAGATCAGCCCCAAATTCAAAGAAGGGGATCGACTGGTGTTTATGCTGAATCCATACAGCAGAGGCGGTTATACAGCTGTTGCACTGCAGGATGGATACTATTATATTGCGGAAGATGAACGGATTTATCCGGCCAATCTGACACAACAGCTCAAGAAAGAGTCCGGTAAAACATTGAAGGATTTCAAAAAAGAGATCAAATCGTTATCGTAGAAGCAACGACATCAATAAGAAATATGAGTAAAGGAATAGGGAAGGAGGCTGGCCCAAACAGGTCAGCCTCCTTTGAACACTTTTCCGTAAATTCACTTCATGATGGGCTTCATCCGGAACTTTATTCCTGTCCGAAAACGCGGATCCGTTTTTTGAACAAATCCTTATTCGCTTCAATCTTGCCTTCTCCGCCCAGCACACAGACAAAATTGTTTTTTGTGATATCCCGTGCCAAACCGGCCAGCGCTTTGATGTCTTCTGCCTTTGTGCTCAGGATCTCATCTCTTTCCTTCTGAATCTGGCTCCGGGAAAGGCCGGTGAAATAGTTGATATCTGCCCGGTTGCCTTTCATCTGTGGGGTCAGAGGCGCATCGATACTGCTGATGGTACCGATGATGTATTTCTTCATTTCCCTCTTATCCGCGTCAAAGGCGGACAGATAATCGGACAACCCGTCATAGTTTTCCAGGGTTTCCCGCAGGCTGGGATCCCGGTATGAGGTAAAGATCATCATGCCGCTCCGGGTAAAGACGACAGATACCCCATAAGCGCCGCCCTGGATCCGGACGCGGTTCCAGAGGTAATCCATATTGGCGATGGTCCGAAGCACCTGCATGGACCCGGTGTAATGATAGCCCATTTTAAGGAAACTGTATCCTTTGGCCACATACTGCACCTTGCTTGGAGTCATCAGGCCTTCATTTTCCGCCGAGATCCGGAATGGGAACGGAGCCGGAGCCGGCTTTTCCTGTTTCAGACTGTCGGCAAAGCGGTCAAACGGCCCGGCAAATTTCGGGTAATCCTCCTCGGGAAGGGTAACACTGGCGACCAGATTGCTTTTTTGGAAGATCAGCCTGGCTGCCTGTTCCAGTTTCTGTACCAATGCTTCTTTTTCCTTGTCAAAGTTTCGCTCCAGATGGCTCAGGAAGCGGTAATACTCGATTCCGGAAACCAGCTCGGTATATTTCCCCGCAGGGGAGAAATAGGAGCTGACACGGTTCAGCGCTATGATGTTGCCGGACTGATTGATCACCATTTCCATACGGGAACGAACTTCCTGTATGATCTCCCGAAGCCGCTTGGTATTCTGGTACAGGGTTTCATTCACCAGCTCGCACAAAAGCTCCATCAGCCGGGGGAGCTTGTCTGTCAGCGATTTGGCCTGGATCAACAGTTTGGGCTTGAATTCCCCGTCCTTCCCATTCAAAGCCAGGGACTGGATGGAGTAATCAATTCCGCCGGTATGGATGTTGATTTCCTTGGACAGCTCCTCATAGCCATAATTTTTGGTGTTGATCTGGCCCAGTACATTGACCAGCAGCCCGGCATAAGGGATCAGATCCACGGGTACGGCATCGGTGCCGAACCAAAGGTTTACATAAGATATCCCATTGGTGAACAGGGGATGATGCAATACCGGAACGCCGGACTGTGTTTTCTCGGTCAGGGGCAGTTCCTCTGCTTTGGGCTCGATGTCGGATAATTCCACTGTCGGAATGGTGGCCAGTGCTTCCGCAGAATCGGGTTCAGACTGTTTCCGCTTCAATTCTTTGGTTTGATGGATGATCCCATCCACCTGGGAATCCGTCAGTGTCTTTTTGTAGTCCCGCAGTTTTGTCTCTGTCTCCTGATCTTTCTTCTCCGCCAGACCGGGTTTGGGCTTCGCAATCACCATACTGCTGTGAGCATTGTTCAGTATGTATTTTTCGATCAGCTCTTCGAAAAGCGGCTCGGTAAGGGCTTTCCGGATCTTTGCAAGAGTGTCTTCAAAATACAGATGCATGGTGGGATCTTCTCCGTAGAGCCAGCTGTCCATGCAGCGGATGCCATAGATCAGGCCCTTGGGGCTGCCGCCGAAATCTGCTTCCCGGAGTTTGAATTCCCGGTAATTGATGGCTGCTTCCACCAAACGTTTGTCGATGCCTTTTTTAACCAGGTCCTGCAGCGTGGTTTCCGTAATCTGCCGGAATCGGTCCGCGTCTTCTCCATTGGCATCCTTTACGATAATACTGAAGAACGGCTGTTGAATCGAATTTTCAAAGGCTCCGAAAACATCTTTTCCGATTCCCGCTTCCAGCAGGGCCCTTTTCAGAGGCGCAGCCGGGTTATCCAGCAGCAGATATTCCAGGATATTGAACGCCAGATAAAGGAAAGGATCAGTGGACTGACCGATGGAATAGTTCAGACTCAGGTAGGCCTTGCCCTGCGGGCTGTCCTGGGTGGAAACAGAATACTCCGCATCCATCCTGTGCATTTTGGAAAAGGGCTTCTGCACCGGGATCTCAGAATCCACCGGCTGCCTGACAAAATGACTCAGGTATTCCTCGTCGATGAAGCGCAGATGGGCGTCCATGTCGCCGTTTCCATACAGATAAATGTAGCTGTTGGAAGGATGATAATATTTTTTATGGAATGCTTCAAACCGTTCCTGGGTCAGATCCGGGATGAAATCAGGATCTCCTCCGGATTCATAGGCATAGGGAGTGTCCGGATACAGGGATTCCTGGATTTTTGCAAAAAGAACCTGCTCAGGGGAAGAGTAAGCTCCCTTCATTTCATTGTATACAACGCCTTTGTAGGCAAGGGGCTGATCCTTATCCTCCAGTTCGTAATGCCAGCCCTCCTGCATCAGGGTTTCCGGCTTGGTATGGAGGCTGGGATAAAAAACGGCGTCCAGATAGACGTCCATCAGATTGGTGAAGTCCTTGTCATTGCGGCTGGCAATGGGATATACCGTTTTATCCGGGTAGGTGATGGCATTCAGGAAGGTATTGAGAGAGCCTTTGACAAGCTCGACAAAAGGTTCCCGCAGGGGAAACTTCCTGGAACCGCACAGCACCGAATGTTCCATAATATGCGGCACTCCTGTGTTGTCCGGCGGCGGTGTGCGAAAAGATATGGAGAATACTTTATTGTCGTCATCGTTTTGCAGATAGAGCAGCCTGGCGCCGCTCTTTTCATGAAAAAACAGGTTTGCAGTGGCATTTAATTCCTTGATGTCTTTCTGCTCTTCCAACCGGAAGCCATGGTATTGCTTTCCTTTTTCCAGGTTCATAAAAAAACTCCTTTCATTCAAATAGGAATTGTCTATTCCATTCTTGTTTTTAGTATAACCATAATAGTTATTCTACATTTTCGGCGGGAATCCTTTCTCTTCCTTTCCAATGAAAAAATTCCTGCATGATATATTATTGCATTCTCAGAGACTGGAAAAAGCAGGACCATATTTCACTTCCATTTGTGGGCGGAGCATGTTAAAATAAGTTAACGAAAAGGCAAGGAGAAACGGTATGATAGAAATCAAGCACCTTTCCAAGAGCTATAACAAAGGTTCCGTAAAAGCTGTGGACGATTTGAATCTGAATGTCCGTCCCGGAGAGATCTTCGGATTTTTGGGTCCCAACGGAGCAGGAAAAACCACTACCATTAAAATGATGGTGGGTCTTTTAAACCCCGACAGCGGGACCATCCGGCTGGCAGGGTTTGATACCGCGGAAAATCCCCTGGAAGCAAAGCGGCAGACTGGGTATGTCCCGGATAATCCGGATGTCTATGACCGGCTCACCGGAATCGAATATCTGAACTTTCTGGCGGATGTCTATGAAGTACCTGTGAAGGAAAGATGTGAGCGGATAAGTCAACTCCTCGATATGTTCGATTTAACGGACGCAGTGGGAGATCTCATTAAAAGTTACTCTCATGGGATGAAGCAGAAAATTGTATTGACGGGTGCCCTGCTTCACAATCCTGCGGTATGGATATTGGATGAGCCGATGGTCGGGCTGGATCCCAAATCATCCCATCTTCTGAAGGAATATATGAGGAAACACTGCGATGAGGGCAATACCGTGTTCTTTTCCACTCATGTCCTGGAGGTGGCGGAAAAGCTTTGCGACCGGATTGGTATCATCAAGAAAGGAAAACTGATTGCCATGGGTACCATGGAGGAACTCAGGCACGGCGATCAGGCCGATTCGCTGGAAAATATCTTTCTGGAGCTGACCGAATGATGAAAAAATTTCTTTCCTTACTCAAGACTTATTGCAATATATATTTTGGGATTTCATCCATGAAATATCAATATACCCGGGAGAAAAAAAGCCTGTGGAAACCTGTCCTTACTCTGGCAGGTGTTGTCGTTGGCATTGGCAGCATAATTTATCTGTACTGTCTTATGATTTCCGGAATATTCAGGGGAGCTCAGGCAATCGGACATCCTGAAATCGTTTTGACCGTTGCTTTCCTGCTGTGCCAGCTGCTTTCCCTGATCTTCGGCATCTTTTATATTATATCGGTATTTTACTTTTCCAATGATATGGGTATGCTGGTTCCCCTGCCTTTACGTCCGGGAGAGGTACTGGGGGTAAAGTTTATCACTGTGCTTCTGAGTGAGTATCCGGTCACGCTCTCTCTTCTTCTCCCTGCATTTATTCTTTATGGCACCACTGCGGGAACCGGCATATGGTATTGGCTGAAGGGGATTGTTTTAATCGTGCTGGCGCCTGTTCCGCCCCTGGTGATTGCATCCATCTTTGTTGTCCTGTTGGTGCGGTTTGTCAACATCCGTCGGAACAAGGACATGCTGATGATCATAGGCAGCCTGCTGGGCGTTTTTTTGGGGCTGGGCATCAATTTTGTTACACAGAACATTCCGGAGGGAAATGAAGCGGAATATATGGAGAAGCTGGCCCGGAGCAGCACTGCCCTTGTGAAATCCATCGGGAGCAGATTCCCGGCCAGTATCTGGGCTACCCTGGGTTTGTCCCTTCCGGGCTTGTCAGGATGGGGCTATTTTCTGTTATTCGTTGGATTCTCCCTGGTACTGCTGGCTGCCCTGTGGTGGCTGGGAGACCGGTTCTTTTACAAAGGCTATCTGTCCGGCCAGGAAGCAAAGCGCAAAGGGAAGGCCTTGTCCAGACAGAGTATGGAAAAAAGCATTGGCACCATGTCTTCGCCTGTCTCGGCATTGTTTCGAAGAGAATGGAAGCTGTTTTTGCGTACACCCATATATGTAATGAATTCACTGGTTGGGGTCATCATTCTCCCTTTTGCTCTGCTCATGCCTTATCTGACGCAGCAGGGCGGCCTGAAACAAGCGATGGGTTATGCCAGGAATTCTCAATATGGCTTCATAGCCGCTCTGATATCGCTGGGGATTATACTTTTCGGATCCGGTATGAATATGATTTCCTGTACCTCCATTTCCAGGGAGGGCCGCACATTCTGGTTTTCCAGGATGATACCGGTCTCCCCTGAAAATCAGGTACTGGCAAAGTTACTCCAGAGCAGTGTTTTATCGTCTGTATATCTGATTGTGATAGCAATACCCTTAGCTGTCCTTTTGCATATTTCTCCCGGTCGATTGCTGGCTATCGTTATCCTGGGGACCCTGGTCAACATCCTTATGAATATTCTGGGCCTGATCATAGATCTTCTGCACCCAAAACTTGAGTGGAACGACCCTCAGGAAGCAATCAAGCAAAATCTAAACGTTATGTTCAGCATGCTGCTTTCCTGGCTGGTAATCGCTTTGTTTGCGGTATCTGCAATTGCCCTGATTCAATACGGCATTCCGGAAGCCTGGATTTATCTGATCCTGGGTCTGCTTGCCCTCCTGCTGATTGCCCCCGGGCTGTACGGATTGTTTGCGCTTGCCAGACACCGGTACCGGGCTTTGGAAGCGTAAGTTCAATCACTCAGGCAGGAATTTCACAAGCCTGTTTTTATAACGCCGGTCAGTCCATTTCACAAGACTGTTTTCAGATGTTTTCCATTCATTCGTTCACCTTTTGAGTCACGGCTCATATGCTGATACAGGAGTACATAAAAGTATTGGAGGCGATCATTTGTATCAGAACGGTTATTGGACGAATTGGGAAAACAGAAATGCGGTTGCCTACGTGACGGGAGGACCACTGCGGCCTCAAATCAATGGAGTGGTAAACTTTCAAAACGTTGCGGGAGGAACCTGGGTCAGTGTACAGGTCACCGGCCTGCCTGAATATAGACCGGGAACGGCGACGGAAGCTCCGGTGGGGCCGTTCGGATTTCATATTCATGAAAATGGTGTATGCGAAGTGGGCAATCCAAACGATCCGTTTCAGGCTGCCAACGGGCACTGGAATCCTACAAATCAGCCGCATGGAAACCACGCAGGGGATTTCCCCGTCCTGTTTTCCAATCACGGTAGGGCCTGTATGGGGTTTTTTACCGACAGGTTTCAGGTGAATGATGTCGTGGGAAGGTCCATTATCATTCACAATAATCCCGATGATTACCGGACCCAGCCTGCCGGGGACTCCGGAAAGCGGCTGGCCTGCGGTGTGATTCAATGGGCAGGGTAAGGCGATACGCTTAAGAAGGTACTCCGGATGGTGTACGGTGAAACGGAATAGATCAATTCTATAAAGAATGAATCAAGCCCTGCATTTCTCTCCTATCTTTGCAGGGTTTTATTAATATGCT
>DHDO01000106.1:81241-85926 GCA_002399435.1 Firmicutes bacterium UBA4874
TTATAAATATTGCGACCCTCTGTGTAAAGAAAAACCCGAAAATGCCGTGTATAATAAATAAGGAAACAAATTTTCCATATATACCATATACCATTCAGAAATGGGTTTACATCTTCGTCAAAACAAAGGGGGAATCAAGATGAAAAAGGGAATCAACATCTGGTCCTTTCCAGGCGGCATGAAAATGGCGGATTGCATGGTTCTGGCCAAAAAGGCAGGATACGATGGAATCGAGCTGAGCCTGGATGAGGAAGGCGAGGTGAGCCTTGCAAGCAGTGAGAAGGATTTGCTGGTTCTGAAAAGAACGGCAGAGGAAGTGGGAATTGAGGTCCCCAGTATTGCCAGCGGGCTTTATTGGACTTATCCCGCCACCAGTCCGGATCCGGCGATCCGGCAAAAGTCGGGGGACATTGTTAAAAAGCAGCTGGAAGTAGCCGCTGTTTTTGGGGCGGACAGCATCCTTGTAGTTCCAGGTGCAGTTACCGGTCCTTCTGCAGGCGGTGAGGCGGTGCCGTATGATGTGGCATATGACCGGGCATTGGAAGCCTTTACAAGATTGAAGGGAGAGGCGGCAGCCAACCAGGTAAACATAGGATTGGAAAATGTATGGAACAAGTTTTTGCTGTCCCCTCTTGAAATGCGGAATCTCATTGATCAAATCGGCAGCCCGTGGATAGGCTCCTATTTTGATATCGGCAACGTGCTCCAATTCGGCTATCCGGAGCAATGGGTGCGGATTCTGGGAAATCGCATCAAGAAGGTTCACATCAAGGACTTCCGCCAGTCGGTGGGGACACTGGGCGGCTTTGTGGATCTGTTGGCAGGAGATGTCAATTTCCCTGAGGTCATGAAAGCATTCCGGGAGATCGGATACGATGATTATATAACAGCAGAAATGTCGCCCTATAAGAATTATACCGATCAGATTCTTTACAATACGTCCGGAGCCATGGATCGGATTCTGGAAAAATAATTATATGGAAACATAAAAATAAAAAAACAAAGAAACAGGAAAGAAAAAGCAAGAAGCAGGAAAGAGAGAAAGAAGAAACCATAAAAGCAGGAAAGAGAGAAAGCAAAAAGAAGGGAGAATGGTTCATTATGCTGAAAGTTGGATTAATTGGAATCGGTTTCATGGGAAGAGGGCACCTGGATAATTATATCCGCCTGGAATCCGAGGGATTTCCGGTTAGGTTGACCGCCGTGTGCGATATTGACGACAAAAAATTTCAGAATATATTCATTCCGGGAAACATTAATGTCGGCAATGGAAAATATGATTTTTCAAAATATCATCTGTATACCGATATTGATGAGATGCTGGAGAAGGAAGATCTGGACTATGTAGATACCCCGCTTCCGACCTATCTGCATGCAGAAGCTGCAGTAAAGGCTTTGAACAAGGGGATTAATGTGTTATGTGAAAAGCCCATGGCGTTGACCGTGGAGCAATGCCGGTCAATGATCGATGCGGCGGAGAAAAATGGGAAGAAACTCATGGCAGCGCAGTGCCTGCGTTTCCTGCCTGCCTATGAATACCTGAAGGATTGTGTGGAAACGGGCCGCTTCGGCAAGGTGCTGAGCGCATATTTCTTCCGCGGCGGTTCCACGCCAAAATGGTCCTATCAGAACTGGCTGCAAATAGGGGACAAGAGCGGCGGGGCACTGATGGACCAGCATGTGCATGATGTGGATACCATCAACTGGCTGTTTGGTACACCAAAGGCAGTTTCCACCGTGGGGAAGAATGTCATTCCCACCAGCGGCTATGATATTGTATCCACCCGATATCTCTATGAGGACGGGAAAGTGGTTACGGCAGAGGATGACTGGACATTGGAAGGGGATTTCGGTTTTGAAATGCTGTTCCGGGTCAATTTTGAAAAAGGTAATCTGATCTACCGGAAAGGGGTTGTGAAGGCCAATCCCAATGACGGAAAGTCCTTTATACCGGATTTGCCGAAAGACGACGGATATTACCGGGAAATCAAATATTTCGCCAATGCCCTGATCAACGATACTCCAATCCGGACGGCATCCCCACAAAGTACCATGGAAACCATACGGATTGCCCGGGCGGAAATGGAATCTGCGGATAACGGAGGACAGCCTGTCCGTCTTTGAGCCACAAAAGATGCATGGAAAAATAGAAAATTGACTTTTTTGTCAATTGGTATGGATTCATGTGGAGTTCATGTTATAATGAGTACTTGATGTGGTTTGATAAACAGATAGCCATCAATGAAAAGGAGGAGTTTTCGTGTTGGGTAACGGTGTATATGCCATTGGCATCATTGGTTTTGGTGGAATGGGCAGTCATCACCTGGAATTGGCCGAGGGTACGAAGGAAGTAAAGATTGTCGGTTCCTTCGATATCAAAGAGAGCAGACAGCAATTGGCAAGGGAAAAAGGTCTGAAAGTCTATAACAGCAGAGAAGAGTTGCTGTCGGATGATATGATTGATATCGTTCTGGTGGCTACACCAAATGATCTTCATAAGGAAATCGCCATTCAGGCCATGCGTGCAGGTAAAAATGTTGTGTCAGAGAAGCCCATCACATTGGGATCCGCAGATCTTCAGGAAATGATCGATGTTTCCAAAGAGACCGGAAAACTTCTGGTGGTTCATCAGAATCGCCGGTGGGATGAAGATTTTCTGACCATGAAAAAAATTTATGATGAGGGAATGCTGGGCGAGGTATTTGCCATTGAATCCAGAGTTCACGGCTCCAGAGGAATTCCCGGCGACTGGAGACAGGAAAAGGAACACGGCGGCGGCATGATTCTGGACTGGGGAGTTCACATTCTGGACCAGGCTTTGATGTTCGTACCGGGGAAAGTTAAAAAGGTCTATGCCACTGTGGATCATGTTACTAATCAATTGGTGGATGACGGATTCCATGCAGAACTGTTTTTCGAAAACGGCGTGAAGTATGTGCTTGAGGTGGGAACCAGCAACTTTATTAATCTCCCGAGATGGTACATGCTCGGCAATAACGGCACGGCTGAGATCGTAAACTGGGGAGAGCCTGCCAAAGTGGTGACTGCAAAGGGAAAGAGCGAGACCGATATTATACCGGTCCGGACAGCGGCAGGTATCACCAAAACCATGGCACCCCGCAGGAAGGATACCATTCAGGAGACGGAAATTCCCCTTGTCCCGGGCAACATCAAGGAATTTTATAAGAATGTGGCGGCTACCCTGGACGGGAAGGCAGAAATCATCGTGAAGCTGCCGCAGGTCATGCGCGTGATGAAACTGATGGAAGCCATCTTTGAATCCGCGGAAAAACAGCAGGTTGTTGATTTCGAGTAAATTATGATTTTAAGCATCTATAGATATCAAGTATCTATAGATATCAAGCAATTATTGGTTTTCAAATATTTCAAATAATGGAATAGAGACAGAGAAGCGGCATGATCCGGATGGATCATGCCGCTTCCATTTCCCGGAAGGGAGACTGATTCCGGCTTCCAGTCTCCAACTTCTATTTATGGTACATAGCCATGTATTCACCGTGAGCTTCAATCAGATCGTCACACATTTTCACGATATCATCGATGGACAGCTCAGCTGCGGTATGGGGATCCAACATGGCAGCCTGATAGATGTTTTCGATTTTCCGGGTTCGGGCTGCTTCAATGGTCATCAGCTGAACATTGATGTTGGTCATATTCATGGCAGCCAGCTGAACGGGCAATCTTCCCACATGACAGGGGCGGATCCCGCCGCCGTCCACCAGGCAGGGCACTTCAACGCAGGCGTCTGCGGGCAGGTTGTCAATCAAACCGGTGTTCAGCACGTTGCCACCGATTTTATACAGGGTATTGGTCGCAATGGACTCCATAATATAGGAAGCATATTCCCTGGAGCGCTCATGGGTCACCTTGCCGTTCTGAAGGATATTGTTCTTTTCTTCTTCCCAGCCTTTGATCTGGTTTACGCATCTGCGGGGATACTCATCCAGCGGGATGTTCAGCTTGTCAATCAGTTCGGGGTATTTGGACTTGATGAAAAGCGGATTGTATTCCGCATTGTGCTCACTGGATTCGGTGCAATAATAGCCCAGCCGCCTGATGTATTCAAAGCGGACCATGTCATTGTGCTTTTCGGATGCGTTTTTCTCCGCGGCGCGCTTCCGGATTTCCGGATACAGATCGTTTCCATCCTTGTCATGGATCGCAAGCAGCCAGCCCATGTGGTTGATCCCCGCGATCAGCTCGCGGCGGCCTTCCAGTTTATCTTCCATTCCCAGAGATTTCAGCAGGGTGGAGGAGCAGACCTGTACGCTGTGGCATAAGCCCACTGTCCTGATGCCGGTATATCGCTGCATGTATCCGGACAGCATGGCCATAGGGTTGGTGTAATTCAGGAACCAGGCATCGGGACAGACTTCCTCCATATCGTCGGCAAAATCCTGGAGCACCGGAATGGTACGAAGGGCACGCATGATGCCGCCGATTCCCAGTGTATCCGCAATGGTCTGCCGGAGGCCGTATTTCTTCGGGACTTCAAAGTCAATGATGGTACACGGATCGTATAATCCGACCTGAATGGCATTGACGACAAAATCCGCTCCTTTCAGGGCTTCCTTTCTGTGTTCCACACCAAGATAGGTTTTAATGACGGCTCTGTTTTCGTTTACGTTTTTGTTGATGGCCTTCAGTATCATTTCGGACTCTTC
>DHDO01000106.1:86144-90685 GCA_002399435.1 Firmicutes bacterium UBA4874
CCGGCACCCATAAATGTAATTTTTGGCATAATTCTCCTCCTCTTATTGGTTGCAAACTATTGCATGGGTCCTGTGTCCTTACGGCTTTATTCTAAACGATATCCGGTGAAATTGATATGGAACATTGTTGCAAATTATTGTTTTAATGTTGCATTACATAATATGTATGATATAATTTTTTTGTATGTAATTCAACATGTAATTTAACATGCAGTTTAGCATGCAGTTTAACATGTAAATTAATATGAAATTTAAGCGGAGGACAAATTGGGAACATGAAGGATGGTATGACTCGCGAATGGATCGAACAAAAAGGAGATACCGTATCCGGTGTTGTTTATATCCACCAGGTCGGATGGGAAGCCTGCGGGAGGGGGCACAGCTTTGGCCCGGCAGTAAGGGATCATTTCCTGATCCATTGTATTCTGGACGGGGAAGGGACCTTTTCCGTAGGGAAAAAGGAATACCGGCTGAGCCGGGGAGAGGGATTTTTGATTGTGCCCGGTGTGGTGACCTATTATCAGGCAGACCGGAACAATCCGTGGAAATACTGCTGGGTTGGCTTCAACGGAACCGAAGCAGCGAAGATCTGCAGTCAATGCGGCATCAGTCTGGAGCATCCGGCATTTTTCTATGCCGACCCGACGCGGATGGAGACCTGTATGCGGGAACTGCGTGAGATCTGTGACTCCGGGAGCAATGAATTTCTGACCCTGTCCCGTTTGTATGAATTCTTTTCCATGATTCAACGGGAAGAAGCGCCGGCAGGCAAACGCACCGGCATTGTGGAACCGGCTCTGGATTACATCAGCAAAAATTTTTCCTACGGGATCACGGTTGGCCAGATTGCCTCCCGTCTGGGTATCAGCAGGAGTCATCTTTTTCGTGTTTTCAAGGAAAAGCTGGGATTATCGGTACAGGAATATCTGCTGTCCTTTCGGCTGAAACGGGCGGAAAACCTGATCGGGACCACCGATATGACGATCAAGGAGGTCATGTATTCCTGCGGATTCAATGACCTGCCCAATTTTTCCCGTCAGTTTCGAAAAGCATATGGCCTGCCGCCGGGGGCTTACCGGAATAAAGGCAACCCGGAGGAAAATGGGGAATTCGACAAGATGGAAAACATAAAAGCGAAAGGAGTGCCGGCGCCAGGCGGAAAGCGAAAATTTGAGCCCCTTCCATAAGTCCTGTAAAAATGTTATAATATTTGGATAGGACATCTAATAGGATATCTAAAAGGAAGGATTTTGCCAATGCTTCAGATACCGGACTCCCTGATTGTGAACTACAGTGCGTCGCCGCAGGTTTATAAGCGGGGCATGGCTTATTATCGCAGCGGGAGGATCAAAAATATCCGGATCCAGGAGGACAAGGAAATCATATACAGCGTGGTAAGGGGCCGTCAGGACTATAATGTGCGCATTGTGTTTGATGATGATGGTATTTTTCAGTCTGCGGAATGCACCTGTCCGGCCAGCCGGAAGTACTGGGGGCACTGCAAGCATATCGTGGCGGTTCTGCTTCATTTAAAGTGGCTGAAAGAGCACGATGGATTTCGGACGATCATGGCAAAAAGAACCGCCAGGGAGATTTTTCATTATTTTCAATATTCGCCGTCTGTCGGGCAAACTCCGGTCACCCTGGAGCCGGTCTATGAATTCCGGCCGGATGTGGAGGAGGATTATGGCGTATCCTCTCTTCTGTCTTTTCGAATCGGAGAGAAACGGATGTATGTGGTGCGCAATGTGAGAAAGTTTCTGGAGGACCTGGAAAACCGGAATTCCATCTATTTTGGCAGGCAATTTACCTATGATCCCGATTGGCATATGTTTCCGGAGGAGCAGGATCCACTGATCGATTTTCTCCATGAATTGTACCAGGTGAACGGATTGGACAATGGGTACCATTACAGCTCCGGTTTGTTTCACGATAAATACATTTGTCTGACGGATGCCCTTGTCAGACGTTTTTTCTCCATTATGGACGATCAACCCTTCCGGGCCATACTGCATGGCAGGGTCTGTGACGATGTACGGATCCGCCGGGAAGCCGTCCCGGTTCAGTTTTCAGTGGACAAGGAGGGTGAGGATCTGGCCATGAATATCGAACTGGCAGATTCCATCCACAGCCTGACATCGGACGGGACCTATATTTTGGTGGGGGATCGGATTTATCGGCCGCCAGTGGATCAGATCCGAAATATCATGCCCTTTGTCAGAATCATGGACCATACAGGGAGCAGAAAGCTGCTTTTTACCGGAGAGGACAGGGAGCGCTTTGTTTCGGAGGTGCTGCCTCATGCGGAGCGGGTCGGCAGTGTTCAGACCAGTGATCCTGTGGACCAGATGGTGGAAAGGAAACCCCTGCAGGCCAGGATCTACTTTGACCGGGAAGGGGCAGGCATTCAGGCTCGTGTCCTGTTCCAATATGGAGAAAAGAAAATCGATCCCTTTGATCCGGAGCACCATAGTCCGGCATCGGAAAAGGGCGGCAAAATCCTGATCCGGGATATGGATACCGAGCGAAAGGTACTGGGCCTTTTTGAAAAATACTCCTTTCTGGTTTGCCCCCATGGTGTGTATCTGGAAGAGGAAGAAAATATTTTTTCCTTTTTTCATACCGGTTTGTTTCAGCTGCAGCAGATGGCGGATGTATACTATTCTGAGGACTTTCGGGTGATTGTCCACAGCAAATTGACCTATTCTGCCGGAATTCGTCTGAGCGCAGATACGGATCTGCTGGAGTTTACCTTTGATATCGGCGGGATTCATTCTTCCGAGCTTGACCGGATTTTTGAAGCGCTGCGGGAAAAGAAACGGTATTACCGGCTGAAGGATGGGAGCTTTTTACCTCTGGACAACAGGGAGCTGGACGGACTGGCGGAATTGACGGAACATCTTGGCATCCGGGACAGGGATTTGCGGAACGGGACGATGGAGATGCCGAAATACCGCGCATTGTATCTGGACCGCCAGCTGCAGGATTCCGGGATACAGGATATTCAGGAGGACGATGCCTTCCGTGATATGGTAAGGGATATCCGGAAGCCCGGAGAGGTTCATGCGGATATACCGGAGTCCCTGAAAGGGATCTTGCGGGATTATCAGCAGCTGGGATTCAAATGGCTGAAAACCCTGTCCCGATACGGGATGGGTGGGATCCTGGCAGATGACATGGGCCTTGGGAAGACCCTGCAGGTGCTTACGCTGCTTCTCTCAGACAAGGAGGAAGGGTGCGGGGAACCGTCCCTGGTGGTGGCGCCGACTTCCCTGGTGTGCAACTGGCAGGAGGAAGTCCGGAAGTTCGCGCCGGATCTGTCAACGCTGCTGTTGATTGGCAACCGAGGCGAACGGGAAAAGCTGATGGAACAAATTCCGGAAGTCGATCTGGTGATTACCTCCTATCCTTTAATCCGCAGGGATAAGGAAAGCTATCAGAAGTTTACCTTCCGTTATTGCATTATCGATGAAGCGCAGCATATTAAAAATCCTGCTTCCCAGGGTGCGAAAGCGGTCAAGTCGATCCACGCAAAGAGGCGATTTGCCCTGACAGGTACGCCTATGGAGAATTCCCCTTCCGAGCTTTGGTCCATCTTTGACTTTGTTATGCCGGGCTACCTGTTCAGTCATGCAAAGTTTCTGTCGGATTATGAAAAGCCCATTGTGAAGGAGCACGACACAGATACGGTGGAGGAGTTGGCAAAGCATATCAAGCCCTTCATCCTCCGGCGCCTGAAAACAGATGTACTGAAGGAGCTTCCGGAAAAGATTGAAAGCCGGATGGTCGCGGATCTGACTGTGGAGCAAAAGAAGGTTTATCTGGCTTATCTGTCCCGGGTCCGGGGGGAGATTACGGCTGAAATCGGCCGTTCGGGCTATGAACGGAGTCAGATTAAGATATTGGCTGCGCTGACCCGGCTGCGGCAGATCTGTTGTCATCCCGGAATGTTTCTGGAAAATTACAGCGGAGAAAGCGGCAAGATGCTTCTGCTGGATGAAATCCTGTCCGATGCGTTGGGAAGCGGGCATCGTGTGCTGCTGTTTTCGCAGTTCACCAGTATGCTGAAGCTGATCCGGGAGCGGCTGGAAGCGAGCCGGATCCATACCTTTTATCTGGATGGAAATACCGAAGTGCGGGAACGCGGCAAACTGGTAAAGAGATTCAATGAAGGGGAAGCAGAGGTGTTTCTGGTTTCTTTAAAGGCCGGGGGAACGGGTCTGAATCTGACTGGAGCCGATACGGTCATCCATTTTGATCCCTGGTGGAATCCGGCGGTGGAGGATCAGGCGTCGGACCGGGCGTATCGGATTGGGCAGAAGAAGGCGGTTCATGTCATGCGGCTGATCACAAAAGGCACGATTGAAGAGAAAATCGAGCATCTGAAGGAACAAAAGAGGAATCTGACGGATGCCGTGATCAAGCCTGGCGAGACGTTTGTATCCAGGATGACGAAAGAGGAAGTCATGGCACTGTTTGAATAAAAAACAGAAGTTATTGGAGGTTGAACAAATCATGATTCAAGAAAGTGGAAATATTTC
>DHDO01000106.1:90973-94263 GCA_002399435.1 Firmicutes bacterium UBA4874
CGAACACTACGCGATCCATGTGGTGCTGAACAAGAAAAAGAAAACCATTCAGGTGATGGACAATGGAATCGGCATGACGGCCGGGGAGGTCAAAAAGTACATCAATCAGGTGGCTTTTTCCGGTGCTCAGGAGTTTCTGGAGAAGTATAAGGATCAGGACGAAAACAACCAGATCATCGGGCATTTTGGCCTGGGCTTTTACTCCGTTTTTATGGTGTCGGACCAGGTGGAGATCGATACCCTTTCTTATCAGGAAGGGGCGGAAGCAGTAAAGTGGATCTGTGACGGTGGAACGGATTTTGAAATGACCTCATCCGGGCGAAAGGAAAGAGGTACTGTTGTTACGCTTCATATTTCCGGGGACAGCAAGGAGTTTCTGGACAAATATGAACTGCGCAGGATACTGGAGAAGTACTGTGCCTTTCTGCCGGTGGAAGTGTATCTGGAAGATGTAGAGGAAGAGGAAAAAAAGGCAGAAGAAGCTTCCAAAAAGGCAGAGGAAGCTGCCAAAAAGGCGAAGGAAGCTGCCAAAAAGGCGAAGGAAGCTGCCAAAAAGAAGGCAGAGGAAGCCAAGGAAGAGGCGGGGAAGCCCGGGGAAGAGACGAAAGCGGGAGAAACATCCGATCAGAAAGCATCCGGGGAAAAAGAGGAAAAGGAAGAGACAGAGAAAGCCGGGGAAGAATCCGTGGAACCGGAGGAGCCGCCAAAGCCGGAGCCGATCAACGATACCCATCCGCTTTGGCTGAAGAGGCCGTCCGAATGCACGGAGGAAGAATACAAGGATTTCTATCGCAAGGTATTCATGGATTATCAGGAGCCGCTGTTCTGGATCCATCTGAATGTGGATTATCCTTTCCATCTGAAGGGAATTCTGTATTTCCCGAAAATACGCAACGATTTTCAGGGGATGGAAGGGCAGATCAAGCTTTACAACAATCAGGTATTTGTTGCCGATAATATAAAGGAAGTAATTCCGGAATTCCTGTTACTGCTAAAAGGCGTTATCGATTGTCCCGATCTGCCTCTCAATGTTTCCAGAAGTTTTTTGCAGAATGACGGATATGTCAGGAAGATATCCGAACACATTTCCAAGAAAGTGGCGGACAAGCTGAACAGCCTGTTCAAGACGGAACGGGAGAAGTATAATAAATATTGGGAGGATATCCATCCGTTCATTAAATATGGCTGCATGAAGGATGACAAGTTCTATGACCGGGTAAAGGATATTCTGATTTATAAGAGCACGAACGGGGATTATACCCTTCTTAAGGATTATCGGAGCCGAAACAATGACAAGCACAAGGACAAGGTGTTTTATGTCTCGGATGAGAAACAGCAGGCTCAGTATATCCGGATGTTCAGGGACAATGATCTGGAAGCCCTGTATCTGGATACCATGATTGATACCAATTTCATTGCTTTCCTGGAGATGAAAGAGTCCATCAAGTTTGTCGGGATTGATGCCGATATTACCGATGCTTTGAAGGAGAAGACCGAAGACGGGAAAGAGGACAAGAAAGAAGACAAAAAGGAAGACAAATCCCATTCAGAAGATCTGGAAAAACTGTTCCGGGAAGCCGTGGACAGCAAGGATCTGAAAGTTCGGGTGGAAGCTCTGAAGACAGAGGACATTCCGGCCGTTATCGTGCTTTCGGAGCAAACCAGAAGAATGCGGGAGATGCAGAAACGATTCGGGGATTTGAACATGGGGAGCTTTCCGACGGAGCAGACTCTGGTTCTGAATCGGAAGAATGATCTCATTGCCCGGCTGGAAAAGATGAAGGATCGGGCCGATCGAAAAGACGATGTGGAAATGATCTGTAAACATGTGTATGATCTTGCCATGATGAACCAGAGGCCGCTGGAGCCGGATGAAATGGCTGCGTTTGTTAAGAGAAGCAATCAATTGCTGACCCGGCTTGCAGGGCTCGGGGAATAGGTGAAACGGAAACAGCAATTCCCCTGAGAAGATCATCCCGCTGAGAAAAATAGAAAAGGACAGGCAGGACCGGTGAAGAACCTTTTTTCACCGGCCTTTTTTGTGATATGATAATAGGGGATGGATGAAGGAGCAGAAGGAAAGGAACAGCGAAAAAAAGGAATAACCCGGGTGCCATATTGCAAAGACTAAGGATTATCCGTGTAGGTGGGCAACAGGGGTACAGTTCATGGATGGAGGGAGACTATGGATCAATATACGGCAGTTTCTCTTTTCTTGCTCGCTCTGGCGGCTTTTCTGATTTACCGCATTAAAAACAGGCGCAGGAAAAAGAAAGAGAAGAAAAGTATTGCGTTTCATAGGAAAAGTCTACCTGCCGCCAGGCGGCGAAGGCATGACCTGCTGGATCATGACAAGGGGAAGGTAATTCCTTTTCCCGGGAAGACGGTATCAGCAGGGAAGCAGGATAAGTCCGGACAAGGGAGTCCTACGGGTTCCGGGCAGAACAAGGAATAGACGTTCTTCGAATCTTGACTTTCGCACTTGGTTCATACTATAATAAAGTTGCTGTAATGATGTATGAACTGTTTTTTGCGATCGCCCGATGGCTTACATAGCTTTGCCAGAGGGATACTTGCAGCAGAATCTACTTGGGACCGAGGAAATATGAAAAAAATCACAGTTGTGCCTACGAGAGTGCGTATTGCTGCAGAATTGCGAAAATCGATTTTGAATGGAGAAATCAAAGCAGGTGAGGAGCTTTCCCTTACCGGTACGGCTGAAAAGCTTGCTGTATCCAGGACACCGGTGCGTGAGGCTTTTCAGGTTCTTTCGGAGGAAGGCCTGATCCGGTTACGCATGAACCGCAGCGCAGTTGTAATGCAGATTGATGAAAACTATATTATTGATCATTTTGAAACCCGTGCGTTATTGGAAGGGGAAGCGGTTGCCAGGGCAATTCGTGCCGGGATGGATCCCACTTCACTGGAACAGCTGCAGAGAGATATTCAGAATGCTTCGCCGCAGGAGAGGGAAAAGAGCTTTTCTGATTATAATCAGTCTTTTCATTTATGTATTTGGCGAGCATCCAACAGCCCCCGTCTGCTCTCTTTTATCGAAAGCATGTGGAACGGCCCCTCCTACAGCCGGGGGGTAGCAGATGCCGAACATCGGCGCCTTTCCATTGAGGAGCATCAGTGCATTATAGGTCATATTCGCGACCGGAATGCGGAAGAAGGACGTGAAGCAATGAGAGCTCATATCCTCCGCGGTCTTGAAAACTTCATAAAGGGATATCGGATGGGAAAAACCGTTCTTTATTAACTGTTATCATCATTGATTTTATGCCAGG
>DHDO01000106.1:94405-101010 GCA_002399435.1 Firmicutes bacterium UBA4874
AGGGCACAATCACTTATCGCATCATTGATTTTATGCAGAGCACAATCACTTGATCTTTCTGTGAACACTTATTTCATTTATTGAGAGTGTTCATTTTTATTTGTTTTTTTGATGGCTTCTTGACAAATCATAAACCGAGTTGTATATTACATATTGTATACGATATTCAATATACAATATGTTTAAAGGAGCGTATCTGCCATGGGCTAATAGAAATGGAAAATAGAAACAGAAAGTTTCAGGGAGCTGATGCCGGATGATGTTGAGGGAAAACATATGAAATAATTGGTGCTGCGGAATGAATAAAACCAAAGGATTATTAAGGATAATAAAGATATGAGACGAGGTACTTATATGCATGCATTAGAAAAAATTATGGCCAAAGCTTCCGGAAAAGCAAGTGTGTCGCCGGGGGAAATTGTCATGGCGAAGATTGATTTTGCCGAAATCAACGATCTGTATCTGCAGACCATTTACTCCTTTTATGAAATGGGAGGAAAGCGGGTGTGGGATAAAGACCGGGTTGCTTTTGTATTCGATCATTATGCGCCCAGCCCTACAATGGAAGCTGCGCGCAATCACGCCGAAATGCGCGCCTTTGCGAAGGAGAATCATCTGACTTATCATTTTGATATTCCATGTGGCGTCTGTCATCAGGTGATGCCGGAGAGCGGTCTGATCTATCCGGGGATGATTGTGGTGGCGACCGATTCCCATACGACGACCCACGGTGCTTTTGGCGCAATGGGTACCGGCGTAGGAGCAACGGACATGGCATGTATCCTGATTACCGGCGAACTCTGGATGAGGGTGCCGAAAATAATGCGGATTCGTCTGGAGGGCGAGCCGCCTGCCGGTGTCTTTGCAAAGGATGTTATTCTGGATGTTATCGGAAAGCTTCGGGCAGACGGCGCCGTATACATGGGAGTGGAGTTTGCGGGAAGCTATGTGGATTCGCTGGGCGTCAGCGAGCGCATGGTACTTTGCAATATGGCTCTTGAAATGGGCGCAAAAACGGCTTATATCCAGCCAAATCAGCAGGTGATCGATTATGTTCGCGATCGTGCGGTGCGGCCTTTTGAGGTGATGACCACCGACCCCGGATTCCACTATGCCGAAGAGCATGTTTTTGAATTGGATCATCTGGCGCCCCAGCTTGCTTTCCCCAGCAGTGTTGATAATGTCTATCCGCTGAAGAAGGGCGAAGGTATCAAAATCGATCAGGGCCTTATTGGAACCTGTACCGGAGGCCGTGCTGAAGACATTGCTGTTGCTGCCAGGATACTGAAAGGCAGGAAAATAGCTGACTGGGTGCGTTTGATTGTTATTCCCGCCAGCCGGGAAGTCCTGCAGGTATGCATGGAGCGGCATGAAATACAGGATCTGATCGATGCAGGCGCCACCATTGCTTCCCCTGGGTGCGGTCCATGCCTGGGCGCCCATGAAGGGGTTCTATCTGCAAATGAGGTGTGTATCACCGCTTCCAACCGTAATTTCCCCGGCAGAATGGGAAGTACCGACTCCAGACTCTATCTTGCCTCACCTGCTTCCGTGGCTTCTTCCGTATTGAATGGTGTCATCACGGACCCGCGGGAGTATCTGAAAGATGGAAATGGGAGAGAATCAGGAGGGAATGCATGATGACAAAAAAGCTGCATGGCAATGCGGTGCTGTTGGGGAAAAATATTGATACCGACCAGATTTATCCCGGAAGGTATCTGGCATTGGTCGAGCCAAAAGAAGTGGCAAAACATTGTCTGGAGGGAATCGATGAAAGCGTCCGGAAAAGGGCGTCCGGAAACATCTTGGTGGCGGGCACGAATTTCGGATGCGGCTCCAGCCGGGAGCATGCTGTGATTGCGCTGCTGAATGCCGGGATCCAGGCGGTTGTTGCAGGGTCTTTTGCAAGGATCTTTTTCCGAAACGCCATTAATCTTGGCCTCCCTGTTATGATCTGCCCCGGTGTGTCGCAACATATCGCAGACGACGACGAGCTTTCCGTTGACCTCCAATCCGGGAAAATATACGACATAACGAAGAAGACCGAATTGACCAGCGAACCGCTGGGAGATTATGTGCTGCACATTGTGGAAGCAGGAGGGATCAAACCTTTGATCCGTAAAAACATGGAAAGAAGGAAAATAGAGGGGGAAAATAAAGAAACGGTGCATGGGAATACCAGATAGTTGATATTTGAAGGAAGATCATGAAGAACACTTTGTGAGATAGACATTTTGAGGAGGAGCAAAAATGGAGCAAGTCAAAAATCAGGCAGATGAAGCCCGGCAGGAAGGAAAAAAGCCCATTTCCATCATTGGAATGAAGCCGCTTTTGTTTGCTGTCTTTACGCTGATTGTGCTGGTAAGCATGCTGCTGGGTGCATTGCCGGAAGGACTGACCGGAGCGTTTGCCGTCTGCATTGCCCTGGCGGCGATTCTGGATTTTATTGGGGAGCATTTGCCCATTGTCCGCAGCTTTCTGGGAGGAGGGGCGTTTGTCTGTATCTTCGGATCGTCTGCTCTGGTTTATTTTCACCTGATTCCAAAAGTCACGGTGGATGCCATTACCAAGTTTACATTGTCCCCAACAAATTTCCTGGATTACGGCATTGTAGTTCTGATAGCCGGAAGTCTTTTGGGCGTGGACCGCAATACGCTGAAATCTGCGATTGTACGCTATATGCCATGTGTGATTGCCTGCCAGGTCGGGGCGATAGCCATGGTTAGCCTGTTGTCCCTTATTGTCGGGTATGACATAAAAGAAGCAATCTTTTTTGTAGCGCTTCCGGTGTTGGGCGGAGGAATTGGTGCCGGCGCCATTCCCATGAGCAAGATCGTTGGCGAGGCCTGGAGTACGGACACTTCTACACTGCTTGCACAAATGGTCCCCAGTATTGCTTTGGCCAATGCCTTTGCAATCATCGGCGGAGGTCTGATGAACCGTCTTGGTAAGGCAAAGCCTTCCTGGAGCGGCGACGGAAAGTTGATTGCAAACAGCAAACTGAAAGTCAGTGAAGACAAGATGCCAAAGCGAACGGATGATTTTGGAAAGCTTGGAATTGGTCTTTTTACATCTGTGGTTTTGATGTGCATAGGCAGCATTATTAACCATTTTGTTCCGATCATTCACGCCTTTGCCTGGATGATCATTATCTGCTGTATCGTGAAAATTGCTGCGATCCTTCCCACATATATTGAGGAGGCTTGCTATCAGTGGTCCCAGCTTTTTATCAAGAATTTCAGTAAAATCATTCTGGTGATTCTCGGCATTTCCCAGATCAAGCTGGATGAAGTGTTTGCAGCGGTTACGCCGGTACGTCTGGTCCTTATTTTGGGGGCTGTGGTCGCTGGCTGTGTATTTGCCATGATTGTCGGGAAGTTGATTGGCTTTTATCCGATTGAAGCAGGAATTACCACCGGACTTTGTTCGACCGATATGGGTGGTACGGGAGATATTGCGATCCTGGGAGCAGCCAGGAGATTGGAGTTATTGCCTTATTCCGCTATTTCAACCCGCATCGGCGGCGCAGTTATTTTGATTTTATCCGGATTCCTGGCCCGGCTTCTGATGTAACGGTCTTCCGGATACAGAAGCTATGTTCGCTGTATCCATTATATCCAGATATACCAGGGAAGAAAGAGGTAAAAGCGGTGATGTGAACCGCGCTGTTTTCACTATTATTTATGCCGCTGGTGGTGGCGGCGAAACGGAGGTTATTATGAAGATTACAGAGGTTAAGCCCATTTTGGCAAACAGCTTTCTCTATGTACGGATTGAAACGGATGAAGGCATATATGGCGTTGGGGAATCCGGTGCGTGGGGTTTCCTGAATGCATCTGCCGAAGCCATGGAAACATTTCGAACCTATCTGCTGGGGAAAGATCCGCTTTTGATTGAGCATCATTGGCAGTATATGTACCGGTGTTTCCATTTCCGGGGCGCAGCGATTATGGGAGCGATCAGCGCAATTGATATTGCCCTGTGGGATATCGCCGGCAAGTACTATAATGTGCCTGTTTATCAATTGTTGGGCGGGCGCTGCCGTGACAGGATCCGCACGTATTATCATGTAGGCGGCTCGACAACGGAAGAGCTGGTCGAGAGCTGCGTGAAAGCCAAGAAACTCGGCTATAATGCTGTGGGCCATCTGTCTCCCTTTTTGGATGAGCCACGCGGCAAACGTTACTATGAAAGCTACGGCAACATGATTTCGAATGCTGTGGATCGTGTACGTCAGCTTCGGGAAGCAGTAGGGAACGACATGGACCTTTGTCTGGAACTGCATCGCAGAATGAAACCCGGGGAAGCTATCGCCTTCGCAGAAAAAGTGGCACCGTATACCCCATTTTTTCTGGAGGATCCGGTAACGCCGGACAATTTTGACGAAATGGCACTGATTGCCAATCGTTCTGCTGTCCCCATAGCCACCGGCGAAAGGATTCATACCATACAGGAGTTTGAGATGCTGTTTTCCCGGAACGCCATGGCATACGCCCGAACGAGTGTCTGCCTGTGCGGTGGAATCTCCGGTGCACGCAAGATCGCCCACATTGCCGAAGCGCATGGGGTACAGATCGTGCCGCACAACCCCCTGAGTCCCATCAGTACAGCTGCCTGCATGCAGGTGGCGGCTTCCGTTGAGAACTTTGCCCTTCAGGAATTGCCGGATCACGAAGGGATCTCAGCCACCGAACGTTATACCAGCACCAATACTATGGACCAAAAATCCTTCAGCCAGAAGGATATGGTGACATGGGTTCCCAGGGTGGAAAATGGCTTTGCCCTGCTACCTGAAACACCTGGCATCGGCTGTGATCTTGTACCGGATGTAGAAAAACGTTTCCCCTTTAAGCGGCGTACCATCAATACCCGACTGAGCGTGGACGGCTCCATCGTGGATCAGTAGGGTGTTAGGGAGCCATCGGCAGGGTGGTGGCTCCCCTATCTTTTCCCTGGCTTTCTATGACGCAGCCAGCGGCTCTATCTGAGGAGAACATGTGGCTCCGCCATATCGGAATATTCAGCATAGGATGCTTTTTCTGTTTTTGGGGGATACGCCATAGTGTCTCTTATAAGCACGAAGAAATGTGTTGGAAGAGCTATATCCGCATCGGGACGCTATTTCTTCCACTTTCAGACTGGTAGTGCGGACCAACGAATCTGCACGGGCCATGCGGATGCTTTCCAGATAGCTGGAGTAGCTTTCTCCCATCGTTTGCTTGAAAATAGCAGAAAAATAGCTGGGTGAGAATTGGAAGTATTCTGCTGTCGTCTGCAGGGATAAATTGTGGTTTGGGTAGTTGTCTCCAATATATTCCACTATTTTTTGTTGAAAGGCCTTCTCCTGTATAGGCTGCATATCATGGCTCCATAAGATATCCCCCAGTGGAACCCTTTGACTATATTTTTCCAATATCTTGCTGCACAATTCAAAGTGTACAGCAGTTTCCGATATATCTTCAAATAGGTCGCTGCAGCAACAGAGGCAGGAAAAGTTTGTTGCCAGACGAATTTCCTCCTGTATTGCCTTCATGCTTCTTTCCATTATGGTTTTGTAGTCATTGAATTCCGGACGGCTCAGCCCGATAAGTATTATAATTGTGCCATGCTCATGTGTGCTGGCTATACCCCTTCCTGTTAAAATCATGCCGATGTTTCGCATGGCTTCTTTTGATATATTCTGGCGGGAAGATATTGCTGCAATGCAAAATGCATCCGTGGGAATGCGAACTGAAATACGATTCATCTCATTTTCAAAGTTCTCTTTGCTTTGATAGCGCCCACTAACAAGTTTCTCCATAACAGAAGTTTTCATAAAATCCATTTGGATATCCAGGGTGATTTTCAGGCTGTCATTCGACGTAATCAGATGATTATAGACATAACTGAGGTTATCAAAAAGGTTATCCGTGTTGTTCCATGGATATTTATCAACCGAGCCCAATATCCTTTGAATTTTGCCAATGCTTTTTATTGCGTTAAAATATATATATACCAGTGTAAACATAAGAGCGAGAGAATTTATGCCATAAATAAACATTTTTATAAATCGCAACTCGGAAAATGCGTCTTTCCTTAGGATCTCGGACTGGCATGTAAATCCATAAGGGGAGGATACATTTTGCTTGATGACGCCTTTTTTTCTATTCCAGTTTTGATATGGCGGGCCGCTGGTATATAATAAATGCCCGTCGCTGTCGTATATGTCGATGACGTGGTTTTTGGTTAGAATTGTACTGCGCAAAGATTCCAAATAGGATTCATCTATGAAAACATAAGAGGTCACATTATTGTTGTAGTATTTATTGGGGACTGCCCTGGCATATATCATTCCATGCCTGGCGATGTTATTCAGCTTAACGGGCATCACAGGATAGAATACATGCTGGTACCGGTTTAGGTTCATGGATTTCAAAAAGTCCGTATATCCAAGTTGATTGAATTGGAAAAGGGATCCATATACACTCTTGAAACAGGTGTAAACATTATCATTGGAAACAAAGAAATCATTGTTCTTAAAATAAAAAAAGAAGTCACCGGTTTGGCTGAGCCGGAATGTATTGGAGAGCCATTCATTGGCTTTCCATACTTTATACAGATCATTT
>DHDO01000106.1:101148-103196 GCA_002399435.1 Firmicutes bacterium UBA4874
AGGAGTGCATAATATATCTTGTTGACATTGGTAAGTTTTCTTTGCCCAGAAACCTTAGAGGTTCCTGTTCCAATATGATTATATGGGAAAAATGGGAAAGGCGGATTTCAATGATTAAAACGATGACAGCATCACGGCAAATGCGAAACAGGAAAGATCGTTATCCTATCCAATGTATAAAGAAACACTGGCAGCTGTATCTTATTTTCAGTGTTCCCCTGTTTTTTGTACTTCTCTTTTCCTATGGCCCGATGTATGGCCTGATTATAGCATTTAAAAACTATGTGGTCACAGATGGAGTATTTGGGAGTGAGTGGGTTGGACTGCGAAACTTCAAAGATTTTCTTTATTCCCATCAGTTTCCAAGGTTGATAAAGAATACTTTGGGGATCAGCCTGTACTCCTTACTTGCTGGGTTTCCCATTCCTATTGTGTTTGCTGTTATGCTGAACGAATGCATAAATGAAAGATTCAAGAAAACGGTTCAGATGGTTTCTTATGCCCCCTATTTCATTTCCACTGTGGTAATGGTTTCCATGGTGCTTATGTTTTTAGGGCCAAGAAGCGGAATTGTAAACTCCATCGTGGAACTTTTAGGCGGGCAGCGTACTGATTATATGGCACATCCGGAATATTTTAAATCCATATATGTCTGGTCTGGCATATGGCAGAGAATGGGGTACAATTCGGTGATCTATATAGCTGCGCTGTCCGGTATAGACCAATCATTGTATGAGGCCGCTAAAATTGATGGTGCGAGCAAGATCCAGAAGATTTGGCATATTGATATTCCGGGAATTATTCCAACTATCGTTATTTTGCTGATACTGAATTTTGGATCCATTATGAGCGTAGGCTACGAAAAGGTCCTCCTGATGCAAAATCCGGCCAATATGAGCTCTTCAGACGTCATCTCTACTTATGTATATCGGTTAGGCCTGGAAAAAGCTCAATATAGTTTTTCAACAGCGGTTAGTATGTTTAATTCTGTTGTAAATGCTATTTTGCTTGTAATTGTGAACCAAATTTCAAGGAAAGTAGGCGAAACAAGTTTATGGTAGCAAATGTAATACCAAGAAAGCAGAATTCCACCAGGATTGGCGTTTCTGTCTCGGATCGTATTTTCGATATCTTGAATACCATACTATTGTTGATTGTCTTTGCTTCAATAGCGTACCCATTGATTTATGTGGTCAGCGCATCCTTCAGTGACAGCTATGCCGTCATATCCGGACAGGTGCGTCTTCTTCCGGTACGGCCCACTTTGATGGGCTATAAAACAATATTTAAGGATCCGGAAATTATACGCGGATTTTTAAACAGTGTGTATGTCATGGTAATAGGTACTGCCATCAATGTAGTAATGACGGTTATGGCTGCCTATCCGCTGTCTGTGAAACAATTTTATGGCAGAAATATCTTTATGGGTATTTTCACCTTTACCATGTTTTTCGGCGGAGGGCTGATTCCCACTTTTCTGCTGATAAAGAACCTTGGTTTGTATAACAGCTACTTTGCCATTTTGCTGCCGGGTGCAGTCAATGTTTATAATGTAATTGTCGCACGAACTTTCTTTCAATCGAGTATTCCCCATGAGCTTAACGAAGCTGCTGAAATAGACGGCTGCAGTGATATCCGGTTTCTTATGCAGATTGTTCTTCCGTTGTCCGCACCTATTCTGGCTGTACTGACGCTGATGTTTGCAGTGGGCCACTGGAATTCCTATTTTGGTCCGATGATTTATCTGTCGGATAAGAAGAAATTTACTTTACAGATTATTTTGAGGAATATTCTGATTAAAAATCAGAACAGCGACGCCATGATGCAGGATGCTGCCACTCTGGCCAGGCAGCAGGGTTTGGCAGACCTTTTGAAATATTCACTGATTGTGATTTCCAGTTTGCCTATGTTGATACTGTATCCGTTTATACAGAAGCATTTTGTGAAAGGTATTATGATAGGATCGTTAAAAGGCTGAATGTGCCGAAAAGGCTTTTACTTTGTGAATCAATCAAATGAGAAAGGCTGAAAACAATTGTAAAATTGTT